>JANMJO010000174.1:0-1769 GCA_031371425.1 Verrucomicrobiales bacterium | reverse complement strand
ACGCAAAAAAAGCCTAATATACCCGCGCCGTCTATAGTTTGGTTTCTTCACTGCGGTAAAAGTCAGTTCCTCCTCGGTTTGAATTTTGTTTTCCACCCGCAGCAGTTCCTGGCGAAGACGCTCGTTGTGCTTGATGAGCGGCAGATACCACAGCCCGAGCAGCGCCACGGCCAGCACGCACAATACGAAGATGGCGAGCTTGGTCAGCTTGTCCCAGATGCCGAGGTTCACGTTCACGGCGCGGAGTTAATCACAGCGCCGCGCGTGATGTGAAGCGCGAAGTGGACGGTTTTTCGCGCTGACAGAGAACCAAGCGCACCGTGCATTGATGTTGCCTCAACCACGCGGCTGTTGAACCCTCCCTCCATGAAGTTCGCGTGCCCAGTGTCCTCGATTACCTAAGCCGGCATGGAACTGCGCGCCTTTGCCGAACAGGTTTTGTTTGCCACCACGCAGGAGGAAAAACTCCGTGGTCCCGGCGAGATTACCGACGAAGATCCCGGCTCGCCCGTTCTTACGCCTGAGCTTCCCGGTCGTCCGCGCGAACTGCATTTCAAATCAGCAAGCACGGGCCAGAAGGAATTCCCCGGCCTGCATCAGCTTGAGAAGGAAGCGGAGCGTGGGCGGCTGCTCCACTTCTTCGCCAATCACGAGCTGCTCGCCACCGAGTTGATGGCGCTGGTGCTCTTGAAATTTCCCGATGCGCCCGCCGCGTTCCGGCGGGGCGTGCTCCAGACGCTCCGGGACGAGCAAGATCACACGCGCCTTTACCTGCGGCGCATGGAGGAGTGTGGCGTCCGGTTCGGCGAACTGCCGGTGAGCGGCTATTTCTGGCGCGCGGTCGCCCCGATGGAAACGCCCCTGGATTTTGTCGCGGGCCTGAGCCTGACCTTCGAGCAGGCCAACCTGGATTTTGCGCAGCACTTCGCGCGCGGCTTCGCGGCGGTGGGCGACAAGGCCTCATCGAAGTTGCTCGATAAAATTTACCACGACGATATCGCGCACGTGGCCCACGGGCTGAAATGGTTTCGTCGCTGGAAAAATCCGAACGAGAGCGACTGGGAAGCCTTCTGTCGGCAGTTGAAATTTCCGCTCTCTCCGCAGCGCGCCAAGGGACTGACCTTGAACATCGCGGGCCGCCGCGCGGCGGGTCTCGACGCGACGTTCATCGCCGAGCTGGATGTCTATGCTCAGTCCAAGGGGCGCACGCCGAGCGTGTTTGTCTTCAATCCCTTTGCCGAGGGCTTCATCGCTCAGGGCGCGTCCTTCACGCCAGTCAAACATCAGGTTCAGCTCGCTCACGATTTGGCGAACCTGCCGCAGTTCCTCGGTCGGCAGGACGACATCGTGCTCGTGCCGGAACGGCCCAGCGTGGAATTTCTCAGCGGTTTGAAGCAGGCGGGCTTCGCGTTGCCGGAGTTTGTGGAGTCCAACTTGCCGACGCGCTGGGCCGATCTCGTCCAGCGCAAGCTCGGCCGCCTGCGCCCTTGGGCGTGGGGGCCGGACAGCGTGGCATTGTTCGCTCCGCTCTTTGCCAGCGTCACCGGTGAGGTCCGCCCCGCGGCACAGTGCTTCAACGAAAAAATTGCGCCGCTCTACTCCAAGGCGTGGAGCGCGGCGTTGGTCCAGCGCTTCCTGTCGCAGCGTGAAAGGGAATCATGGCTCTGTGATGAGGACACAGCGGGAATCGCTGTGCAGACACTCGAAGCAGCGCTCGCCGCCGTGGCTGTCATTCGCGCGCGCGGACATCATCGAGTGGTGATCAAGGA
>JANMJO010000085.1:0-3692 GCA_031371425.1 Verrucomicrobiales bacterium | reverse complement strand
ACCACGGGTCTTCGAGGATGCCGGCCTCGTAGGAGATGTGCAGGAGGTTGCGGTCCATCGAATACGGTTTCTTGGCGCTGGCCTGCACGGGAATCTTGTGCTTGGCGCAGTAATCAATCATCTCCTGACGACCGGGAAATTCCGCGCGATACCGTTCGTCGCGCCACGGGGCGATGATCTGCAAGTCCGGCGCGAGCGCGGCGGCGGTGAGCTCGAAGCGGACTTGATCGTTGCCCTTGCCCGTCGCGCCGTGTGCGATGGCGTCGGCTTTTTCTTTGCGCGCAATTTCCACCATGCGCTTGGCGATGAGCGGGCGGGCGATGCTCGTGCCGAGGAAGTATTGACCTTCGTAAATCGCCCCGGCGCGGATCATCGGATAGATGAAGTCCTTGGCGAATTCTTCTTGGAGGTTATCAATGTAGATTTTCGACGCACCGGTGTTGATGGCTTTCTTTTCGAGGCCGTCGAGTTCCTCTTCCTGGCCGATGTCGGCGCAGAAGCCGATCATCTCGGCGTTGTATTTTTCTTTGATCCACGACATCAGGACGGACGTGTCGAGGCCACCGGAGTAAGCGAGAATAATTTTCATGTGGCGGAGATTAAACCGCCAAGACGACGGGCTCGCCAGTGGAAAATGCAAGTTTACAGCTGCGCCCGGAGGCGGAGGAAATCCAAAAGGCCTGGCGGAAACGAAGAAAGGAAAGAGCTGCGACTACTGCTGAACGAGGACGGCCTTGTTGGCCTTCATGTATTTTTCCAGCGTGGTGATGCTGGCGATGGAAGTCGCCACGCGCACGGCGTTGGGCTTGGCGAGCTTGTAATGGACGAGCAACTTGCCGACCATTTCCACCTTGAGATTGGCTTCGCCCATGCGCCAGAGCTGTCCGGTTTCGAGGGGCTTGCGGGTGGTGGAACGTTTCGGCTTGGTTGCTGTCATTCCACATGATGCCCTGAAATCGCGGGGAGTAGCGAGCTAATTCGGCATCGGCAACCGGCGTCACCTGCCCCGAGTTGCCGGCAATTTAACCTTGCCCCACCGCGTTTCGCACGTATTCTCTCTCCCGCCCGAACGCCGCGTGTGCGGATGTTCACAAGCCCCGATTTTGAGTCGGGGTTGAGGCTGAAAAAAAACAGTCAACAAACAACCTAACCCTCAACCCTCCGTTGCCCCCGCAGCGCTCGGTCAGTTAGGCAATGGAGTCTTCGAAAGCGCTTTCGCGCGTTCCTAGCCTCCCGCAGTTCAACAGCACAGGAAAATTATGATCACCATGGAAGAAGCCCTCAAGCAGCGCGGCGCATTGCCGTTCGCCGCCGGCAACATCGTCAAAGGCATCATCATCGAAATCCGCGCCAAAGAAGTCCTCGTGGACATCGGCTACAAGAGCGAAGGCGTCGTCACCGGCAATGAATTTCTTGAATTCAAAACCCTCAAGGTCGGCAGCGAGGTTGATGTCCTCATCGAAAAACTCGAAGACAAAGACGGCATGGTCGTCCTCTCCCACGAGAAAGCCCAATTCAAACAAAACTGGGACCGCATCCTTTCCATCTGCAACGAAGGCGGCATCATCACCGGCAAAGTCACCGACATCGTCAAGGGCGGCGTCATCGTCAACATCGGCGTCGAGGCCTTCCTGCCCGCGTCCCAGATTGACGTCATCACCCCCAAGAACCTCTCCCAATACGTCGGCAACTCCTACCAGTTCAAGGTCGTCAAGATCAACCAAGAGCGCCAGAACATCGTCCTCTCCCGCCGCGAACTCATCGAAGCCGAGCGCACCGAGAAGCGTTCCAAGCTCCTCGCCGACATGACCCCCGGCGACATCCGCAAAGGCACCGTCAAGAACATCACCGACTTCGGCGCGTTCATTGACCTCAACGGCCTCGACGGCTTGCTCCACATCACCGACATGAGCTGGGGCCGCATCGGCCATCCCTCCGAAATCCTCAAAGTCGGCCAAGACATCGACGTCGTCGTCCTCGACATCAACAAGGAAAAAGAACGCGTCAGCCTCGGCCTCAAGCAAAAGCTCGCCAACCCGTGGGACCTCATCGAGAGCAAATACCCCGTCGGCGCGAAGGTCAAAGGCAAGGTCGTCAACCTCGTGCCCTACGGCGCATTCGTCGAACTCGAACCCGGCGTCGAAGGCCTCATCCACGTCACCGAACTCTCCTGGACCAAGCGCATCGCCAAACCCGGCGATGTCCTCAAGCAAGACCAGGAAATCGAAGCCGTCGTGCTCGGCATCAACCGCGAGGAACAGAAAATTTCCCTCGGCGTGCGCCAGCTCGAAACCAACCCCTGGGACAAAGCCAGCGAGAAATACCCCGCCGGCACCAAAGTCAAAGGCGTCATCCGCAACCTCACCAGCTACGGCGCGTTCATCGAACTCGAAGAAGGTCTGGACGGCATGATCCACGTCTCCGACGTCTCCTGGACACGCAAAATCAACCACCCCTCCGAAGTCCTGAAGAAGGGCGACGAAGTCGAAGCCGTCGTCCTCGAAGTGGACAAGGCCAACCAACGCATCGCCGTCGGCATGAAACAACTCGGCGTTGACCCGTGGGAAAAGATTGATGACCTCTACAAAGTCGGCGACCTCGTCAGCGGCAAAGTCACCAAACTCGCCAGCTTCGGCGCGTTCGTCGGCCTGCAACACGAAATCGACGGCCTCGTGCACATCTCCCAGATCAGCGAAGACCGCGTGGACAAAATCAAGAACGTCCTCAAGCCCGACCAGGAAGTCACCGCCCGCGTCATCAAGATTGACCGCGCCGACCGCCGCATCGGCCTCTCCATCAAAGCCGCCACCTACTCGCCCGAACAGCTCAAGGCCGAGCAAGCCGTGCTCGACGCCCTGAAACCCGGCGAAGACCTCGTCGCCCTGCAACACGCCTTCGACGCCGCCGACGACTCGAAGGAATAAGTCAGCGTCCGAATTCACAAAGGGCGGGCTGGAAACAGCCCGCCCTTTTTATTTTGGTTTGGCGTTCCGCCTTCAGGCAGTTTGGCGATTGGCAATCGGCTATCGGCGATTTACCCTCTGGCGCGTGAGCATTCTCGATGAACTCCAATGGCGCGGCCTCGTCGCCGACTGCACCGACACAGCAGAACTGACCAAGCGCCTCGCCGCGCCCACCACCTTGTATTGCGGCTTCGACCCCACCGCAGATTCACTCCACGTCGGCAACCTCGTCCCGCTCCTCGCGCTGCGCCGCTTCCAACTCCTCGGCCACCACCCCATCGCCGTCGCTGGCGGTGCGACTGGCAGCATCGGCGACCCCAGCGGCAAAACCGCCGAGCGCCAACTCCTCACCAAGGAACTCCTCGACCACAACATCGCCAGCGTGAAAGTGCAGCTCGCCAAGCTGCTCGACTTCGAGACGAAACAAAACCCCGCGCGCCTCGTGGACAACGCGAGTTGGACGGCGGGTATCGCGTTCCTCGACTTCCTGCGCGACATCGGAAAACATTTTTCCGTCAACCAGATGGTCGCCAAAGAATCCGTCCGCGCCCGCATGGAAGACCGCGAAGTGGGCATCAGCTACACCGAGTTCAGCTACATGCTGCTGCAGGCGTTTGATTTCATGGTGCTGCGCCGCGATGCGGATTGCGAACTCCAGATCGGCGGCAGCGACCAGTGGGGCAACATCACCGCCGGCATCGAACTCACGCGCAAGAAACTCGGCAAACA
>JANMJO010000074.1:0-9554 GCA_031371425.1 Verrucomicrobiales bacterium | reverse complement strand
CCAGAGGTATGGATTGCGCGCGAGCCGTTGCGCCTGCGGCAAACTCTTCGTGACCACGGCCAGTTCGCCCGCCGCAATGGCCAGGGGCTTTGTGCCGCGTGCGCCGGAAAATTCCACCAGGCCATGCTCGACTTCGAGTTGCGTCTGGTTTGTGCCCACCGTGAGATCGAACTCCGTGCCCACCACCGTCACAAGCGCGTGCGGCGTCTGGATGAGCAGCGGCAAACCGGGCGGCTGTTTGGCCACCTCGGCAGAGAGCGAGCCGCAGTTGAGTTTGAGTTGCTTGCCGCCGTTGCGCGGCGGTCTGGTGACGGATTCGAGGCGGATTTCCGTTCCCGGTTCGAGGTGGAGAATTGTGCCGTCGGCGAAAGTGACGGTGGCGGAAGTGGTCGTCCCGGCGCGGATGATGTCGCCGGGTTTTGGAAAAACCGTGCCCGTGGCGAGGACAACTTGCGTCGGTGTTTCAACGGCGGGCGTCGTTGTGGCGGGGCGAACCGCCAGCCAAATGCCCATGAAGATGGCGACGCCGGTGGTCGCGAAACTGAACGCCCATGCCGGGCGGCGCAGCAAGGAAAGGAGCGCGGAGCATTGCGCCGCCAGTCCCCGTGGTTCACGCGGAGCGCCGCGCCGCGCTCCGGGTGCAAGACTGCCCAAGTCCGCGAGCACATGCTCCTTGAGCGCGCTTTCCTGCTCGCCGCGCAGAACGGTCAGCACGGATTGTTTCACGCGCGCATTCGCGGCGTCGCCGAGCGCCGCGCGGAGGGCTTGTTCCATCTGCGCCTGCCGCATGAGCTGGCGGCGTTGCTGCGGGTCGCGCTCCAGTTCGCCCGCGACGCGCTGCCGGTCGGCGGGTGAAAGCGAATCCTCCAGATAAGCGATGAGTTCCGGTTCGGTCAACATGACTGCCTCCCCGAGAGTCTGGCCTCGATGCACTCGCGCAATTGCCGGCGCACGCGGAAGAGCGACACGCGCACCCAGACGAGGCTGCGCTTGAGTTTGGCGGCGATGGTTTCCGTCGAATGGTCGTCGCGATATTTGAGCGTGACGAGTTCGCGGAGCGGGCCGTCGAGTTGGGCGAGGCAGTCGTAGAGGTGGTCGGCTTCGGCGGATGGCGCGACTTCAGCGGAGTTTGTTTCCCATTCAGTCATTTGCCAGGCGGCGAATTTCTCCTGTTGCACCTGTTCGCGGGCGTAGCGCTGCACCTCGGCGCGCAACAGATTCCAAGCGATGGCCCGCACCCACGCGCGGAACGATGTGCCGGGCTGGAACTCCTGGAGATGTCGGAAGGCGAAGACGAACGTGTCGTGCGCGAGTTCATCCACGAGTTGCGGCACAGGGGCTTTGAGCGCAAGAAACGTGCGGACGTGCGGCAAATGCGCGTCGAGCAAGGCGGCAAACGCGTCGTGATCGCCCGCCTGCGCGGCGCGGATGAGTGGTTCATCCGCTGCGGCAATGGATGTTTGATTCGCCATTTCAAAATAAGGATAGCGCGAAGGTGGCTTGGTGTTACATGGAATAGTTAATTTCATGCTCCACGACGACGAAGCGTTGATCGCCTGCGCCAAGCCTATCGTGGCCGAACTCCGCGCGAACATGGTGCGCGTGGATGCGGACTTCAGCGCCACGCCGTTCAAGGCGGGCGTGCGGACGCCACGGTTCGGCGGCGGCTTGCGCGCTCAACGTTTTTTTGGGTTGCTCCTTGCAGTTTAGGTTTTGGTGCATACATTGCGGCGGGATTCTTTTATATGGCTAAACCAACTCGCGGGGAAAATGGAAACGAAAAGTCCGGGACGCCGAATATTTTCCGGTTCAATCTGATCGGGATGATTGCGTTCAGTCTCTGCCTGATCGCGGGGACGGCGCTGGTTGCCGGACGGCTCTTCAATCCGCACAGCAAGGCGATTTCGTTCGTCGCGAACAACATTCCCGATCCGGACCAGCAGGACAAGAACACTTACACGCGCAAGGGGCCGTGGGGCGAGATGTTGGTGCAGAACATTCGGCTGGAGCGGCCGGTCGAATACGTGGTCGGCGAGGTGCGCGATGTCCAGCCGGTGACGTGGACGTTTCAGGGTATGACCACAGCCCAAGTCAGTGATCGGCTCGTCACCTGCGGATTGAGCGCGGATCAGGCCGGGGCATTGCTGACCACCGGCAAGATTCTCATGCAGGGCAGCGCCGCGGTGGTCATGCCCACCGATGAATTCATCCTGTCGTTGAGTGCGGAAACGCGGCAGCAACTTTACTCGTGCTTTTACGGCAAGGGCATTTATATGCTGGCCGACTACCCCTACATTTTTCCGAAGGACAGCATCGAGACGATTTTTGCGGACACGCATCTGCATGAGGAGGACGTGGTGGTGCTGAAGAAGTTGGTGTTCCGTAGCGGTGCTGCGACGCATCTGGTGGATTACCCCGTGCTGCTGAAAAGCATTCCGACGTTTGAGCGGCGCGTGGCCATGGCGCGGTCTTTGTCCCGGCAATCCGCCGTGCTGGCGCGGCTCTGCATCCGTCCTGACAGCGACATTGACAAGATCGCCGGGTATTGGGGGCGCATGGAGAACGTGCGGTTCACCAACCTCCGGCCGTTGCTCGAAGCCCTCAAGGAACTGCCGAACGGCGGCACAATCAGCTTCGCCTACTTGCTGCCGCCGTTCGCCCGCGAGCGGCTTTATACCTACCCGCTGCCGCCGCAACCGGGCGAGCCGAACATGGATTGTCACTGGAGCACGTTCAATTTCAGCAACGCGCAACTGGACAACCGCTACAACGATCCCGACTTTGCCGTGCAGTATATCAATTCCAATTACTATGAAATTGACCAGCCCAATCTCTACGGCGACCTCATCTTGTTCATGAACGACAAGCAGGAGATCAAGCACTCCGCCGTTTACGTCGCCGACGAACTGGCCTTCACCAAATATGGGAACAGCTACACCCAGCCGTGGATGCTCGTGCGAATCTCCAACATGCAGGAACACTATCCCGGCCTGAAGCTCCACTACATGCGGAAGAAGACCACGTGACCCGCGCCGGCCTGCCCGACCCACTTTGAACCTTGAACTCCGGCCGCCGGACTTTACGCTGTGCCGATGTTCGATTCGTTAAGCGGCAAACTCCAGAACGCCTTCCGCAACCTGCGTGGCCTCGGTAAAATTTCCGAGAGCAACGTCGCGGATTCCCTGCGCGAAGTCCGCATGGCCCTGCTCGAAGCTGACGTCAACTTCAAGGTCGCCCGCGACTTCATCGAGCGCGTCCAGACCAAGGCCATCGGCGCGGAAGTCATCGCCAGCGTCCAGCCCGGCCAGCAGATCATCAAGATCATCCACGACGAACTCGTGGACCTGCTCGGCTCCGCCAACGCTGCGCTCAACCTCTCCGGCAATCCCGCCTGCGTGATGCTGGTTGGTCTGCACGGCGCGGGCAAAACCACTTCGGCTGGCAAGCTCGCCAAACTATTGCTCAAGCAGGGCCGCACGCCACTGCTCGTCGCGGCGGACGTGTATCGTCCCGCTGCGATGGATCAGCTCGAAACTCTCGGCAAGCAGCTTGAGATCCCCGTCTTCTTGAAGCGCGGCGAAACGGACGTCCTCAAAATCGCCCGCGAAGCCCTCGCCCTCGCCACAGAAACCAACCGCAACACCCTTATCTTCGACACCGCCGGGCGGTTGCAGATTGACGGGCCGCTCGTGCAGGAACTCGTCCGCCTGCGCGACCTCGTGAAGCCGCAGGAAATCCTGCTCGTGCTCGACGCCGCCACCGGTCAGGAAGCCGTCAACGTCGCCACCCACTTCGACCAGGCGCTGGGCATCACCGGCTCCATTCTCACCAAGCTCGATGGCGATGCGCGTGGCGGCGCGGCGTTGAGCATGAAGTCCGTCACCGGCAAGCCCATCAAGTTCGCGGGCGTCGGCGAGAAGCTGGATGAGTTTGAGCCGTTCCACCCCGAGCGCATGGCCTCGCGCATCCTCGGCATGGGCGATGTGGTCAGCCTTGTCGAGCGCGCCGCCGAAGTCGTCAGCGAAGACGACGCCCGGCGCATGGAGGAGAAGATGCGCAAGGGGCAGTTCACTCTGGAGGATTTCCTCGAGCAGTTGCGCGCGATGAAACAGATGGGTTCGCTGGAGAACATCGTGAAGATGTTGCCCGGCGGCTCGGAGATGCTGAAGCAGCAGGGGAATTTATCCAAGCAAGAGAAGGAATTCATCCGCATGGAGGCGATGATCTGCGGCATGACACCGCAGGAGCGGCAGAGCCCGCAGATATTGAACGCCAAGCGGCGCATCCGCATCGCCAAGGGCAGCGGCGTGAGCGTGGCGGAGCTGAACACGCTCCTGAACAAGTTCAACGAAATGCAGCAGATGATGAAGAAGATGGGCAAGATGCAGAAAATGATGTCGCGCATGGGCGGCGGCATGATGCCGGGGATGCAGCCACGGCGGTGAGGCCGCGTTTGCAGGCTACTGCTTGGGAGTGCGCGTTCATGACCGCGCTTTGTAACTGGGAGACATGTCTCCCAGTTACAAAGCGGCGACGTGTCGCCGCACTCCAAAGCAGGAGTGCTGACGGAGTTTGCCGCGAGTTTGCCGCGCCGGATTTTTGACAGTGATACGACAGCAACAATTATAAAAACATTATGACCAAACCAACATTGCTCGTGCTGGCCGCCGGAATGGGAAGTCGCTATGGCGGGCTTAAACAGATTGACCCCGTCGGCCCGAACGGCGAGACGATCATTGACTACTCCATCTACGACGCGATGCGCGCCGGCTTCGGCAAGCTCGTGTTCGTCATTCGTTCGGACATCGAGGCGCAGTTCAGGGAGATTGTCGGCGCGCGGTTCGAGAAACGCATCGCCGTCGAATACGTCTTCCAAGAACTCGACAAGCTCCCTCCCGGCTTCTCCCTGCCTGCCTGCCGCACCAAGCCGTGGGGCACGACGCACGCGATTCTCATGGCGGAAAATGTCTTGAAGGAAGATTTTGCCGCCATCAACGCCGACGATTTTTACGGACGGAACGCCTACAAGGTTCTCGCACAGCACCTCACCTCCGGCACGAAAGATTACGCGATGGTCGGCTTCATTTTGAAAAACACTTTGTCCGACCACGGCAGCGTGGCGCGCGGCGTCTCGCGTGTGGACGCAAACAATTACCTCACGCACATCGTCGAACTGACGAAGATTGAGCGCGATGGCTCCGGCGCGAAGGACACCGGACCGGACGGCAAAATCACCCCGCTCACCGGCGACGAAGCGGTCTCGATGAATTTCTGGGGCTTCACCCCCGCGCTGTTCCCGCAGATCAAGGGGGAGTTTGAAAAATTTCTGAAGCGCGCCGGCAGCGAACAAAAATCCGAATGCTACATCCCCGCCACCGTGGGCGAACTGGTCGCCGGCGGCCAGGCGAAATGCAAAGTGCTGCGCTCGCCGGACTCATGGTTCGGCGTGACCTATCGCGAAGACAGGCCGACAGTGGTCGAGAGCATCCGCCAGCTCATCGCTCGCGGCGATTATCCCGAACAACTCTGGACCTGAGCCGCTCCTCGGCGAGACACCGCCGGGAGACGCAGATAAAAAACTGACATGAACGACAACGACAAAAAGATTTCGCCGACGTCGGCAAACGGAAGCCACGACCCGCGCCTGTGGCCGGTGGCGACGGTGATGGCGGCGGGCGTGTTTGCGACGACGTTTGTGCAGTTGCAGGCGCTGGGCAGCCTGCCGTTCATGCATCTGCTGATGAAACGCATGGGGCTGGACAGCGACGCGGCGGCGACGTTTTTTTCGCTGGCGATGCTGCCGTGGACTTTCAAGGCCATCGCGGGGCTGCTGGTGGATGGTGTGCCGCTGTTCGGTTCGCGGCGGCGCGGGTATCTGCTGTTGAGCGCGCTGGCGGCGGGGGCGATGTGGATGTTGATGGGCTTGTCGCCTGACCTGTGGCTGCAAGCGGGAGTGTCATCTAAAAATTATTACAACCTGATCCTCGCGCTGGCCATCGGCATGAACATGGCGATCGTGTTCGGCAGCACCACCTCGGGCGGGTTGCTGGTGGAGGCGGGGCAGCGGTTCGGTGTGAGCGGGCGGCTGAGTTCGCTGCGGGTGGCGGCGCAGAACGTGGGCGCGGGACTGGGGATGTGGCTGGGCGGGCAGATTGCGGAGAAGGCGCTGGGCTGGACGAGCGCGGCGGCCATCGCGCCGCTGATGTTCATGTTTTTCTCGGCGTGGTTCTTGTTGAAGGAGCCGCCCGCACCGGCGCGGGCGAAGCACGGGCGTTCGTTCGTGGAGCAGTTGGTGCACGTGGGGCTTTCCATCTGGAAGCAGATCAAAAACGTCCTGCGCTGGGAGATGGTGCTGCCGGCGGCGTTGTTGTTTTTCATCCAAGTGGTGCCGACGTTCCGCAGCACATGCTTTTACGAATACCAGACCAAGACGCTGGGCTACAGCGACTCGGCATTGGGCTGGCTGGGACTGGCGGGCTACGGTGTGGCGCTGCTGAGTTCGGGCGTGTATGCGTGGTGTTGCCGGAAGATGTCGCTGCGGACATCGTTGTATGCGGCCATCTTCATCACGTCGTTGTCGGCGTTGCCGTATTTGTTCTACACGCCGGACATGAAGCGCGCGATGGTGATCGAAGGCGTCGGCACGTTTCTGCAATATCTCGCCTACTTGCCGCTGTTCGACCTCGCGGTGCGCTCGACGCCCAAGGGGAGCGAGGCGCTGGGATTCTCGGTGCTCATCAGCGTGTGGAACATCGGCCTGATGATCGGCAGCAAGACCGGGCCGATGCTCTACCAGCGCGTGTTTCACAAGGACATGAGCCAACTCATCTGGCTCAATGCCGGGGTGACGCTCGCGGGATTGGCGCTGGTGTTTGTCCTGCCCAAGGCGCTCGTGGAACGGCGCGAAGGGAAGTGAGCCAATCACGGTTTTGCCGCCGCACCCGCACCCGCCGTTCCTCATCCATCGAAGAACGGTTCTCGGTGAATACGGAGACGCGGTTCGCCGTCAAGGAAGTGGTGCACTGGCATGACCGTAAATAAACACAAAACATTCACGCGGATCGAACTGCCAGCGGCGCTGACAACCGCCTCCCGCGACCACCGCAACCCAACGTGAACAACCCCGTTCCAGCGCAAAAAAAATCCGCCCGCCCCACCGCTTGCGGCAAATACATCTGCGCCGACGGCGGGAAAATCTACCTTCGCGGCGTCACCTACGGACCGTTCCGTCCCGAAGCCGACGCCTGCGAATACCACGACCTCGAAACCGTCACCCGCGACTTCACGCGGATGGTTGCCGCCGGCATCAACACCCTCCGCACCTACACCGTCCCGCCGCTTTGGATGCTCGATTGCGCCCGGCAACACGGCCTCTGGGTGCTCGTCGGCATCCCTTGGGAACAACACGTCGCCTTCCTCAACAACTCACGAATCACCGCCCAGATCGAACAGCGCGTCCGCGATGGCGTCCGCAGTTGCGCCGGCCACCCCGCGCTCCTCGGCTTCGCCATCGGCAACGAAATCCCCACCAACCTCGTCCGTTGGCACGGCCACCGCCGCATCGAACGCTTCATCCGCCGCCTCTACGACGCCGCCAAAGCCACCGACCCCGGCGCGCTCGTCACCTACGTCAACTACCCCTCCACCGAATATCTCGACCTGCCATTCGTTGACCTCTTCTGCTTCAACATCTACCTCGAGACACCCGAGAAATTCCAGCCCTACCTCGCCCGCCTCCAAAACCTCGCCGGCGACAAACCCCTCATCCTCGCCGAAACCGGCCTCGACTCCCGCCGCAACGGCGAGGAAAAACAAGCCGCCGCCCTCGCCTGGCAAATCCGCCACACCTTCAACGGCGGCAGCGCCGGCATTTTTATTTTCTCCTGGACCGACGAATGGCACCGCGGCGGACGCGACATCCTCGACTGGGACTTCGGCCTCACCCACCGCGACCGCCTCGCCAAACCCGCCCTCGCCGCCGTCACAAAAGCCTTCGCCGAAATTCCCCTCCCGCGCGACGCCAACTGGCCCCGCATCTCCGTCATCGTTTGCACCCATCGCGGCAGCGCCACACTCGCGCAAACCCTCGCCGGCCTCCAGCACATCGAATACCCCGACCACGAAGTCATCATCGTCAACGACGGCGCAGATGAACACGTCACCGCCATCGCCAAACAATTTCCCGTCCGCCTCATCAACACCCCACACTCCGGCTTGAGCGTCGCCCGCAACACCGGCTGCGCCGCCGCCACCGGCCAGATCATCGCCTACCTTGACGATGACGCCTGGCCTGATCCCCACTGGCTGCAACACCTCGCCCACACCTTCACCACCACCGACTGCGCCGCCGTTGGCGGGCCGAACATCCCGCCGCCGACCGCCAGCGCCATCGCCAACATCGTCGCCCACGCCCCCGGCGGCCCCGTGCACGTCCTCCTCTCCGACACCGAAGCCGAACACATTCCCGGTTGCAACATGGCCTTCCGCAAGACCGCCCTCCAAAACCTCGGAGGCTTCGACCCCCAGTTCCGCGTCGCCGGCGACGACGTGGACATCTGCTGGCGCTTCCACGACTCCGGCTACAAAATAGGTTTCAATCCCGGCGCCATGGTCTGGCACCACCGCCGCCAGACCATCCGCGCCTACCTCCGGCAGCAAGCCGGCTACGGCCGCGCCGAGGCCCTGCTCGAACGCAAGTGGCCCTCCAAATACAACGCCGCCGGCCAGCCCGCATGGCACGGCCGCATCTACGGCCTCGGCAACCTTTCCGTCCTGAGCTTCGGCCGCTCCCGCATCTACCACGGCACCTGGGGCAGCGCGCTCTTTCAATCCCTCTACGAACCCGCGCCCAGCAACATCTGGTCGCTCGCCCGCATGCCCGAATGGTTTCTCATCATCTTCGGTCTCGCCACACTCCTGCTGCTTTCCATTTTTTGGAAACCGCTCCTCCTCCTCTGGCCACTCCTCCTCCTCGCCATCGCCATCCCCGCTGTGCAAGCGCTCCTCACCGCGCGCCGCGCACCCGTCAACGGTCGGAGGAACACCGCGCTGCTCGCCATGCTGCATCTGCTGCAACCGCTCGCCCGCCTGCGCGGGCGCATCGCCTACGGTTTGACACCGTGGCGGCCCCACCGCCTGCGGGGTTTCGCCATGCCCGGCTGGCGCACGTTCGGCATCTGGAGCGAACGCTGGCAGACCCCCAACGAATGGCTGCTCTCGCTCGAAGCCCCGCTTGAGGCGGAAGGCGCGAGCGTTTTTCGCGGCGGAGATTTCGATAGCTGGGACATGGAAGTCCGTGGCGGCGTGCTGGGCGCCGTCCGCATGCGCATGCTCATCGAGGAACACGGCCTGAACCGGCAACTCATCCGCTTCCGCATCTGGCCGCGCTGGCCGCTGCCCTCGCTCATCCTCTGCGTCGCCAACCTCGTCATCGCCAGCGGCGCGGCGCTCGATCACGCGTGGGTGGCCACGGTCATTTTCGGCGGGGTAGGGTTGGCATGCCTCATCACCACCATCGCCGAATGGTCTGGGGCGATGTCCTCGCTGCTGCGCGT
>JANMJO010000137.1:0-11261 GCA_031371425.1 Verrucomicrobiales bacterium | reverse complement strand
AGCGGATGAAAATACGGCTTGCCTTGCGCCGGGTCGGCCACGATCTGCCAGACGATGTTGCTGCCGTTGAGGAGCGCCAGCGTGTGTTCCGTTTTGCGCCAGGAATTGGTCTGCGCCGGTGCTGGCTGCGCGAGCAGCAATCCGAGCGTCAACCAGCCAAGAATGGTTTTCATGCCAGCGGTTTGGAGCCGTTCAAGTTTGTTTCCAGTCGCCGCGCACGGGTTGGTGCATCTGGTCGTTGAGCGATTTGGGTGATTTGATTTTGTATTTCTTCGGGTCCCAGATCACTTCGCCGCCGCTCTTGATGGCCAGGATGGAGAGGTGGCTGAAGGCGTCGGAGCGGACGGCGTCCTGAATCGGCGCGATGGAGGGCGAGCGTTCGCGCACGCTGTCCACAAATGCCTTGTAGTAGCGGTTGCGGTAGAGCACGCGTTTGCTGCCCTCGCACTCTTTGAGTTTGAGCCAGTCGGGATTGCTGGCGCAGCAACCGTCCCGGCTCAAGCTGACCCAGCCTTTGGAGCCGAAGAACGTCGTGCCGTCTTCTTGAAACGTGGCGTTCGCCCCCTGTGCATCGGTGCGGTATTGCTCGACGATGGGCTTTGCGTGGTTGGCGCTCATAAAGTGCATCGGGATGCCATCGCTGAATTTCACCTCCACATCCCACGTCGCACAGGTGTTGAACAAGCCGTTGGGCGTGGGGAAATCTCCGGTGCCGCGAAATGAAACCGGCCCTTTCGTGTCCGAATCCATGCCCCAGATGGCGACGTCCAGCGGGTGCGCGCCCCACCCGGCAATGAACCCGAGCGCGTAGTCCGAGCAATACCAGGAACCCTGGCTGGTGATGCGGTCCTTCGTGCAGGGCTTCATGGGTGCGGGGCCGATGTAGAGTTCATAGTCGAGACCCTCCGGAACGGGAATCTCATCGAGCGAGCCGCCGGCTTCGCCACCCGGTGCCCAGACTTCGAGCCGTTGTAAATCGCCGATATAGCCGTTGAGCACGAGCTCGATGCCGCGCTTGATCATTTCCTGACTGCGCTGCTGGGTGCCATATTGAAAAATCCGCTGGTGCTTCTGGCAAGCCTTCAGCATGGCGTGATTCTGCTCCAGGGTGTGCCCAAGCGGTTTCTCGATGTAAACGTCCTTGCCCGCACGCACCGCCGCCAACCCGACCGGCACATGCCAGTGATCCGGCGTGGCGATGACCACGGCGTCAATGCTCTTGTCGGCGAGCAAATCGCGGAAGTCGTTGTAACGTTTTGGTTCGTGCTTTTGCGCTTCCTGCACAAATCCGGCCGCCCTGTTGAGCCGTTGGCTGAACGGATCGCAAATGGCCACGGACGCAACGGAATCCAACGCCAAAAAATTCCGCAGCAGCCCGGTGCCCTGCCCGCCCAGGCCGATGTGGCCGAGCTGGATTTTTTTGCTGGGGGTGTTGTCGCCCGCCAGCACGCGCAGCGGAATGAAGTTGGGTGCGACCGCGGCTACAAGCGCGCCGCGCAACATCCCGCCGACAAAGCGGCGGCGGGTGAGTTCATGATTTCGTTTCATATTTTTTTTGGAGTGAGGTCGCATTTTACCCATACCGCCGGGCGAAGTCTTGCGATATTTTTCAGGGGTTTGTCTTGGGGGATGCATCGGCTGAAGCGCATGTTGGAGGTTTGGAGTTCCGCCTTCAGGCGGTTCGGCGTGCCCCGCCCACAGGCCGCCTGAAGGCGGAACTCCGAGCGTGAAACCAACCGTCCTAACGCGACCGCTGCGCCGGCGTCTTGAGCGGATACAGTCCGGGACAGCAGCCGAACGTCTCGTGGAACGCCGCGCTGAAATGGCTCAGGCTGCTGTAGCCGACTTCGAGCGAGACTTCCGTGACGTTGTGGTCGCCGGCGCGCAGCAGTTCCGCCGCTCGTTCCATGCGGAGCTGGCGGAGATGTTGCGTGATGGTCTGCCCGGTCTGCGCGGAAAAAATCCGGCTCAAATAAAAATGGCTGCAGCCGATCTTCTTTCCCAATTCCTCCAGCCCCGGCGGTTCGGCGAGATTTTGCTTCAGCAGAAAAGCCACCTGCTCCACGCGTTCCTGCGCGACCCGTTGCTGCCGCGAGCAAAACATCTCATCCTCCGGCGGTGGCTGAAGCAGGAACGTGACCGCCAGCTCGATCGCCTTGCACTGATACCACACCGGCTGCGCCGCCGCATACACCGGCGGTTGCCGCAGCGTGGCGATGGTCTCCAACTGATGCGCCGTCAGCCGTACCGTCGCGCCGGAAACCTGCCCGCACGGAGCGCCCGTCATTGCCGCCCGCACGACCGGATGCAGCATCGCCTCCGCGCCGGCGAGATGTCTGGCGAGAAACGGACAGGAAAATTCCACGGTGAGGAAACGGTGCTGCTGACCCGCCGCGCGTTTCGCCGTCAGGGGTTCGTCCTTGCGATGGTAAAATCCTGCGGTGTTCGGCGCGAACTCCGATCGCTCGCCGCCGCCCTCCACAAATCCGCGCCCCTCAAGATTCAGGCACAGCTCCACGCAACCCGGATGAAAACTCGCCGCCCAATCAAACTCGCGCTTCGCAAAAAAATCATGCCACTCGATGCTGTAGCCCACGCCGCGAAAGTTGCCGAATAGGGGCTGCCAGCCGCCGCCCGCATCACGCCATGCCTCCGCCTCGGTGAACGGGGCGGTGGACAGTTTGGCTTTGGGATTGCGACTCATCGGTGCGAATATCGAATCTGATTCTCATTTGTAGAGTCTGTTCTGGCAAGAATTGAAAATCAAAAGGCGGACAGGTTGTCCTGTCCGCCGTTCGTGGAAGATGAGTTGCGGGTCACATCTTGGCGCAGCAAGAGGCGTCAGCTCCCACGGAGCAGGTGTGTTTGTATTCGGTTCTGGCCGCCTTGCCCATGCCGACCACGCTGGCGGTTGTCTTGCATCCGTCGCAGAGGTGCATGGTGTAGGACTCGGTCTTCACAAACGCGCCCTTGCCGAGCGGCGTTGACCTTGTGCCACGAACGTCCTTGCACTTGGGACAGGCCATCGCGGCCGGCGCGGCAGGCGTGACGGTAGACAGCCGGACTTGCGCGGGCGTCTGGCCGATTTGCAACTGGCCGCCCTTGAGCTGATCGAAGGCCGATGCGGTGAAGGCCAGCGCGACAACCGCGCTGAGGCCGAGGAGGGATTTCATGGTGGCTTTCATATTTTTCCTTTTGTTGTGCTGCCGCAGAAACGATATCCGCGGTCATGGAAGTAATACGCCGCCGCTGCGCCCACCCCTCTGAAATTTAGAAAAAACTTGCGAGACTCTGTCGCAGTTGGTTGCGCGCATGATAAATCCGCATCTCCACGGCCTTGGGCGTGCAGTTCAAAACGGCGGCGGCCTCGCGCTGCGTCAGCTCCTCGTATTCGGTGAGAAGGATCGCTTCGCGGAGTTCCTCTGGCAGATTGGCGACGGCGGCGCGCACGGCGGCGGCGCGTTCGCCTGTCTCCAGATTTTCGGTGGGGCTGGATTGTTCGGCTGGCAAGCGTTCTTTCAAACTGCCGATTGAAAATTCGCTCTCCGCTTCCAGTGAAACGTGCGGATGTCGCGTCTGGTGGCGCTGCCGCGTGCGCGCCAAGTTCGTGGCAATGGTGTAAAGCCACGTCATGAAGCGATATTGCGGATTGAACTTGTGGCGGTTCTGGAAAACGCGGACGAAGGCTTCCTGCGCCAGATCCTCGGCCTCGGATTCGTCCCGCAACTGGCGGAGCAGGTAGTTGAACAGCCTCGGCGCGTGGCGCTCCATCAAGTCGTTCAACGCCGCGTCATGGCCGGAAGCGAGTCGCGCCATGTCCTGCCGGTCGAGCGCGTCGGGGGATTCAGTGTCCATGCGCGTCGGGAGATTTGGTTTCCGTCGCCGGCTCGTGCGGCATGGCAAAAATCTGCCGCTGCACCCACGCGAGGTAGCGCCGTCCCTGTTCTGGCGACATCTCCCGGCTCACGGCAAAACACTCATCCAGCATCCGTGTCTGACATTCGACGCGCAGTTGAGCCGCGTCCGCCAAGAGCTTTTCCATTTCCGGCGTGACTGCGGCGTTGGCGGCGACGCGGGCGAGAAGCAGTCCGTTGGTGGCCGCGATGCGCCTGCACATTTCGGCGCAGTGGGTCAGGTAATCGCCGTGCCGCTGCTCGACGCGGGCGAACTGCGCGTCGGTGAGTTGGAACTCGTGTTGCAGCCAGGCCAGTTCGGGTTTCGCGCAGCACAGCATCGCGCGCTCCGGCGCGGTGCGGGCGAGGTAAATGACCGCGCCCGTCAGCACGCCCAGCGTGAGGCCGCACAGCAGGATAAGGATGGCGCGTTTCATGGCTTACGGATGGCCGCCGGCGTAGGGGTTCAACGCCACGACATAGCGTTGCGAGAGTTCCTGATTCCAATGCGCGGCATCGTGGTTCGCCCGCAGGTAACCCGCGCTCAAGCCGGCGATTAGCAGCAGCATGGCCGCCGCCGTCGCGAAGGCCGGGCGCAGGAACAGCGCGGCGAACCAAGACGTGGTTTCGGGCTTCGGCGTTTCAGCGGCTTCAATGCGTTTCCACACGCGCTCTTGGAATCGCGGCGGCAACGGCTCGTTCACCCCCCACGTTTGCAGGACTTCCTTGAGTTGCGGGTCGGTGTTTTGATTTGGCTCTTTCATGGTCACAGTTCAGTTGGAGGTTAAGCTTCCAATATCATTTACGCCAAAGTCTGCCGGGTCACTCAAAAAAATTTAGGCGGCGGATGTCTTATTCGCCGACGGTGGAAAACCCGCTTTGTTTGCTGACTTGGCCCAGCCGCTTTTCCCAATCGCCCTTGTGCGCGAGCGGGTCGGCGTCTGTGCCCCAGAGTTTCTTCACCATCTCGCGCTGCGGCACGAAGGGACACTTCGCCTTTGGCTGCTTGTGCGTGCGGTCGAGCGTTTGCAACGCCAGTTGCGCGCCGGTCATCAGCGCGGATTTGCCGAGCTGCAAATCCAGCTTGCCCGCCGCCGCGTCCAGCGCGCCCCAGCGTTCGGCTTCTGTTGCGCCCCAGAGTGTGGGCTGCGTGTCGAGCGGCGCGAGATTCCAGAATGCGATGCGGATCTGGCGCACGGGCAGGAACGCGCCGCTCATCACCTCGCGGAAGATGTCTTCGAGCGTGGCGTTGATGACGGAATTTCGGAATTGCGGATGCGCGAAACGCCGCGAGCCGCCGACCTCGGTGAAGTCCCTGAAGCGGATCGTGAGCGACAGTTCGCGCAGCTGCAATTGCTCGCGCCGCAACTGCCCGGTCAGCCGCGTGGCCTCGCTCAACGCGAACGTCAGCGCGGCATCGTGGTCCGGCTCGTCGCAGGGCAGGGTGGTGCTGCTGGAGATTGTGGTGCGGTCTTTCACCGTGAGCAGCAACGGCTCGCTCCAGCGGCCGTTGGCGAAGAGCCAGAGTTGTTGCCCCCAGATGCCGAACTTCTGCTTGAGCAGCATCGAGGGCAGCTTGGCGACGTGGCCAAAGGTGAGCGCGCCGAGTGCGGCGAGCGAGCGCTGGCGGTTTTTTCCGATGCCGGATAACTCGCGCACGGGGCGGTCGCGGAGAAATTCCTTCTCCTCGCCGGCCTTGATTTCAAGGAAGCCCGGCTTGCCCGCATCGGTGGCGAGCTTGGCGAGTTGTGAGGAGTTCGCCAGCCCTGCGGAAACGGGCAGGCCGACCTCGCGCTGCACGCGTGTGCGGATTTCCTCCACGTAATCTTTGGGCGTGGTGTTGCGCCAGACGTGGCTGTCCATGTTGGTGAGATCGAGGAAGCCTTCGTCAATCGAGGCCGGCACGAGGGTGGGCGAATATTGCTCCAGCACGCGGAACATCTCGGCGGAGAGCCGGCGGTATTCGTCGTAATGGGGCTTGCAGAGGACGCCGTGAGGGCAGAGCCGCCGCGCTTCGAAGCACGCCATGCCGGTCTTCACGCCGAACGTCTTGGCGAGATGGTTGGCGGCGATGACGATCCCATCGCCGCGCCGCCCGCCGCCGACCCACACGGGTTGGCCTTGGAGCTTCTCGTCCAGCGCGATCTCGCAACTGGCAAAGAAGCTATCGCCGTCCACATGGAGGATGCGGTTCATTTTTGTTCGTAGCAGCCGACGTAAGGAGGCTCTGACTGGAACTGCCGGCAGGGCGAAACACAGAGGCGCAGAGAACGCCGAGCAACGCAGAGTTGGAATGACAAATCAGCCATCTTCGGTTAGGGCTTTCTTAAAATTTCTCCGCGCGACTCTGCGTTCTCTGCGACTTTGCGTTTATCCGGCTTTGGTCATTCTGACTTTTTCATTTGAATGAGCCTCCTCTACATCGGTCGAGATTTTCCGCCCGCTGGCGGATTCCGGCAAGGAATGAAGTTGGAAATAGTTTCTGGGGTAGGACGGTATTTGTCCGGGCGGCTTTCTCGGAGCGACGGCCTCCGGCCCGGCGGGCAATTTGTTCCCAGTTGAACCCGGTCACCAGGTTTGGCAAAGTCATTCCAATGCCATGAAAAACGACCTCGCCATCTTTGAAGGCCATCAAATCCGCCGCCACTACGATGCGACCACCGAGACCTGGTGGTTTTCCGTCGTGGACATCATCCGGGTGCTGACGCAGCAACCGGATTACAAGGCCGCCCAAAACTATTGGAAAGTCCTGAAACACCGGCTCAAGAAGGAAGGCAGCCAGTTGGTTACAGATTGTAACCAACTGAAAATGCCCGCTGCCGACGGCAAAAACTACCTCACGGACGTGGCCACTGCCGAGACCTTGCTGCGCCTCGTCCAAAGCGTTCCCAGCCCCAAGGCTGAACCCATCAAACTCTGGCTGGCCAAAGTCGGCTACGAGCGGATGCAGGAAATCGCCGACCCCGCCCGGTCGCTGGCCCGCGCCCGCGAGACCTGGCAGAAGCAGGGCCGCAGCGCCAAGTGGATCGAACAGCGCATGACCGGTCAGGAAACGCGCAACAAACTCACCGACTACTGGGCCGGGCATGACATCAAAAAGGGCGATGAATTCGCCATCCTCACCAACCTGATCCATCAGGAATGGGCGGGGGTGAGCGTGGAGGGGCACAAGAATCTCAAGGGACTCAAGACGGAGAATCTGCGCGACCACATGAGCGAGGCGGAATTGATTTTTACCGCATTGGCCGAGTTGTCCACCCGCCAGATTGCCGAGAGTGTGGCGGCCACCGGCATGGCGGAAAATCAGGTTGCCGCGAAGACCGGCGGGCGCATCGCCAAAAAAGCCCGCCTGGAACTGGAGGCCAAGACGGGCCGGAAAGTTGTGACCCGCGAAAATTATCTGCCCCCGGTCGCCGCCGTGAAACAAGTGACATAGCCGCCGCGCCCGTCCGGCAAAGGATGAAGTTGGAAATCATTTCGGGGGTAGGACGGTATTTGCCCAGCGGCTTCCTCGGAGCGCCGAGCATCGCCTGGCGCTCCGACGGATTGCTCCACGAGCATCGTTGAGTTTCACGCGGTGTTCCGTTAATTTGCCGCCGTGCAAAAAATGAAATCCGTGGATTTGAAACGCGCGCTGGCCACCGCGTCCGTGGCCGCCAAGGCCGCCGGGGCGCTCATGCGCAAGAACTGGCGCTCGCCCAAGGTGGTCAACAAGGCCAGCCGATACGACATCAAGTTGGATCTGGACGTGCGTTGCCAGAAGCTAATCGAGAAGACGCTGCGCGGGGCGTTTCCGCACATCAACCTGCTCGCGGAGGAAGGTGATTCCGGCGACGTGACGTTGGAATATCGTTGGGTGGTTGACCCGATTGACGGCACGGTGAATTTCGCCTACGGCATCCCGCACGCGTGCGTGTCCATCGCGCTTCAAGGCAAAAGGCAAAAGGCAAAAGGCAAAATTGGCGGATACGAGACGCTGCTCGGCGTGGTTTACGATCCGTTCTTGGACGAGCTTTGGACAGCGACATGCAATTCTCCGGCGCGCTTGAACGGGCGGGTCATTCACGCGAGCAATCGCAAGCAACTGGCGGATTGCATCGTGACGACGGGCTTTGCCAAGAGCGCGCAATCGCTGGAGGATATGCTGCCGTTCTTCGGCCGCCTCGCGCGCAGCGTGCGCAAGGTGCGGATGCTCGGCTCGGCGGCGCTCGCGATGACGTGGGTGGCGACGGGTCGGCTGGATGCTTATGTGGAATCGCGCGTGAGCCTGTGGGACATCGCGGCAGGGGCGTTGATTCTGGAACGCGCGGGCGGAGAATTTTGGCATGAACCCGTTCCCGGCGAGCCTCACGTCCTGCGGCTAGTCGCGAACAATGGAAACGTGAGGAAGAAAATTCAGGCGTTGGGACTCTTTCCCAAACGCATCAAGGCTTCCTGACGCGGTAGAACGTTTTATCCGCGCCGCTGGCGTTCGTGAAGTTGAACGTGGTGTTCGTGCTGAAGTTCGTTTGTAGCGCAGACCAGCCGCTGGAAAGATTCGTCGTCGCTTCGACGATGTTGGTGCGATACGGGCGCGCCAGCACGGTGAACTTCATCCCGCCGCCGGGCAACCCCACAAAATTTGTCAGCACCGGCGGCTGCGTGCCTTCCTTGATGATGGTGAACGAATCATTCATCGCGCCGGTCTCGCGCAGGAAGATCGCATCCAGACGGTTGCTGTAAAAATCCAACACGACCGAGCCGAGCGACAATGCGGAATAGAACATCGCCGGATGATTGACTGTGCCGGAGGTGGCTTGGCCGGAACTGCCCGCCACGGTGTAAATCGTGCCGCGGTTGCCCACGGGTTTTTCGCCGAGGCCATCGGGTTTGCGATACGCGCCCACGCCGTTGGTATCGCGCCCGCCGCCGGTCTGGATGACGTGCGTGGCGGCGTTGAAGGTGGAGGAAATTCCATAATGACCGTTCAATAGTTTGGATCGCTCGTAAGCGTGACTGTGGCCGCAGAATACGAGGTCCACGCCGCCAGCTTCGAGGATGGGGAGGAAGTTAGTCCGCACCGAACCGAGTTGCGGTTCAGCGTCGGAATCGTGCGAGCCTTTGGAATACGGCGGGTGATGCCAGAACGCGATGAGCCAGCGGTTGGTCGTCACGGCGAGGTCGCTGCGCAGCCAGATGGCCATCGCGCCGTTGGTCGCGCGGTCGGCGGTCATGGAATCGAGGCAGATGAAATGCACCATGCCGAGGTCGAACGAATACCAATGCTCCGTGCCGCTCGTCACGCCGCCCGCCTCGCCCGCCGTGGGCAGCGTGAAGATTTCAAAATACGGATAGGTGTCCACGAAGGAATAGTTGGTCTGCTGCGTGTCATGATTGCCGAGGGTGGGCCAGGTGACAGAATTGCGGAGTTCGTTGGTGTAGATGTTGAAAACTCCGGTTTGATATTCGGTGTCCAACCCGTTTTGGTAAGCGTTGTCGCCGAGTTGCAGCCAGGCATGCAGCGTGTTCGTGACGTTGAAGGTCTCGAACGCGTTGCGGACGGCGATTTGGTTGGCGTTGGCCGTGCCGGCGTCGCCGATGACCCAGACGCGGAGCGGCTTGATCGTGCCCGGCAACGGGTGCGTGAGAAAAAAATGATTCGTGCTCGGCCCGGCCAGCGTGGCGGCGGACGAGCCGATGGAATAAAAATATTTCGTGTCCGGTGACAGGCTGGTGAGGGTGACGATGTGGTTGGTGGTCGTCGTCGCGTCGTTGTTGGTGAGGTTGAGGGCGGAGGAATTTGTGCCGTAGATGACGCGACTGTTTTCCGCTGTGTCCGTGCGCCAGCGGATGACGATGCTGCGGGGGGTGCTCAGTTGCAGATACGGCCCGCGGTTGAGCGCGGCGAAGACGGGCGACGCTAGCAGTAGCGCGGCGAAAACCAGCGGGCAAACTAGCGGCGGAATATTCATTTGGTTTTCGCTTGGGCAAGGATTTCCTCGCGCAGTCGGGCGAACGATTTGGCGTCAAAAAAATTGCGGGCTTTGTCCAACCGTTCCAGCGCAGCGGTGAACGTGCCGCGCTGACGTTCAAAATCAATCGCCGGGAGCGCAAGCGACGGCGTGTGGCCGAGGCGCTTCATGCCGTCATCAAGACCGCGAAGGGCGTCATCGAGTTTGCCCAGCGTGGCTTGCCAGCGGGCGCGTTCGAGATAGAGGTCGGGCAGCGGCACGGCGGCGGTGGCGAAGACGGCATCGAGGTCGGTCACGGCGTTGGTGAGTTGGCCGAGTGCGGCGTGGCTGCGGGCGCGGAGGACGAGGGCATCGGGCGCGGAGGGTTCGATGGCGAGACAGGCGGTGGCGGCGGCGATGGTGGCGCGGAAGTTTTTTTCGTCCCACCGGATGCGGGCGAGTTGCAGTTCGGTGGCGGCCCAATGTGGTTTGAGTTTGTTGGCTTGGTTGATTTCAGCAAGCGCGGCGGTGGTTTCGCCGTGCTGGCGGTGGAGGTCGGCGGATTGCAACCAGAGCAAGGCGTTGGTGGGATTTTGGGCGAGTTGAGCGGTCAGGGTGGCGATGCGGACATCGAGATCACCGTGGGCGTGAGCCAAAAGCGAAACGGCGGCAGTGAACGGCAGGACGATGATGCTTTGAAACCTCCTCAACATGTATGCCGGAAGTTAGTCGAAGTGGACGTTCGTGCCATATTTATTTATGGCTGGACGGGCGTGGCAAAGAGCGTGCGCATTTTCTCCAATGCCTGGGCGCGATGGCTCAATCGGTTTTTCACGTCCTCGCCGAGTTCGGCGAAGCTTTGCGGGAATCCGTTCGGGATGAACAGCGGGTCGTAGCCGAAGCCGCCGCCGCCGCGTGGCGCGAAATCAATCAGGCCTTCGCAGACGCCATCGAACAATTGCGGACTTTGGACTTTGGACTTTGGACTTTGGACTTCAACGAGCGCGATGACGCAGCGGAAACGGGCGGTGCGTTTTGCGGCGGGCACGTTTTGCAGCAGGCGCAGGAGCTTGGCGTTGTTGTCGGCGTCGGGGGAGTTGTTCGCTGCTGCGGCTGCTGATCCGCACGCAGCCGTGCGCCCGTCCAGCGCGGCGAACCGCGCGGAGTGGACGCCGGGCGCGCCGCCGAGGACATCTACTTCGAGACCGGAATCGTCGGCGAGTATGAGGTCGGGAGTTGCAGGTTGCAGGTTGCAAGTTGCAGGTTTTTCCGCCAGCCACGTTGCCAGTTCTGTTGCTTTCTTGGTGGCGTTGCCGGCGAAGGTGGCGGCGTCTTCGATGACGTTGGGCGCGCTGGGATAGTCGTTGAGGGTGAGATAGCGGAATGTGTCGCCGAGGATGGCGCGGATTTCGCCGACCTTGTGGGCGTTGCGGGTGGC
>JANMJO010000310.1:0-13522 GCA_031371425.1 Verrucomicrobiales bacterium | reverse complement strand
CGGCACGGACTCCACGCGCAACCCCGCCGCCCGCGCCGCCTGCACCACGCGCTCGCCGGGGTCGCTGATGCCGGGGCTGCCCGCGTCCGTGATGAGCGCGACCTTCTCGCCGCGCTTGAGCCGCTCGATGATCTCCTCGCTACGCTTGGCTTCGTTGAAGGCGAAGTAGCTCAACATCGGTTTGGCGATGCCGAAGTGTTTGAGGAGTTGCCCGCTATGGCGCGTGTCTTCCGCCGCGACGACATCGCACTCCTTCAGCACGCGCAACGCGCGGAGCGTGATGTCCTCGAGGTTGCCGATGGGTGTGGCGACGAGGTAAAGCGTGCCGGGCGTGAGTGGGGGAAGGGTTAATTCAGCGGTGGACATTTCAAAAATGGTTTTGCTCTTGATCAAGTATGCTTCGTTTCCCCTCACCCCGGCCCTCTCCCTTGGGGAGAGGGAGAAACGTTCGCCGCGTATTTGTAAAACCCAGCGCGGGATTTGCCGGACGGCCTGCCGAAAAATCCGCAAGTGTCGCCTGCTGTTCCCTCTCCCCGAGGGAGAGTGGCCTTGCCTCGTTTCGACTCATTGAAAATTCTCACTTCCGCTGCTGCCACGCCTCGATGATTTCCTTGATGGTCTGTTCGAGGCTCTTGGTCAAATCCCACTTGGGATAGTGCTCGCGCATTTTCCGCAGGTTGCTGTAATAGCAGATGTGGTCGCCCACGCGGTTCTGCTCGACGTAGGTGTATTTCATCGGCTGGCCGGAAAATTTCTCGGCGAGCGTGAAGGCTTCGAGCACGGAGCAGGAGTTGTCCTTGCCGCCGCCGAGGTTGTAAACCTCGCCACAGCGCGGCGCGGACGCGAATTCAAACATGAACCGTGCGACGTCGAGCGAATGGATGTTGTCGCGCACCTGCTTGCCTTTGTAGCCGAAAAGTTTGTATTCGCGGCCTTCGAGGTTGCACTTCACGAGGTAGCTCAGGAAGCCGTGTAGTTCCACGCCGGTGTGGTTCGGGCCGGTGAGGCAGCCGCCGCGCAGCGCGCACGTGGGCATCTGGAAGTAGCGGCCGTATTCCTGCGCGAGGATGTCGCTGGCGACCTTGGACGCGCCGAAAAGCGAGTGCGTGGACTGGTCAATGGTGAACGTCTCGGGGATGCCGTGCGCGTAGGCGGGGTCGGCGTAATCCCAGCGCGTCGGCAATTCCTTCAAGGCAATCTTGTTCGGCGCGTCGCCATAGACCTTGTTCGTGCTCATGTGAATGAACGGCGAGTCTTTGCAGGACTGCCGCGCGGCTTCGAGCAGGTTGAGCGTGCCGACGGCGTTCGTGTCGAAGTTGTCGAACGGAATCGCGGCGGCGCGGTCGTGCGAGGGTTGCGCGGCGGTGTGGACAATGACGTCGGGCTTCACGGTCTTCAACAACGCGAGCACGCCGGCGCGATCGCGGATGTCGAGTTCGTGGTGCGAGAAATCTTTGAGCGTGGAGGCGAGGCGCTGTTGATTCCAACGCGTGTCGCCTTGCGGGCCGAAGAAGACGGCGCGCTGATTATTGTCCACGCCGTGAACGGCGAAGCCTTGTGCGGCGAAGAATACGCAAACTTCCGAGCCGATGAGGCCGGACGAACCGGTGACGAGGATCTTTTTTAGCATCAGAGAATGGTTATCAAAACGCCGCCGGGACTCAATCATTTATGACTGCGCGGCGGATTGGTAACGGAACGATGGGAACATCGTTAGTTCCTGCCGCTTTACGCCCGTCATGATCGTCATCCGATCGAGTTCTTTCCGACTCCTTGCTAATCCCGAAAACCGAAATGGAAACGGGTAGCACAGGCGACCCGCCTGTGCCGTCCGGCCACTGGCCGGACGGAATGGGGAGGACGTTGGCCGTGGAAGCGGACGCTTGAGAAAGTTCAGGCGCGCTCCCCGTTCCGAGCGGCGGGTCGCCCCTCGGCACAGGCCAGTGGCCTGTGCTACCCACCGGAATGACTGCCGCCACTTCGGAAGTCGGGTTAATGTTTCCATATTGTGGCCGGGGTTGCTACCGCAACCCGGTTCATGGGGACATTCTCATGGAGTTCCGACACGAGGACTATTGCCTTGGAAAAAAGTTTGAGCGGCGTTATACAAGCACCCACTTCGATAATCTTCAATGAAATGAGGCCACAGAAACTGACCACCGAATCCACCGACCGCCTCGCGTTCGAGCGCGAGCTTTGGCAGCAGGGCTTCCACCTCGTCGCAGGTGTGGATGAAGCGGGGCGCGGGCCGCTGGCCGGGCCGGTTGTGGCGGCGGCGGTCATCCTGCCGCACGGCTGGGCGGAGTCCGGTTTCGACGAGCGCCTGGAGAAGTTGAACGATTCCAAGCAACTCACCGAGCGGCAGCGCGAAGATTTCTTTGTCATTCTCACGGCGCATCCGGAAATCCGCCACGCCATCGCCAGTGTGGACGCTGAGACAATTGACCGCATCAACATCCTCCAAGCCACGCACCGCGCCATGAACGAGGCGTTGGCGCAACTCTCGTCCGCGCCGGAACACGCGCTCGTGGATGGCTTGCGCGTGAACTCGCTCGCCTTCCCGCAGACGCCGCTGGTGAAGGGCGACTCGCGCAGCTATTCCATCGCCGCCGCCAGCGTGCTCGCCAAGGTCACGCGCGATCGCCTCATGCTCGAAGCCGATCGGCAATGGCCACACTACGGCTTCGCCGAACACAAAGGCTACGGCACTCCGCAACACCTTGCCGCCATCGCCGCGCATGGCCCGTGTCCGATCCACCGCCGCAGCTTCGCGCCGCTGAAGGCGAAGGAGCGGGAACTGTTTTGATCCGCGAATGGACACGAATAAACACGAATGTCCGGCGGGCAACCGGGGGCGGCTTTTTTTTCACATACTTCGGCTTGGGCTTTGCACACAGCCGCGTTCCGGAGTTCTTGATTCGTGTTCATTAGTGTCCATTCGTGGTTGAATATGCTTTTGCTTGCCTTAATCAAATCGTGGTTCGCCCGCAAAGAAAAGCCGGAGCATCTGAGGCGCGGCGAACTCGGCGAGCGCGCGGCGGAGAAACATCTGCGCGGCCTCGGCCTGAAGTTTCTCACGCGCAACTTCCGCTCGGAACGCGGCGAGATTGACCTCATCTTCCGCGATGGCGATTGCCTGGTGTTCATCGAAGTCAAAACGCGTTCGTCCGAAGCCTGGGCACGCCCCGCTGCCGCCGTGGACGCTCGCAAGCGGCGATTGCTCTCCCAGACCGCGCTGGATTACCTGCGGCTCATCAAGAATCCCGAGGTGAAAATCCGTTTCGACATCGTGGAAGTGCTACTCACCGATGGCGAGGTGCGCGAGGTGCGGCATCTGCCCAATACTTTTGCGATGAGCAAGCCGTATCGGTATGGGTGAAGGTAGGGCAGGCGTCTCGCCTGCCCGGCGAGCGCGGCAGCGCGAGCAATCAAACAGCTACCGCCTCGCTTCGCTCGGTGCGGACAGGCGGGACGCCTATCCTACGTTGAACTGCGGATGCGCCTGCAATTTCTCCCAGCTCGCCGCACTCAACGGCGCGATCTGGTAAACCGGCTCGACCATCGGCTCGGCGCTGTGCGAGCGGCGGGCGCGGTCCAGCCAACGGCGATCCAGCGGCTCGGTGAGTAGCGCCAGCGTGTTCGCGGCGATGGTCGTCTCCTCCTTCTCGCCGGTGGCGTGGCCGACGCCGACGAAAAACCCCGCGAGCAACAGCGTCACGCGCAAGATCGTGCTGCGCGAATACGTCGGCAACGCGCAGGGACGTTGCGGATCGAGCAGGCGAAAGAGGTTAGTGAACAGCGGCAGCGTCCACATGGCGGGATTCTTGGCAGGCGAAAAGGCGTCGAACAGAATCGCGTGAGGAGCGCCGATTTCCAAATCGGCCCGCAGCGGTGCGGGTTCATGGCCTGGCCGATTAGGAAATCGGCGCTCCAGCCACGCCGGAAAATCGCCGAGGTGAAATTCCCAGTTCACTTCGCGCGCGCCGTCGGTGAACCGGACGGCGTGCTGCTGAAGCAGTGTTTGGATTTGCGCCTCGTAGCCGCCGAAGTAGCCGAGTTCAGCCGCGTGTTGCAGCGCGAACTCCAGCGGCCCGGCCTTGTGGTCGAAGCTCACAAGGCGAATGCGGCAGGCGATGTCCCGCGTGGCGCGCAGGACGGTGAGAGCATTGGCCGCCGCGCCGAGGCCGACATCCCAGATGACGAATTCGCCGGAATGTTCCGCAAGCCGTTCGCGCAGCCGGAGCTGATTGACGTAGAGCGCCTCCGCCTCGGCGACCGGTCCGACGACGGGATGGAACGTCTCCGCATCCGCCAGCGAACGCACGGAGCAGATGCCGTTGTTCAGGCGGACGAGTTGGTAGCCGGCGTCAGCGGAAGTCGGAATCAGAACCAACCTTTTTTGTTTTCCACGTAGGTCTTGACGAATTCCTCGTCGCTCTTCGTCAGGTAGATGATCCCTTCGATGAGGCCGATGATGCCGCCGAAACCGCAGGTCACCACGCCGATGATCAATTGGATGACGCCTTCCTTGGTGTAACCGAGGATGAATTTATGGATGCCCAGCGCGCCCAGAAGAATGCCACAGATTCCAGCCGCAATTTTCTTTTCCGCTCCCACAGGTTTGTCGCTCATAATATTATTTCGTTGGTTGGTTGGTTGGTTGGTTGAACTGATTGACGCAGTTGCGATAACATTTCCATACAGTTCCCGTCAAACGATTTTCCGCTTGGAGTTCCGCCTTCAGGCGGTTGGGTGGAACTCCAAACCGTCACAACTGCGCCATCGCCTTATCGAGCGCGGCGAACAACGGCTGCATGGAGGCGGCGGTTTCGTCGCCCATGTTGGAGATGCGGAAGGTCGTGCCTTTGATTTTTCCGTAGCCGCCGTCAATCAGGAAGCCCTGCTCTTTCACGAGCTTTTGCAGCTTGGCGACATCCACGGTGCGGCCGCCGGGGCGCGCGCCGTTGCTGATGCAGGTGAGCGTGATGGACTCGAATCCTTTTTCTGGGAATAGCGTGAAGCCATGCTTCGCCGCCCAGTCGCGGGTCAACTGGTTCGTCTGGCGATGACGGGCGTAGCGCGCTTCCAAACCTTCGGCGAAGAAGTCGTCCAGCTTGGAACTCAACGCGAAGACGTGGCTGATGCTCGGTGTGCTGGGCGTCATGTTGTCCACGGCGTTCTTCTGGAACTCGACGAAGTCGAAGTAATAGCCACGGTCTTTTATGGTCGCGGCCTTGGCCAGCGCGGCGGGCGAGCAGACAAACACACTCAAGCCGGGCGGCATGGCGAAGGCTTTCTGCGTGCCGGCGAGCAGGACATCAATGCCGAGTTCGTCGAAGTTCAGCGGCAGCGCGGTCATGGAGCTGACGGCGTCCACGATGAACATGACGTCGGGATATTTCTTCTTGAGCGCGGCGATTTCGGCGAGCGGGCTCATCGTGCCGGTGCTGGTTTCGTTGTGAATGAGCGTGAGCGCATCGAACTGGCCGGTGGCGAGCTTGGCGTCAATCTGTTCGGCGCGGATGGGCGAACCCCATTCGACTTGGAGCGCCTCGGCTTCCTTGCCGCAGCGTTTGGAGACATCGAGCCATTTGTCGGAGAACGCGCCGCACATGCAGTTGAGGACGCGTTTGGTGACGAGGTTGCGGATGGCGCCTTCCATCACGCCCCACGCGCTGGAGGTGGAGAGATAGGCGAGCTGCTTGGTGGCAAGGAGCGTCTGGAGTTGCGGCTGGATTTTGGCGACGAGGTCTTTGAACCCTTGGCCGCGATGGCCGATCATCGGCGAGCAGAGCGCCTGAAAGGTTTTCGCGCTGACTTCCACCGGACCGGGAATGTGTAATTTGACATGTGCCATAGGCCGGGAATTTTTCCTGACCACGCCGGCAAACGCAAGAAAGGGATTGGCAATTATCATCCGTCTATCGGCGGAAATGTTCCTCCCGGAAAACAAAAACGCCAACCGGAAGCCGGTTGGCGTGAGATTGAAGCCCCTTGTTTTAACTCGCCACTGCGCCTTCGCCGGCGGCGGCTTTCTGGACGAAGATGAGTTTGTCCTTGTCCAGTGTGACCTGGATGGGATCGCCTTCGTGCAGGTTGCCACGGAGGATTTCCTCGGCGAGCGGGTCTTCGAGGAAGCGTTCCACCGCGCGGCGCATGGGGCGCGCACCGTATTGCGGGTCGTAGCCTTTCTCCACAAGAAAATCCCGCGCCGTGTCGTCGAGCGCGAGGTTGAGATTTTTGTGGCGCAGCCGTTCGAGCACCTTGCCGACTTCGAGACCGAGAATCTGGATGAGGTCGGGCTTCGTGAACGAGCGGAACACGATGAGGTCGGTGAGGCGGTTGAGAAATTCGGGGCGGAACGTGCGCTTGGCTTCCTCCATGATCTTCTCGCGCATCTTCTCGTAAGTGCCCTCGTCGGTAATCGGCGAGAAGCCCATCGAGGATTGCTTCTTGATGGTGTCGCTGCCGACGTTGGAGGTCATCAGGATGATGGTGTTGCGGAAATTAATCACGCGCCCCACGCTGTCGGTGAGGCGGCCATCTTCGAGAATCTGCAACAGCATGTTCCACACGTCGGGATGCGCCTTCTCGATCTCGTCGAACAGCACGACGGAATAGGGATTGCGCCGAACTTTCTCGGTGAGCTGGCCGCCTTCCTCGTAGCCGACGTAGCCGGGCGGCGAGCCGACGAGGCGCGAGACGTTGAACTTCTCCATGTATTCGCTCATGTCGAGCTGGATGAGTGATTTGCTATCGCCGAACATCTGCTCGGCGAGCGTTTTGGCGAGCAAGGTTTTGCCCACGCCCGTCGGCCCGAGCAGCGCGAACGTGCCGATGGGGCGCTTGGGGTCTTTCAAGTCCGCGCGCGCACGACGCAGCGCCTTGCAAATGGCGGACACCGCCTCGCGCTGGCCGATGACGACCTTGGCCATCTCTTCCTCTACGGCCAGCAACCGCGTGGCCTCGCCCTGCTCCATGCGCTTGAGCGGGATGCCCGTCCACTTGGAAACGATGTGCAAAATATCTTCCTCGTCCACCTTGATGCGGGTTTCCTCGCGGTGTGTGCGCCACGCGACGAGCACGCCCTCGAGCTTTTCCTTGGCCTGCTTTTCCTGGTCGCGCATTTTCGCCGCGCCCTCGAAATCCTGGTTCTTAATCGCCGCTTCCTTCTTGCCCTTGATGACTTCGATGTCGGCTTCGAGGTCTTTGGTCTCCGGCGGACGCGTCATGGTGCTGATGCGCGCGCGCGAACCGGCCTCGTCGAGAACGTCAATGGCCTTGTCCGGTAGAAACCGGTCCATGATGTAACGGTCGGAGAGCTTGACGGCGGCTTCGACGGCCTTGTCGGTGAACTCGGCCTTGTGGTGCTCCTCGTATTTGCCGCGCAGGCCCTTCAAAATTTCAATCGCGTCCTCGATGGACGGCGCCTCAACCTTCACGGATTGGAAACGGCGTTCGAGCGCGGCGTCCTTCTCGATGTATTTGCGATACTCGTTGAGCGTGGTCGCGCCGACGCACTGCATCTCGCCACGCGAGAGCGCGGGTTTGATGATGTTGCTGGCGTCCATCGTGCCCTCGGCGCTGCCCGCGCCGACGATGGTGTGCAGCTCGTCAATGAAGAGAATGATGTTCTTGGCGCGGCGGATTTCGTCCATCACGGCCTTGATGCGTTCCTCGAACTGGCCGCGATATTTCGTGCCGGCAACCATGAGCGCGAGGTCGAGGGTGATGACGCGCTTGTTCAGCAAAATTTCCGGGACGTTGCCCTTGGCGATTTCTTGCGCGAGGCCTTCGACGATGGCGGTCTTGCCCACGCCAGCTTCGCCGAGGAGGACGGGGTTGTTCTTCGAGCGGCGGCAGAGAATCTGGATGACGCGCTCGATCTCGCTCTTGCGGCCAATGACGGGGTCCATCTCGCTCTTGCGCGCGAGTTCGGTGAGGTCGCGGCCAAACGCCTTCAGCGCGGGTGTCTTGACCTCGCCCTTCTTGGCGGGCTCGGCGGCGGGCTTTTCGGGAGCGCCTTCGCCGGCAGCAGCGGGTTCTTCCTGGCCGGTGAAGTTGGGATCGAGTTCCTTCAAAATTTCCTGACGGCAATGCTCGATGTCCACGTCAAGGTTCTTCAACACACGCGCGGCCACGCCGTCGCCTTCACGGAGCAGGCCGAGCAGGATGTGTTCGGTGCCAACGTAGGTGTGATTGAGCGCCTTGGCTTCCTTCTGCGCGAGCGCGAGGACTTTTTTCACGCGCGGCGTGTAAGGGATGTTGCCCATCATCTTCTGATCCGGGCCGGTGCCGACCTGCTTCTCGACTTCCATGCGAACGGTCTCCAGATCGAGGCCGAGCTTCTGGAGGACGTTGACGGCGACGCCCTGCCCCAGCTTGATGAGGCCGAGCAATAGATGCTCCGTGCCCACGAAGTTGTGGTTGAATCGGTCGGCCTCCTTGCGCGCGAGGGCGAGCACCTGCTGCGCGCGCGGCGTGAAATTGTTCATGGCTTCTTCGCTCATATGTAGGAATACATTGCCGCGAACTTGGCCGTTTGTCCAACGCTTCTGCGCGGGGAACGCGAGAGATGTGCAGCCCGGTTTGGAGTTCCGCCTTTAGGCGGTTCGGAAGTCCGCCGCCTTGGCCGCCTGAAGGCGGAACTCCGAACTCAATTCGCCGCGCTGGGCGGGAGCGCGATGGGGCGGCTGACGGCTTTGAGCCGTTCGCGAACCATGTCGGCGCGGAGCAGGTCGCGCTCTTCGGGCGAAAGTTTTTCCGAATGCTGCCGCTGGAGATGTGCGGGTTGTGTGAGGATGAAAAGCTCGTCGGTCAACGCGCGTTCCACGCCGGGGAACAACCCCAAGTCCACGCCCAACCGCAGGAGCGAGAGCAGGTTCATCGTCTCCTTGGACGAGATGCTGTGCGCGTTGGCGAGGACGCCGTAAGCGCGGCCGATGTGGTTGTAAACTGTCTTGGGCTTCTTTTCCAAAAGCAGTTGCCGCGCGTTCTCCTCGTGCTCGATAATCTGCGACAGCACCTTGTCCAGCCGCTCGACGATGGCGGATTCGGCCTCGCCCAGCGTCATCTGATTCGACACTTGGAAAACATTCCCCAACGCCTCCGTGCCTTCGCCATAAAGCCCGCGCACGGCGAGGCCGAGTTTGTTCACGGATTGAATGATGGGATTGATCTGCTCGCCCAACACGAGGCCGGGCAGATGCAGCATCGCGCTCACGCGGATGCCGGTGCCGAGGTTCGTGGGGCAGGCGGTGAGGTAGCCGAGGTTGTTGTCGAAGGCGAAGGTGAGTTTGGATTCCAACGCCGTGTCCGCGCGATCCAGCGCCGCCCACGCCTCCTTGACCTGCAGGCCGGGGCGCAGCGATTGCATCCGCAGATGATCCTCCTCGTTGATCATCACGCAGAGCGACTCGTCGCGGTTCAACACCAGCCCGCTCCCCGCGCTTTTGGCGGCGTGCTCACGGCTGATGAGATGGCGCTCGACGAGAATTTGTTTATCCAAGCTCGACAGGTTGTCCATCGTCTCGGAAAAACTATCCTTCATCTCCGGCAGACTTTTCACCGCCGGCTGGATGGCTTCCAAAATCTGAATGCGCTCCGGCTTCTTGGCCCAGCCGGGAAACGAGCCGGTGGCCAGGTTGCGCGCCAGCCGCACACGGCTCGACATGACGATACGGTCATGCGGGCCTTTGCGCCGGGCGATTTCAGCGGGCGGGACGAGAAATTCGTGGATGTCCATATTACTTCGCGGGCAAAGTTTCCAGCGGCGCACTGGCTTGCTTGATTTCATCGCGCAACACAGCTGCGGCCTCGAAATCTTCCTCGGAGATCGCCTTCTCCAACTTTTTCTGCAACGACTTCAACTGGTCGCTCACATTGCGCGACTGCCGGAGTGCGCGTGGCACTTTGCCCGCGTGGCGCGTGCCTTTGTGCATGGTCTTGAGCAAGCCTTCCAGCCCTTCAGAGAAGGTCTGGTAACACTCCGCGCAGCCGAGCCGGCCCGCCTTCTTGAAATCCGCCTGCGTGAACCCGCACTTGGGACACTTGATCGTCGCGCCGCCCGCCGCCGCATCAATCTCCTGCGACGCGCCGAGGCCGAGCAGCAGGTCCGCGAGCGAAAACCCGGCGGGATCGTTCACGCCCTTCTGCTTGGCGCACTCCTCGCACAGGTCCACCTTCTGGATTTTTTCACCCGTGATTTGCGAGAGGTGAACCGTCGCCTCTTTTTCTTTGCAGATGCAGCACAACATAATTTTGCTACTTGAAAATCGGCTCGCCGGAGACTTTCGTCAAGGCGTGGTATGCGGCCACAAGTTTCTTCGTCACCGCGCCGGGCTTGCCGCTGCCGATCACGCGGCCGTCCACCTTCACCACGGGAATCAGCTCCGCGCCGGTGCCGGTGAGAAAACATTCGTCCGCATTGAACACGTCGTAGCGCGTGAGGTTCGGCTCGGAAACTTTCAGGCCGCTCGCCTCGGCGAGTTCTATCACCGTGCCGCGCGTGATGCCGTAAAGCGCGCCCGCCGAGAGCGGCGGCGTGAGCAGCGTGTCGCCCTTCACGAGGAAGATGTTGTCGCCGGTGCATTCGGCCACGTAGCCCTCGGAGTTCAGCATGATGGCCTCTTCCACGCCGGCGTTGTTCGCCTCGATCTTCGCGAGAATGTTGTTGAGGTAATTCAACGACTTGATGGCCGGGTTCACGGCGCTGTGCAGATTGCGCGTCGTGGCCACGGTCACGATGTCCATGCCCTTCTTGTAGAGCGCGGGCGGGTAAAGCTGGATTTTGTCCGCGATGATGATGACGGACGGGCGCACGCAACTACGCGGGTTCAACCCCAGCGTGCCCACGCCGCGCGTGACGAGGAGGCGGATGTAGCCATCGCGGAGTTTGTTCTTGCGGCAGGTCTCCACGGTGGCGCGCATGATCTCGGCGTGCGTCATCGGGATTTCGAGCAGGATGGCCTTGGCGGAATAAAACAGCCGGTCAATGTGCTCCTTGAGCTTGAACACGCGCCCATGATAGGCACGAATGCCCTCGAACACGCCATCGCCGTAAAGCAGGCCGTGGTCAAACACGGAGATTTTGGCCGTGCGCTCGTCGTAATATTTTCCGTCAATGTAGATTTTCATGCGACAAATCGCGGCCACGCTAGGCCAAAAGCAACGGCGCAGCAAGGCGCGAGTTAATCGCAGTTTGACACCCGTGCGCACCGGAAGTATAAAGTGCGCTCGCAGTTCGTTGAACCACCACTAATCCAAACTCGAAATCGAAAATAATATTATGGCAATCGCAATCGGCTCCAAAGCTCCTGACTTCACCCTGAAATCCAAGAACGCCACCGGCGTCGCAGACGTGAAGCTCTCCGCCAACTTCGGCAAGAAGAACACCGTCATCCTGTTCTTCCCGCTCGCCTTCACCGGCGTCTGCACCACGGAGATGTGCGACATCACCGCTGGCCTCTCCGCCTACTCCGGCCTGAACGCCGAAGTCATCGCCATCAGCGTGGACAGCCCGTTCGCGCAGGAAGCGTGGGCGCAGAAGGAAAAAATCACCGTCACCATCGCGAGCGACATCAACAAGACGGCGGCGAAAGCCTACGGCGTGTTGATCGAAGACCTCGGCGGCCTCATCGCCGGCTTCGGTTCGACCAGCGCGCGCGCCGCGTTCGTCGTGGACAAGGCCGGGGTCGTGCAATACAGCGAGCAGACGGCCAGCGTCAAGGACCTGCCGAACTTCAATGCGGTGAAGGAAGTCCTCGCCAAGCTGCAGTAAGCTGAAGCTCTCAAAACCAAACCCGTGAAGCGCGATGCTTCACGGGTTTTTTATTGGGATGGCCGCGTTGCTGCGCGGCGCAAATATTTGGGACGAGCGGCAGCTCATCCCTGCCTTTGGCGATTAACCGAGGAACGCCTCGTGCACGGCCTTCGTTGCCTGCGGGCCTTTGGCGAGGTCAATGACCACGGAGATTTTGATTTCGCTCGTGGAGATCATGCCTATGTTCACGCCTTCCTTGGCGAGCACTTCAAACATTTTTCCCGCTACGCCGGTGTGGCTCTTCATGCCCACGCCCACGATGGAGAGCTTGCCGATGTTCTCGTCGGTCAGCGCTTCCTTGAAGCCAACCTCCGCTTTGAGTCCGGCGATCACCTTCTGCGCCTTGAGCAAATCCGGCTTGTCCATTGTGAACGAAAGATCGGTGGCGGGCGTGCCGGTGCCGTGGCTGACGTTTTGCACGATCATGTCCACGTTCACGGTCGCGTCACCGAGCGCCTTGAAAATGCGAGCGGCCACGCCGGGCTTGTCCGGCACGGCCACGAGCGTGACCTTGGCCTGATTTTTGTCAAATGCGACTCCGCGAATGACGACGTCTTCCATGCTTTTGGTTTCTTCTTTCACAATCGTTCCGGGGTTGTCGTTCAAACTGCTGCGGACTTCAAACACCACGCCAAACTTCTTGGCAAATTCCACCGAGCGGCTCTGCATCACCTTCGCGCCGAGACTCGCGAGCTCCAGCATCTCGTCATAGGAAATCTCCTGCAGCTTCTTCGCCGTCGGCACGATGCGCGGGTCGGCGGTATAGACGCCGTCAACGTCCGTGTAAATCTGGCAGAGGTCGGCCTTGAGCGCGGCAGCGAGCGCGATGGCCGTCAGATCCGAACCGCCACGGCCGAGCGTCGTGATCTGGCCATCCTTCGTCTCGCCCTGAAAACCGGCGACGATGACCACATTGCCGGCGTCGAGCAATTCATGGACTGCCTTGGGCGTGATGTTGTGAATCTTCGCCTTGGTATGAACGCCGTCGGTGACGATGCCTGCCTGCGCGCCGGTCATGGAGACGGCGGGGATGTTGATCGCGTGCAGCGCGATCGCCGCGAGCGCAATGGTCTGCTGCTCGCCGGTGGCGAGAAGCATATCCATCTCGCGCTCGCTGGGCAGCGGGACGATGTCCTTGGCGAGTTTGATGAGGCCGTCGGTCACGCCGCTCATCGCGGAGACGACGACGACAACCTTGTCGCCCTGTGCGCGGTATTTCGCGACACGCGCGGCGACGTTCTTGATGCGGTCGGTGTTACCGACCGACGTTCCGCCATATTTTTGAACAATCAGAGCCATACAAAGGAGCGAGACTCTAATCAGATGCAGTAGGTTTGCAAAGTGTGGAGTTTGCCTAGGGGCGTCTTGTGGTGGGGGCATTATGACACTAGCAGCGGTTTCAATAAAACTGTAGCCGGTAAAAAACAGCGTCGCGTTCCCCCTCATCCTGACCTTCTCCCTCTGGGAGAAGGAACAGCCGTTGACTGCGTCCTTAAAACAGGCCAGTCACCGAGCAGAATTCCGCGTTCGTTTCGCCGAGACGCTGGGAGCGTTGCTCCCTCTCCCCGAGGGAGAGTAGCACTGTTGGGTATTACAGGTCGCCATATTCAAGTAGATTATCCAGCTAATTTAGGCTTGAAAAAGAAGTCTAAGGCTTGGCTTTCAATGTAAAGACTCCTGGCGACTGGCTCAAGGTGAAGC
>JANMJO010000291.1:0-12837 GCA_031371425.1 Verrucomicrobiales bacterium | reverse complement strand
CCGCCACGACGCGCCACATTACACCCGCTGGTAGTACCGCCTTCAGGCGGCCCGGTTCTTCATTAACACCCGACCGCCTTAAGGCGGAACTCCGAACCGAATCGCCGCCGCGTTGAGCCGCCGCCACATCGTTGACGATGCTCACGCCCGCCGCCAGCGCGGCGCGGGCGACGGCGGGCTTGGTGGTATCAATGGAGATGAGAACCGGCGTCTTGGTAGGGCTGACCTGCCGGTCGGCCTGGACGCGCAGCAGCGCGTCCCTACCAGTGGATGAATTAATTGCCGCCGCGAGCCGTTCGATGACGGGGATGACGCGGCGCAACTCCTCGGCCTCGCTCACAGGCAGCGCACCGGGCCGCGTGGATTCGCCGCCGATGTCGAGGATCTCCGCACCCTGCCGCACCAATTCCATCGCGTGCGCCACGGCGGCGGACGTATCCAGGAAATTTCCGCCATCCGAAAACGAATCCGGCGTGACGTTCACGATGCCCATGACCAGCGCGGGCCGCGGGAAGGTGAACTCGAATTGTCGCGCGCGAAAAATCATCAGCTTGTCTGGCGAGGTTACGAGACTTTGCGGGGCAATAAAGCTTTTCTGCGCGGAAATTCACTTCGCCAGTTCCGGCAACTCACGTCCGCCGAAATGCCGCCACACCGCGCCGTCCTGCAGCCACACCAGCCAGTCGCCTTGACCCGCGACGGTGGTTTTTATCTCCGGCTCGCCAAGCACCATGCACGCCGTGGAGAGCGCGTCGGAAACCGCCGCGCCCGGCGCGAGCGCCCACACGCGTGAGAGCCGCGCCGCTGGTTCGCCGCTGCGCGGGTCGAAAATATGCCGCCCCTTCACCGCCGTGCCTGAGCCGCTCAACGAACATCCCGCCAGCCAGTGGCACGGTCCGGCATCGGTGTCGCCCAGCCTCACGCGCCAGCCCGGTTCGCCCGGAGGCGCGCCGCCCACGAGGATGCTGCTGCCGCCGGCCACGAGCATGTATGCCGGACAACTCCACTCCGCGAGTTCCGCCGCCATGCGGTCGAGCGCAAAACCTTTGCCGATGGCGCCGAGGTCGAACTCCAGCCGCCCGGACTCGCATTTGACGGAAAAATTATTCCTGTCCAGCGACCAGCGCGGGATGGCGCCCTGCGTTTTCAACGCGGCGGGCGTGGGGGAAAACGCGCCCGCCGTGGCCGCCTCCATGTCGTGCGCAATCTCCAGGCACGCGAACGTCGGCTCGCTCAACCGCAGGGTTTCGCCGGGCTGGAGTTGCGCCGCCGCGCAGATGTCGCTGTTCTCGCGGAAGCGGCTCAAGAGATTTTCCAGCCGGTCGGTTTCAGCGAACGCCACTTGTGCGACTTGCGCGGCGTAGCCCGCCTCCTCGCTGGCGAGGCGCACTTGGAACTCCGTGGCCATCGCGCGGTGTTTGAAGGTGTGGATCACGGCAGTTTCTCCGGCGGCGTCCACAGAACGAGCAGCACGCCGGGGCGGACGCCGTAAAATTCCGGACGCCAATCCTTCAGCCGCGCTTGCATCCGCTCCGCCGCCTCCGGCAGCGTGATGTAGAAATCCGCCGCGCCGGGGTCTTGCTCCGGCTGCCAGAATCCCACGCGGGAACAATGCCGCAGATACCACGGCAGCGGCCACGAATCGGTGGCGAGCACGGCGATAAGCGCATCGCGCCGCGCCGGCTTGTCGAAAAATTCCTGCAACCGCAGCATGTCCTCGCCGGTGTGCGCGTAGGCGTAGGGATTCTGTTCATCGGACGGCAGGAGGAAAACCCACTTCCGCGTCGTGCGGCCCAGCGCCACAAGCATCAACGCAGCGAAGGCCAGCAGCACCCAGCGTGCGGTGGTTGATTTTGCCGCGCACCAGACGGCGACCGCGCCGGCGGCGGCCAGAACGGAGAACGGCAGCCAGAGGTTGAGCGCGAGCCACGGCGTCTTGTAGGGAATCGCGCTGTAGATGACGCAGATTGCGAGCGCGTAAACCAGGCACAAGCGCAGGGCGGCGGAGTGACGCGTGACGGGTGACGGATGGCGGGTCATCACACGCCACGCGTCACACGCCACGCTCACGCCGCCAGCCAATGTCAGCAGAAGAAACATACGTCCCGACCAGCCGTTGCCGAGCAGCGTGAGGTAGTAGGTTGCGGTTTTCTCGTGGCCTTCGCCGGAGGCGCGGACGAGCAAGCGCGGCACAGAGCGCGCGAGGTCGGCCAGCCCTTGCCAGTTCTGCCCGCCCCAACTGAACAGCAGCGCGAGCACCGCCAGAAAAACTCCAAGTGCCGCCGCGCCGCTGCGCCAGTGGGCGGAGTTGAATCCGAAAATAGATTTCCGGGTGTGCCGTGTTTCCCACCACCACCACGCGATGGCCGCGCCTGCGGCGGCGAAGTTGAGCACGGCGGTTTCCTTGCACGCGAGCATCAGCGCGGCGCAGAGGCCGGTGAGCGCGGCGCTCGCGAGCGAGGCGGTGTTCAGCAATCGCCAGCCGGCGAGAAGAAATCCGGCGGTGGCGGCGACGAAGATGGTTTCGTGGATGAAGTAGCGGTCGTAGTAAACGGGCAGCGCGGCGAGCGCCCAGAGCAGCGCGGCGAGGGCGGCGGTGGCGAGGCCGATCTCCGGGACGGCGAACACAAAGAGCAACACGACCAGCACGCCGGCGAGGACGGGGACGAGGCGGAGAGTGGTTTCGTCCAGCGCGGCGAGATTTTTCGCTCCGGCGAGCCGCGCAATCGGCAGCGCGGCGGCGTAGAGCGCGGGGCCGTGGCGGTCGTGGTTGTCGTAGTGGTAGGTTTCGCCGGCGAGGAGCTGGCCGGTGATGTAGGCGTTGACGGCCTCATCGGTGTGCATGGGCCGCTCGGCCAGATGCGGCAGGCGCACGGCAAGTGCAAGGCAAGCCAGCGCTATGAAAAGCAACCGGCGGAATTTGGGTGATGTCGTCGTAATCTTAATCCTTCTCGTAATCTTAATCGTCAGGCGGAACGGATTAAGATTACGATGACGATTAAGATTAGGGCAAACTTTTAGGCGGCGGGTTTCCCAAACACTTCGACTTCGGTGTAGTGGTTGAGTTTGTTCGTCGTGTTGCCGGCGCTGTAGAGGCGGACGTAGCGGCCTTTCACAGCCTTGGCGTCAATCAGCTTGCCCTCGTAGTCCTCGACGTAAGCGAAGTCCTTGCCCGCGCCGAAGCCGTGGGTGTTTTGCGCGTCGTTGTTGAAAATGGTGGTGACGTCCTTCTTGAATTCCGGGTCGTTGGAGACTTGCACAACGACGCCGAGGTAGGCGCGGGCTTGGGAATGGAAATGCCAGATGAGGACGGCCTGTATCTCGGATTCCTTTTCGAGATCAATCTGCACCCACTGCTTGCCGGGAGCCAGCTCAACCCATGAGCCTTCGTCGCCGGCCTTGTCGCCGTCGGTGACGAGGTCGAGCGTGCCCATGACGGGATCGTTGTCGCTGGAGGTGACTTTCTTGGCCTTGGAAAGATTCACGGTGCCGGCGGGTACGAGGAAGTTGGGACGCTTGCCGGTGCGGGCAGGTTCGAGATTGGGCAGTTTGAACGGGACAGGCGTGCCGGCGAACAGCGCCTTGGGCAGCTCGATCTTGAGCGGCACTTTGTCCCCGGCCACAGCGGCGTTGAGGGCGAACAGCAGGGCGGCGGATGCGGTGATGAGTTTCAGTTTCATAAAATTTCAGGCGTTGGTTTCGGCTTCGGTGATTTCGATTTTCTTTCCGGTCACGATGGATTCGTTGGCCTTGTGGATGACGTATTCGCTGGAGAACGCCTCGTCGCCGGGGCAGTTCAATTTGGCGGTGCCACGGATGGCGTTGAAGAAGTTCTCCAAGTGCGGCTGGTGGATTTTTTTGTTGAACGAGACGGGGATTTCGAACTGCAACAGCGGCTCGGTTTCGCGCACGTCCACCTTGTCGGCGTCTCCGGCGGGCTTGGTGACGGTGCTGGTGCGGAGATAGTTTTTCGCCACCAGATCGTCCCAGGTTTTCGCGCGGTCTTCGCGATAGAGTTTCGTGAGGCTGGGGTTCTCGGACATCTTGATGGTGCCTTCGTCGCCCATGAACATCTCGAAATATCCGCCGCCGGCGCTGGTCGTGGTCTGCACTTGGTAGAAGGCGCGGACGGTGCCTTCGGGGAGGGCGTATTCGTAGATGACCATGGCGTTATCGCACCACTCGTGGTTCTTGTAATAATCCACGCCGCCGCTGGCCATGACGGAGCGGGGCTTGACGCCGAACCACCAGTTGAAGATGTCAATCTGGTGCGCGCCGAGGTCGGAGAGCGGGCCGCCGCCGAGACTTTTGAACCAGCGCCAGTTGCGGAACTGGTGCATGTCCTTGTATCCGTATCTGGCCAGCAGCTCGGGCGTGAGTTCGGATTTTTTGGGCCAGCCAAAATCGCTGCTGACGGCGCGATTCCACTGCGCGTTGGCGGCGGTGAGCCGCCCGCAAAGCTGGCCGTCGCGGACGAGCCGGTTGAGGGCGAACATGTAGCGCGGGTTGCTGCGCCGTTGGTGGCCGATCTGGAGGAGTTTGCCGGTCTCGCGCATCGTCTGCACCATGGAGCGTGCGCCCTCGATGGTGTTGCTCATCATCTTCTCGCAATAGACGTGCAGCCCCGCCTTCAAACAGGCGTTGGTGATGGGCGCGTGCCAGAAATCCGGCGTGGCGACGATGACGGCTTGCAAATCTTTTTCCGCCGCGAGCAACTCCTCGTAGTTCGCGTAATCCTTCACCTCCACGCCCTGGCTCTTGAGCCGGCGGATGTTTTCTTTCCGCTTGTAATCCCAGACGTCCACGACGGCGACGAGGCGGATGCCCTCAATCACGAGCAGCGATTCGAGCAAGACCTGGCCTTCCGCGCCGCAGCCAATGAGCGCGATGTTGAGCTTGTTCAGCACGGAATTTTTCTGCGCGGTTGTTTTCGTGCCGGAATCCGGGCTGCATGAAGTCAGCAACAAACCGGCGCTGGCGACCGCGGAGGCACCGATGAATTCGCGGCGGGTGATGGGCGGAGTTACCATTTTTTGGTCAGGGTAAGTTTGTTATGCTTGGCGAGCACCAACGCGAACGCAACCAGCGCCACGTGAATTCCCAGCCAAGAGACGCCGTCGTCCTGCTTGATCAAGATCAGCCCGACGGTGAGCGACACGTAGATCAAGCCCTGCAAAAACAGCGAGAGCCGCGTGCCAATCCCCAGCAACAACATCAAGCCGGTGGCGATGAGCACAGGGCCGAGCATCCGGTCGAACGCGGTCAGCGCGAACTGGGGCAGCAACGCTTCGTTGGCGAACTTGGTCTTCAACGACGCGGGAATGCCGGAGTAATTCGCCAGCGAATAAAATTTGACCTTCACATCAATCACCAGATTGGGATCGGCCAGACAGGTCGTTGGATCAATGGACGGCTTCTGGATGGTCTTGTAGGCGCCGAACTTCTCGATGCCTGTGAGCAGGGCGCGGATGCCGAGCCAGGCGCGCAGCACCCAGAAGGCGAGGGTGAAGTCGCAGTTTTTCTGGCAGCAATCGGCGCTGTTTCCGTTTTCTTTCATATCTTGCATAGACGTTGGTTTGGACATTGAATTCAAATTATTGACCGCTTCGTGTCTGTTTGCCGCACAAATGTCGCCGACATACTATCAGGTGAAACGGTTTTCACAACCCGTGGATTGTCTCTTGGGCGACTTTTTTTGGGCGGCGGCAACCGCCGTCATGCGGGCAGTTTCCAGCCGGCGCGGTTGTCTCGCTTGATGAAGTGCGCGGCTTCGGGGACGTGATTCTTCACGCGCATGGCGGGGCCGTCCCACTCCAGTTTCTTGCCGACGCGCAGCGCGACGCAGCCGAGCAGCATGATTTCGGTCAGATACGCTCCGACATCAAACCGGGAGTAACACGCCTCGGGCTTGTTGTCCTTGATGGCTTGAAGCCATTCGAGATGATGCCGCACATCGGAATCGCCCTTGAAGGCGTTGCGGGGAATCGTCACCGGCACGGCGGCGGTGGCGGGGTGTTTATCGAGGTGGGTGAATTTTTCTTCGCCGTTCAGCTTGATGAAAAGCTGCGAGCCGTAGTCGTCGGGAGAGAATGCCCGGCCTTTGTCGCCGATGATGAGGCAGCCGCTGGGGGGGATGTCGCCGCGGAAGGCTTCCACGTCGGCGAGGAGTTCGCGCGGGGGTTTGTTGCTGCCGTCGTGGATGTGGGGGCTGTCTGATTTGGGCAGGCCGCCGTCATACCACCAGAAAGTGATTGGGGATTGGTGGCCAGCTTTGCCACGTGACGGGAATTGGAAGCGGATTTTCGAGCCGATGGGATAGGTCTCGTTGTTCATGCCGCCGATGGCTTCGGCTTCGATCTCGGTGGGGTAGCCAAGTTGGAGTGCGCGGAAAGGCATGTTGACGGTGTGGCAGGCCATGTCGCCGAGCGCGCCGGTGCCGAAGTCCAGCCAGCCGCGCCAAGCGAAGGGGTTGTAAATTTTGCCGCCCTTGTAGGGGCGCATGGCTGCGGGTCCGATCCACAAATCCCAATCGAGTCCGGCGGGGACGGGGTCGCTGCCTTCGGGTCGGCCCATGCCTTGCGGCCAGATGGGGCGGTTGCTCCAGACGTGGACTGTCTTCACGTTGCCGAGGATGCCGGATTGGATGACTTCGACGGCGCGGCGCAAGCCGTCTTCGGCGCTGCCTTGGTTGCCCATCTGGCTGATGATTTTATTGTGCCTTGCGAGGTCGCGAATGTGGCGGGCCTCGTGGATGGTCTGCGTGAGCGGCTTCTGGCAATAGACGTGTTTGCCGAGGCGCATGGCGGTGGCGGCGATGATGGCGTGGGTGTGGTCGGGGGTGGAGACGGTGACGGCGTCAATGGACTTGCCGATCGCATCGAACATCTTGCGGAAGTCTTGGAAGAATTTCGCGTCGGGATATTTCTCGCGCTGCTTGGCGCTGAAGTTGGCGTCCACGTCGCAGAGGGCGACGATGTTTTCGCTGGCGCAGCAGTTGGTGTCGGACGCGCCTTTGCCGCCGCAGCCGATGGAGGCGATGTTGAGTTTGCTGTTGAGGTTGCGGCCATGGACGATTGCGGGGAAGCCGAGGGTGGCCGCGCCCGCGGCGAGCATGGAGGTCTTGAGGAAGTTGCGGCGGTTGAGCGTGTAATTCATGTCAGTGGCGGGCGGTTGCTTTTTGCGAGAGTTCGACGGCGGTCTTGTTGAAGTATTCGATGCACTTGGGGAGGTTGCCCATGAGTTCTTCAACGGTGCCGTGCTCGTATTCGATCATGACGTAGCCTTTGTAGCCTTGTTGTTTCAGCTCGTTGAGCATTCCGGCGGCGTTGCCTTGGCCGGTGCCCCACGGGGCGTCCTGCCAGCTTTCGCCGCTGGCGGCGAGGGCGACGTCTTTGAAGTGGGTGTGGATGACGCGGCTGCCGAGTTGCTTGAGCATGGCGACGGTGTCGAAGCCGGCGCGTTTCCAGTGGCCGGTGTCGGAGCAGGAGCCGATGCGGGGGCTGAGGGCTTTGGTGGCTTGGAGGACTTTTTCGGGCGGCCAGGTCTGGGGGTGGTTGTGGATGGCAATCTTGATGGCGAATTCGCCGCTCAATTTATCGAGCATCTCGTTGGGTGTGGTTTCGGTGACGAGGACTTCGATGCCCATTTTTTTCGCCCACTCAAAACGCTTGCGCGCGCCGGCGGCGTCCTCGGGAATGGGGCAGACGCCGAAGCTGACGAGCTTGACGCCGGCGGCTTTTAATTTGGCGAGCAGTTCGGCGGTCTCGGTCTCGGTCATGTCCGGGCCGGTCTTGGAGTTGCCGCTGGGTTTGATCTTTTGGCCGGGATACATCTCCACGTATTTGAGGCCGAGGGCTTGGGCTTTATCCACGGTCTCGAAGAAGGTGATGGCTTTGAATGTCCAGCACTGGACGCCGAGCCGCCAGCCGAGTTTTTCTGCGGCGTTGGTTTTATCGGCGCGGGCGGCGGGGGTGAGTAGCATGAGGGCGGCGGAGGCGGTGAGGATGGCTTTGTTAAAGTTGTTCATAACGGCGAAGGGTGTTTATCGGCTGACCGGAAAATTACAATCGTTTTGACCGATGCACTATCAAATTAATTTCCTGCGACGGCTGGCCGTTGTTCCATCCGTTCAGGCGAGATGCCACGGTGCGCGGTAGGGGCGGGCGAGGAGATGGCTTGCGGCGTGGTCGCCGATAATTTTCTCGTGGTTGGCGTCCCAGCGGATTTTCCGGCCGGTGAGCATGGAGATGAGGCCGAGGTGGCCGGGGATGGAGGAGTGGTGCGCGGTCTCGACGGGTGTGATGGTGGGCTTGCGGGTTTTGATGCAGTCGAGGAAGTTGCGCTGGTGGCCGGGGGATTCGTAGAGTTTCACTTTGCGGAGTTCTTCCGCGAGATTTTTTCCTTTTTTCCATTCGGGGTTGGAGGCGTCGAAGCCGCCTCGGTTGACCCAGACCCAGCCTTCGGTGCCAATCCATTTGGCGCCCATCTTGATGTCGTCGTGGCCACCGGCGATGACCATGGTGATGTCTTGAGGGTATTTCAGTTCGATGCGGTATTTGGTGCAGGTGTTCCAAGCGGCGTCGGCGGCGGGGAAATCGCCGTGGGCTTCGATCTCGGACGGACCGGAGCGGTCGCAATCCATGCCCCAATGCGCGATGTCGCAGTGGTGGCCGATCCAGTCGAGGAGCTGGCCGCCGCCGGTGTTGTAATTCCAGCGCCAGTTCATGTGAACGCGGCCACGGATGTAGGGTTCCATCTTGGACGGCCCGATCCAGGTCTCGTAATCGAGTTCCGGGGGCGGCGCGGTCGGCGTCATGAATTGACCGGTGCCGGCAAAATCATTGTGGCCTGAAGGCAGCCCGACTTCGACGTGGGTGACTTTGCCGATGAGGCCGCTGCGGACGATTTCTGCGGCCTTGCGGAAGGTGGCTTGCGAGCGCTGCCAGGAGCCGGTCTGCCAGATGATTTTATTTTTCTGGACGGCTTTGACGATGGCTTGCTGTTCGGCGATGGTGCGGGCGAGGGGTTTTTCGCCGTAGATGTCTTTCTTGTGGCGCGCGGCTTCGGTGGAAAGTATCCCGTGCCAGTGGTCGGGCACGGCGAGCATCACGGCGTCAATATCCTTGCGCGCGAACAAATCGCGGTAGTCGCGGTAGGCTTTGCAGTCTGTGTTCTGGTAATGGCCGTTGATGGTGTCCACTGCGGACCGAAGGTGGTTCTGGTCCAGATCGCAGGCGGCGACCACTTGGCAGTCGTCCTCGGCCAGAAAGGAACGGGTGTTGCCCGGCCCTTGCATGCCCCAGCCGATGACGCCGAGTGTGATGCGGTTGGAGGGGCGGTTCTGGCCGAACAAGGAACTCGGCAGGATGGTGGGCAGCACCAGCGCGGCGCCGGCGGTCTTCAAGAAATTCCGGCGGGTCAACAATCCGGCCGGGCGCGCGCTCTGGGAATCGTGTTGCATGGTGTCTTGTCGCCTAATTTATTTGTGCGCGTCGCTGCCGGCGTTTCCTGCGAGTTCCACGGGTTTGTATCCGCCCTTGGTTTTGAAATAGGCGATGAGCGCCAGGTAGCCGGCCAGCATGAAGGCGGGGAACATGGCCATCTTGCCGAGCGCGCTGAACTGGCCGGTGGTGGTGGCGGTCTTGATGGCCTCGGTGGAGGCGACCTCGGTCACGGCGGCGCTCTTCACGGGGTCAATGGCCTTGTAATCGCCGAGCAAATATTTTTTCTCAACCGTGACGGTCTGATACAACGCGGGATTGCTCGTCTGCAACTTGGCCGTGGCGCTCGATTCCTGCAGGTAACCGATGAAGGGGAAACCCAAGATGCCAACCGCCAGCATGCCGATGCCGCCCATGGCGTTCAGCGTGAGCGCACCGCCCTTGGGGCATTGCTCCGAGGTCAGACCCAGCATCGTCGGCCAGAAGAAAGTTTTGCCCACCGCGTAAAGCGTGGCGGCGGCGAAGATGACGGCCATGCCCGCGCCGTTGGTTTTCGACAACGCGGTGAGACCGACGACCGCCAGCGTGGCGCAACCCGCGAGCAGACCGAGCGGCGAAAACTTGTGGATGATTGGCCCGGCGAAGAAACGCAGCACCATCATGATCGCGGAAGTATAGACGAGCACCCAAGCCGCGTTGTGGCCGGCAGCTTGCATCGGTGCTGCCATGAGCGAACTGATCCAGCCGTCCGTGCCAATCTCCGTCGTGGCCAGCGGCATCATGATGATGATGAGAAACGCCAGAATCAAACGCCCGAACGACCGCGTGATCGCCGCGATGGCCACCACCAGCGCGCCGGTCAACCCCCAGACCACCGTGCTGCTCCAGCCGAACACCTGACCGAGCTGCGCGAACACCAGCCCGAAACCCACCAGCGCGCCGAACACGCCGAGTTCCTTCAACATGTCCACATAGCCGACGCCAGCCTGTTCGCGTTCGCTCTTCGGAAACTGCCGTCCGATGAGGACGACGAAGAAGATGACTGCGGGAATCAAAATCAAACCGAGCGTCATCCGCCAGTCGGAGTTATTGGCCAGACCGATCGCCACCAACCCGCCCATCACCAACCCCGCCGGCCAGCCCGCGTGCAGCATGTTCAGCCATTTCGTCTTGTCCTTGTTGAACATCGTCGCCACGACGGGGTTGACGTAGGCCTCCACCGTGCCGTTGCCGAGGCCGAGAATGATGCTGCCCCAATAAAGCAACTGGTAGCCATGCTTCTGCGCGGCGAGCAAGTCCGCGCCAGCGGCCCCGTGGATTGCGCCGTAGGCCATGAACGCCAGCGCGCTGTAGGTCACATAACAGACAAACGAGAAAACCATCGCCACCTTGTAGCCGATGCGGTCAATGAACAAGCTGAACAAAATGATGCTCACGCCAAACGGCCAGATGCCCGCGCCCACCAGTTCCCCAGCCGAAACTTTATCGAGGCCAAACTCGGTGGCGAATTGCGACCCAGTGCATAAAGTAATGCGGCTGATGAAGGCGTAGCTGGTGGTGATGAGCGCGATGAAGCAGCCCCAGAATAGAATTTTGTCGTGACGATTGTTCATGGTTGGGCTGAATAGTCTCGTTCAGCAATAAAGTGTCAACGGTAAAAACCGCGACACGGCAAAAACTACGACGGCGAACAACGCTTCGACCTCCTCCAACGAGTGCAACCAGAAGCGCCTCGCAGCGGAGTCCCGCCCCGAGTTGGAGTTCAAGCTTTAGCTTGTTCCCGTCACACCCGACACCGCCCCGACACGCTCAAGCGTGAACTCCAACCATCTCTGCGCGACACTTCCAATCACACCCCACTCCAACCACGCGCTTGACCTGACAACTCCGCTTGGCAAAATATCCGCAACCAATCAAACCATATGCCAAGAACCATCACCCTCTTCACCGGCCAATGGGCCGACCTCTCACTCGCCCAACTCCTGCCCCTCGTCAAAAAAATGGGCTACGACGGCGTCGAACTCGCCTGCTGGGGCGACCACTTCGAACCCGACCGCGCCCTCGCCGAACCCGACTACTGCAAAAAGAAATGGGCGCTCCTCGCGAAACACGGCCTCGCCTGCCACGCCATCTCCGCCCACCTCGTCGGCCAAGCCGTCTGCGACCTCATTGACGAACGCCACAAATCCATCCTTCCCGCCGACGTCTGGGGCGATGGCAAACCCGAGGGCGTCCGCCAGCGCGCCGCCGAGAAGATGAAAGCCACCGCCCGCGCCGCCCGCAAATTCTTCAACGCCCAACCCGGCGGCGATAAATCCGCCGCAGCCGTAGTCAACGGCTTCACCGGCTCCTCCATCTGGCACTCCATCTACGCGTTCCCCCCCACGAACCAGGATTTCTGGAACAAAGGCTACGCCGACTTCGCCAAACGCTGGCTGCCCATCCTCGACGTGTTCGAAAAAGAAAACGTCAACTTCGCCCTCGAAGTCCATCCCACCGAAATCGCCTTCGACATCGCCACCGCCAAACGCGCCCTCGAAGCCGTGAAGCACCACCCCCGCTTCGGCTTCAACTACGACCCCTCCCACCTTGGCTACCAAGGCGTGAACTACGTCAAGTTCATCCGCGACTTCGGCAACCGCATCTTCCACGCACACATGAAGGACGCCTGGTGGGGCCACGGCGATGGCTCCGTGGGCGTGTTCGGCGGCCACACCGATTTCACCGACGCGCGCCGCTACTGGGACTTCCGCTCCCTCGGCCACGGCGACATCAACTTCGAGGAAATCATCGTCGCGCTCAACGACGTCGGCTACCGCGGTCCGCTCTCCGTCGAATGGGAAGATGGCCGCATGGACCGCATCCACGGCGCGACCGAATCCTGCGCCTTCGTCCGCAAACTCGACTTCACCCCGAACGCCGCCGCCTTCGACGCCGCCTTCGCGCGGCACTGAACGCCATTTTTATCAAGCAGTGTCCCAATCCTAATCCTAATCCTAATCGTAATCGTAATCGGCCGAGGAGTGGGATTACGATTAAGATTAGGATTACGACGCTGCCCGAGAGCAGCCTGATCGAACGCGCCTCTCGCCCGACGATCACACCGCAAACGCGAGGCGGAGCAGATGGCTGCGGTTTTTCCCGGTTCAATATTAACCGCCAAAAATCTCACAAACCCTTGTTGACACTCAAGAAAGTCTGCAATACAACCCTTCCATGCCTCACTTGATATACCGCAACTTGCTCCCGAACATCTGTTAGACCTCACCATGCCACACCCAAAGAAAATCGTGTTGCACTGCCGGACTGGATACAGCCAGCGTCTCGATACGTTGGTCGAGGAGTTCATTCGTGATGGCGTTATTTTCGTCGGTGTCGTTGGCGCGGATTGCGCCAA
>JANMJO010000260.1:0-2728 GCA_031371425.1 Verrucomicrobiales bacterium | reverse complement strand
AAATTATGAACATCACCCCCATCCGTGTCGCGATCACCGGCGCCGCCGGCCAGATCGGTTACTCACTCCTGTTCCGCATCGCCTCCGGCGCGATGTTCGGCCCGAACCAACCCGTCATCCTCCACCTCATCGAAATCCCCGATGAAAAAGCCCTCACCGCCCTCGGCGGCGTTTGCATGGAACTCGAAGACTGCGCCTTCCCGCTGCTCAAGGGCATCGTCCCCACCTCCAGCCTGGACGAAGGTTTCAAGGGCGTGAACTGGTCGCTGCTCGTCGGCGCTGTCCCGCGCAAGGCCGGCATGGAGCGCAAAGACCTCCTCGGCATCAACGGAAAAATCTTCACCGGCCAGGGCCAAGCCATCGCCCGCAACGCCGCCAGCGACGTCCGCGTGCTCGTCGTCGGCAACCCCTGCAACACCAATTCCCTCATCGCCAAGAGCAACGCCAACGGCATTCCGAACGACCGTTTCTTCGCCATGACCATGCTCGACGAAAACCGCGCCAAGACCCAGCTCGCCAAGAAAGCCGGCGTGGACGTCACCGCCATCAGCAACCTCGCCATCTGGGGCAACCACAGCGCCACGATGTTCCCTGATTTCTTCAACGCCAAGATCAACGGCCGGCCCGTGACCGACGTCATCGGCCACCGCGAATGGCTGGAGAAGGATTTCATCACCACCGTCCAGCAGCGCGGCGCCGCCATCATCAAGGCGCGCGGCCTCTCCAGCGCGGCGAGCGCGGCGAACGCCGTCGTGGACACCGTCCGCAACCTCACCACGCCGACGAAAGCTGGCGATTGGTTCAGCGTCGGCGTCTGCACGCTTGGCGATTACGGCATCGAGAAGGGGCTGATCTTCAGCTACCCCATCCGCACCGACGGCAAGAATTGGGAGATCGTGCAGAACGTCCCACTCAACGACTTCAGCAAGGCGAAAATCGCCGCCACCGAAGCGGAGTTGAAGGAAGAGAAGGCGCTGGTCAGCGAGCTGTTGCCGAAATAGGCGGAAGGCCTTACCCCGCCTCGGCAAGTTGGAGTTAAAGCTTTAGCTTGCCGGGGAACAAGCTAAAGCTTGAACTCCAACGCCATGAAACCGCTCGCCGACTGCAAACTCTACGCCTTCGTGGACACCGCCTACCTCCACGGACACGCACCCGAAGTCGTCGCGCAGCAGCTCTGCGATGGCGGCGCGGATTTGATCCAGCTCCGCGCCAAGACCGCCACGCCCGCCGAAATCCGGCTCATAGCGGAAAAAATTCTGCCCGTCACCCGCCGCGCCAACGTCGGACTCGTCATCAACGACCATCTGGAAATCGCCCGCGCCGTCGGCGCGGAAATCTGCCACCTCGGCCAGGAAGATTTCTTTGATGCGGGACACAAACTCGTTTCAGAATTGGCGATTGGCGATGGCCGATTGGCTGTCGGACTTTCCACCCACGCCCCCGCGCAAGCCCAGCGCGCCGTGGCCGCCGGTGCGGACTACGTGGCCATCGGCCCAATCTTCGCCACCGGCACCAAGCCCACCGCCAAGCCGGTGACGCTCGACTACGTCCGCTGGGCCGCGGCGAACGTGAGCGTGCCGTGGTTCGCCATCGGCGGCATCAACCTGCAAACCCTCGACGCCGTCCTCGCCGCCGGTGCGACGCGCATCTGCGTGGTCTCCGCCATCCTCAACGCGCCGGACGTGGCGCAGGCGTGCGCGGAATTCCGCCGCCGGTTGTAGCCGCGCTTGTGAAAGCGCGGAGGCATGGCGCGCTCCCCCCGTCCGCGCTGTCACACGCGCGGCTACGTAATTCGCGGATTGATTCAGCCGCACGCCCTGCTAACTTCCGCGCTCGATTCACAACTCGAAACCAGAAACAAGAAACTCGAAACTTTTTTGACATGAGCGTTTTAATTGTCGGCACGACCGCACTCGATTCCATCAAGACCCCCACGCGCGAAAACCCGCGCCTGCTCGGCGGCTCGGCCAGCCACGCGGCGGTGGCGGCGAGCTTTTTCTCACCCGTGAAACTCGTCGGCGGCGTGGGCGAGGATTTCCCCAAGAAATACATCGCGCTCTACCGCAAGCACGGCATTGACCTCGCGGGCTTGCAGATTCTGCCGGGCAAAACCTTCCACTGGTCGGGCGAATACGAGTTGAACATGAACAACCGCCGCACGCTCGCGACGGAGCTGGGCGTCATCGAGACGTTCCAACCCAAGCTGCCGGCGGCGTATCAGAACGCCGCGTTCGTCCTGCTCGGCAACATCGCGCCGGCGCTGCAACTTTCCGTGCTCGACCAGATGAAGAAGCCCAGGTTCGTCGTGGCCGACTCGATGGATTTGTGGATCAACATCGCGCTCGCCGACTTGCTCAAGCTGCTCAAGCGCGTGGATGGCTTCGTGCTGAACGACAGCGAGGCGGAACTGCTCACCAAGGAGGACAACTTGTTCGTGGCGCTGAAGAAGATTCACGCGCTCGGCCCGAAATACGTCATCATCAAGAAAGGTTCGCACGGCTCGGTGTTGTCCGGGCCGAAGGGCGTGTTCATCTGCCCCGCGTATCCGCTGCACACCGTGGAAGACCCCACGGGCGCGGGCGATGCGGTCGTCGGCGGCATGTGGGGCGCCCTCGCCACGGCCAAGGGGGCGGTGGCGGCGACCCTCCGCCGCGCGCGGGGCGCGGATGTCGTAAAACTTGAAGCCCGTAGCGGCCTTCGAGTAGAACAGGATTCCGTAATGCGCGGG
>JANMJO010000242.1:0-17377 GCA_031371425.1 Verrucomicrobiales bacterium | reverse complement strand
TATTTGGGGCGAGGTGATGGCAGGTTTGACCTTCAAGGTGCATTTCCAACAGACGGAGGTGGTTCAGTGGCGATAGCTGGGAGTAATTTTAACGGCGATGATGCAACAGACTTGGCAGTGGCGAATTTTTCTAGCAATACGGTTTCTGTTTTGTTGTATGGCGGGCCGTTGGCGTATGATTTTACGAGAATCGTGAATGAGGATGTCCTGACGTCCGTTGCCCTTCGGGGTGCATTATTGGGCGGTGGTTCATTTACTTTCATGACCAACACAATCCCTGGACATGGAAGCCTGAGTGGTCCGCTCACAAATCTTGTTTATACTCCAGAAACGAATTTCTTTGGTACGGACAGTTTCACATATAGCACAATCGACCCGCTATCTGTTTCTACATCTGTAGTGGCAACCGTTACTTTGACGGTATTACCGGTGAATGATGCGCCGACCTTTAGTTTGTCTGCAGCCAGCGTGTCAGTGCTCGAAGATTCACTGATGACAAATTTCCCAGCCATCATCACCAATATATCCACCGGTCCACTCAACGAAAGCAGCCAGAATTTCGGTTTTATCACAACTACCACAAGTAACGCGTTTTTTGTGAACCGTCCGGTGGTCAGTCCGAGTGGCACTTTGACGTTCCGTCCGGCGCTGAACAAGGTGGGCACGGTGCAGGTTATGATTCAGATGCGCGACAACGGCGGCACACTGCGTGGCGGAGTAAGTTTGTCTGCGACGCAGACCATTAACATTGTGGTTACGGCCAATCCCATTAAGCCTCTGCGCGGTGTTTATAGCGGCCTTTATTACGAGCCTAGTGGGGTTAGATCGCTGGCTGCCGGATTCTTCACGTTTACGCTGACGGCAAAGGGCAGTTTTACTGGGCGACTGATGAGCGAGAGCGGAAGAGACGCTTTTGCCGGGAGGTTCGACCTCACTGGACATGCTCAAGTTTTCATTAACCGCCGCAACAACTCCAATGTGCAGTTGGATATGCAGCTCGATGTGAACGGTGGTTCTGATCAAGTTACTGGCTCGGTCACGGATGGAAACTGGACTGCAGACCTGTTTGGAGACAGAGTGATATTTAATGCACAGGCAAATCCAGCACCGCAAGCTGGACGATACACGGTCGTATTGCCGGGGTATGCTAATGCCGCCGTCGCGCCGGCGGGGAATGGCTATGGTGCTGTTACAATTGGGTTGGCAGGGAACATCAGTGTGTCCGGACGGCTTGGAGACAACACAGCTTTTGCGCAGGCAACTGGCCTTTCCAAGAATGGTGAATGGCCATTATATGCTTCTCTTTATAGCGGCAGAGGTCTGGTTCTTGGGTGGGTGACTGTTACCAATCGGCTGACCAACAGTCTGGAGGGGACATTTAATTGGATCAACACAACGCTTGCTGGCAATTATTATCCCGCCGGTTTTGCGTTCTCAAACTCTTTCATAGGTTCAACGTATACAGCCCCATCTGGTGGGCAGCGCGCACTTGCGCTGACTAATTGCTCGGTGATTGTTAACGGTGGCAACCTCATCGGGTCATCTACCAACATTGCACTTTATACCGAAACAAATACCGTTTTTGGCAATGACATCAGCCAGCTAGACAGCGCGCTGAAATTCTCCAGCTTGGCGACCGGCGTCTTGGGCGGGAGCTTTGCACATCCGGATATTCATCTGAGAAGGGCTTTTTACGGCGTGGTTTTGCAACAGCAAAATACCGCCCGCGGATTTTTCATGGGAACGAATCAAAGCGGAGCATTTCTGCTCCGTGGTAATTAAAGCCCCGCAGTTCGGTCAGGCCGTTTTGGAGAGCGCTTTGACAAGCACTTTTGAGTTACGCCCGCTCTGCTCATATTTCTCGCGCCGTGCCGGCGGCAAATCATCCGGCGTGCCTTCGGCAAAACCACCCTTCGATTGAAAGTAGGTAAACGCTTGAGTCGAGAGCGTCAGTAGTTTCTCCAAACCCGCCTCCCGCGCTTTGCTTTCCACAAACTGGATTAGCTTCCGCCCGATGCCTTGGTTCTCGTGCGATTTGCTGACGTAAAGACAGGCCAGTTCACCCATCTTCTGCTCGGCATAAATGTGCAAAGCCACACAGGCGACCGGGTTCTTGTCGATTTCAAAAATGTAATAGTCGCCCAGATTCTTTTCTATCGTCGGACGTGTCCGCTTGAGCAGCTCGTCGTTCGCGACCGAACCCTTGGTCAGCATCAGGATATGCCGCACATCCTTCTTCATGGCCTTGCGAACTTGCTGATATTCGTTGGCGTAAATCAGTGTGCCGATGCCTTCGTTGGAAAACACTTCCGCAAGCAACCCCTCATCCACTTTGCCGTTGATGACGTGCACCCGCTGCACGCCCGCCCGGCAGGCCGCCGCTGCGTGCTGCGCCTTTGACTGCGTCTCCGGTGTGAAATCGCACTTCTTGCCGGCAAGCAATGTCTCTAGGTCCGCCACGATCATCTGCCGGATGAGCTGCCCCTGACAGCTCAGGCCGTCCTGCGATGTGATGAAAATTAGCTTGGTCGCCTTCAACGTCTCCGCCACCGCCAGCGCAACGCCGTCTGAATTGACCCGATACGTTTTGCCGTCGCCGTCGAAACCCAGCGGTGGAATCACGGGAATGATTCCCTGCGCCAGCAACGTCTGCAATAGCTCCACATCCACCCGCTCCACCTTGCCAGTGAATAGATGGTCCACGCCCTGGATGATGCCCATCGGGTGCGCGATGATTGCGTTGCAGCTCGCCGCCCGCAGGTCGTTTGCAGAAAGGCCTTCGAGGATTTCGTGCGTCAGCCGGTTCGAGCTGGTCAGCGCCAGCTTGAGCGTGTCTGCGTCCGTGATGCCGGTGCCATCAAGATTCGATGGCGTGATCTTTTGTTCCTCGGCCAACGTCTTGATCTGCGCGGCCGCGCCGTGCACCAGCACCACCCGGATGTTGAGCGAGCGCAGCACCGCCACATCCAGCAGGATGTTGGCGAAGTTCTCATCGGTGACGATGGCTCCGTCCACGCTGATGATGAACGTTTTTTCCCGGAATCGCGGGATGTATTGCAGGATGCCCCGCAGGTCTGTCAGTTTCACGCGGTCTGATTAGTTCTTTCCGGCGGGAAAATCCAGAACCATTTTCAACGCTGCGAGGCAGCGCTGGTTCTCCGCGATTGTGCCGACCGAAATCCGTATCCATTCCGGTAACTGGTAGCCCGCCATCGGACGCGTGATCACGCCGAGCTTTTGCAGGCCGGCAAAAACTTTTGCACCATCGCCAACGCGGACGAGAAGGAAGTTCGCGTGCGAGGGAACGGTCTCCAGCTGCATTTGCCGGAACGCCTGCGCGAAAAACTCCAGCCCGGCCAAGTTGTTCTCGCGCGTCCTGTGGACGTGCGCCTCGTCGTCCAGCGCGGCGAGCGCGGCGGCTTGGGCGAGCAGGTTGATGTTGAATGGCTGGCGGATTTTCTCGAACGCGGCGACCAGCTCTGGGGCGGCGATGCCGTAGCCGATGCGCAGGCCGGCCAGCCCGTAAATCTTGGAGAACGTCCGCATCAACAGCAGATTCTTGTGCTGACCCAGCCGGAGGAGCGGCACCAAATCCACCGCGTCGTTGCCGAGGAACTCGATGTAGGCTTCGTCCATTACCAGCAGCACGTTGGCCGGAACTTCGTTGACCAGCTCCACAAGCTCCTCGCGTGCCGCGAGTGTGCCGGTGGGGTTGTTCGGGTTGGCGATGAAAATAATCCTCGTCTGCGGTGTGATGGCGTTGAGCATCCCGCGCAGGTCGTGTCCGTAGCTCTTTGCGGGAACGGTGATAAGGTTCGCGCCGAACAGCCGCGTGACGATGGGATAAACCGCGAAGCAATATTGCGAGACCACCACTTCCGCGCCCGGCGCGAGCAGCGCGTGGCCGACGAACTCGATGATCTCGTTCGAGCCGTTGCCGAGGATGAGGTTGCCGGGTGCAACGCCCAGTTTTTCCGCCAGCTTCTGCTTGAGATAAAACGCATTGCCGTCCGGGTAAAGATTCACGCCGGGCAACGCCTTCTGCATCGCCGCCAGCGCGAGCGGTGATGGGCCGAAGGGATTTTCGTTGGACGCCAGCTTGATGATGCTGTCGGTGGGCAAGCCTAGCTCGCGGGCGACGTCCTCGATGGGGCGACCCGGCTGATAGACCGGGACGTTTTGAAGCGCGGGATTGAGGGGCAGGGGGAGCGACATGGCAATTAGGGTTTAGAGGGAGTCGAGAATCTTCTTCACGTTCACGTTTTTGGCGATGAGGTCGCGGATGAGTGAAATCTTTTCCGCGTCCGCAGGTTTGGTTTTCACGATGAGATCGTGAACCTTTGAGGCGACCCGGTAGCTGTCTGCGGCTACGGCCAGAACCGGGCAGGGCAGCTTGCTGATGATCTTCAACACGTCCGTGTGCGGGCGCAGGTTGCCGGTGAGGATGATGCCGGCCATCGCTTCCGCGTCCGCCGCCGCGATGCTGGCGGCGGCGGCGTAAATCAGGTCCTCGCGGTCGCCGGGTGTGATGAGCAGGACGCCGCGCTTGAAAAAACTCTTCGCGTTGTTGACGCTCATAGCACCCACGACGACGTCATCCACGATGTTCTGCATCTGCGATGAATTGTTGAGCGGCTCGGCATCCAGCTCATCGCGGATGACAGTGAGCGTGGGGCGGGAAAGGATGTCGCGGTGCGGAATCACTCCGAGCAGCTCCAGCCCCTTGCGCTTGAGTCCGCGCCGGGCGAAGTCGGTGATGAATTCCATCTTCTCCTCCAGCACCTTGTTGAGGATGACGCCGATGATCTCCACGCCTTCCTTCTCAAACAGCGCTTGGTTCAGCGCCACTTCATCAATGGGTTTTCCGATGCCGCCCTGCGTGACGATGATGACCTTGGCGCCAAGAATCTTTGCGACCTGCGCGTTGGATAGGTCGAACACCGAGCCGACGCCGGCGTGACCGCTGCCTTCGCACAGGACAAATTCCTTTTCCCACGCGACGCGGTCGAAGGCTTTCTGAATTTTTTTGACGAGCGCCTCGTTGTTGGAGGACTGGAGATATTTGCGCGTGAAGTCGGGCTCTACGGCGATGGGGCTCATGTCCACCAGCGGGCAGTCCATGTGATAGACGCTGTTCATCAGCACGGAATCCTCGTCAATCTTCTCCTCCTCGATCTGCACGAAGCGCTGGCCGACGGGCTTGATGTAGCCGACGCGGGGATATTTCTTTTGCAGCGCGGCGATGAGGCCGAGCGAGGTGGTGGTCTTGCCGTCGTTCTGGCGCGTGGCTGCGATGAAGACGCGCGGGGTTTCGGTGTTCATAAGAAAAGGCGGAATGAAGAATGAAGAATGAAGAATGAAAACAGGCCGGCACGCGAGGACCGCCGCTTAAGGTTCTTCATTCTGCAGTCTTCCTTCTTCATTGGCTCATTCGCCGGGGAGTTTCACGCCTGCGCCGGGGTAGAGCAGATTGTAGGCGGTGGATTGCACGCCCACGATGGCGGCAACGCCGAGGATGTCGTGCGCGTTGGAGCCGCGGGAGACATCCGCCGCCGGGCGGTCGAGGCCGAGGAGGATCTGGCCGTAGGCGTTCGCGCGAGAGATGTGGCGCACGAGCTTGCTGGCGATGTTGCCGGAATTGAGGTCGGGGAAAATCAGCACGTTCGCGCGACCGGCCACCTTGCCCTCGGGCAGTTTGCGTGCAGCGATTTCCGGCACGAGCGCGGTGTCCACCTGCAATTCGCCGTCGAAGTCTGCTTCGATGTTTTTCTGCTGCGCCTTCTGCTGCGCCAGCGCGGTCGCGGCCTGCACCCGGCCGATGGACGGATGCGTGGCGCTGCCTTTCGTCGAGTAGGAGAGCAGGGCGACGCGCGGGCGTACGCCGAGCAGTTGCCGGGAAAGCTGCGCCGTGGAAACCGCGATGTCCGCGAGCTGCTCCACCGTCGGTTCGGGGATGACGCCGCAATCGCCCATAAACAGCACGCCGTTCTCGCCGAAGCGCGTATCCTCGACCTCCATCACTTGACAGCTTGAGGCAGTTGTCGCCTGCGGGGCGACCTTGATGATTTGGAAGAGCGGCCGCAGCACACTGCCTGAACTCTGGTTCGTGCCGGAGATGAAGCCATCGGCCTGATGCATGGCCACCATCATGGCGCCGTAATAATTCGGCTGGAGCATGGCCTCGCGCGCTTCGAGGGACTTGATGCCTTTCATGCGGCGCAAGAGTTCGAAGCGGTGGGCGAAGTTTTCCAGATCCTCGCTCTCGGCGGGGTTGATGATGCGGATGCCTTCGAGCGAAAGGTTCAGGTCGGCGGCAACCTGTTTGATCTGGGCGCGGTCGCCGAGCAGGATGGGCACGCCGAGGCGCAGGGAATGGAATTGCCGGGCGGCCTGCAGGACGCGCGGCTCCGCGCCTTCAGGGAAAACAATCCGCTTGGGATGCCGCTGTAATTTTTCGATGACCGTTCCGATGAAACGCATGGGCGTAGATTACTGCGAAGGCGTGAAACTGCAATAGTTGCGTGGGTGACAAACCCACGACACAAACCCGCGACGGAAAGGGGTGTGATTGAAACTGCCGCGCTGCGGAGTCCCGCCCCAAGTTGGAGTTCAAGCGTTAGCTTGTGCCCGTCACACTAGACACCGCCCCGACACGCTGAAGCGTGAACTCCAACAATCTCTGCGCGGCAGTTTCAATCACACCGGATGGAAAGTGTTGTGTTGACCTCACCGGCGAAATCCCTGATAAATTTGGGAGTTGAACGTAAACCGAACGTAGTGCCAACCAAAGCCGCCTCGACTCATGAACATGTCCCTACTTCCACCCAGCGAAGATGCCTTGAGCACTGGTGCGCCGTGTTTGTCAGTGGTCATCCCCGTTTACAACGAGGCGGCCACCATAGCCGAGGTCATCAAAACGGTGCTGGCCCAGGCGATCGTGCAGGAAGTCATCGTCGTGGATGACGCGTCGAAGGACGGCACCTGGGAATCGCTCCAACCGCTTGCTCAAGCCGACGTGCGCATCAGGATTTTCCGCCACGAAGTGAATCAGGGCAAGGGTGCTGCGTTGCGCACGGGATTTTCCAAGACCAGCGCGCCCATCGTCATCGTTCAGGACGCCGATCTGGAATATGATCCGGGCGAGTATCTGCTCGTGGTCCGGCCGATTCTGAGGGGGAAGGCGGATGTGGTGTTCGGTTCGCGCTTCGAAGGCGCGGGCGCGCATCGTGTGCTCTATTTCTGGCATTCGGTCGGCAACCGGCTGCTGACGACCTTCTCCAACATGTGCACGAACATCAATCTCACCGACATGGAGGTCGGCTACAAAGCCTTCCGCCGCGAGATACTTCAGCAGATCGAGATCGAGGAGAACCGCTTCGGCTTCGAACCAGAAATCACGTCGAAGGTGAGCAAGCTCAAAGGCGTTCGCATCTACGAGGTGCCCATCTCCTATTACGGCCGCACCTATGCCGAGGGAAAAAAAATTAACTGGCGCGACGGCGTCAGCGCGCTGCGCTGCATCATCAAATACAATTTCTTCCGGCGGTGAAACGACTGCGGGGGCAATGCCCTGCGGGACTGCGGCCTGATTTTAACTGGAAACATTCAGTCAAACTGAGCGGGACGAAATGCAAAGGCGCAGAGAACGCAGAGAAGCGCAGGGTCTGGCTGACAAATGAAGGAACATCTTTTGGTTGGCTGCTTTGGTTTTCCCTCCGCGAAACTCTGCGTTCTCCGCGCCTCCGCGTTTCACCGGCTTCCGGTTTTCAACTGCATGGATTAGGTCTAATCGGATTTGACCCGGTAGATTGAAAGCCCGTTGGTTTGCCAGACCGAAGCGCGCAGGATTGGGAAGCGTCCTTCGAGAACGAAGGTGCTGGAATTACTTCCCGTCACCGCGCGGAAGAGCAAATCGTGATAGTCCCGGCGCAGCCTCCCGCTGACGGATTGATCGAGCACCACGTAGCCAACGTGACGTTGCTTCAACGCATTCACCAGCGTCCGTTCATCCGTGAACTTTGACTGGTAGCCGCCGCCGCTCCAGGAACTGCTGGCCAGTTCCTTGCTCGCGCGGCGAATGATGTGGCCGGGACGCGGTTCGCGCAGCGCCAGTTCGGAAACAAACATCCCTTCACCGCGCGCGTCCGAGCTGACGAGAAAGATTGATTGTTTCGCGTCCGGGTTTTGCAGGAGCGCGGCGGCCACGGTCCCAAAGCCCTGATAGCCTTTCTGCGGGATTTGAAAGGTTTCGGCGAGGAATGCCAGCGTCGCCACGCCGAACACCAGCGTGATGGCAAACCGCGGTTGAAGTCCGCGGCAGATTAGTTTGGCTGCCAGCCAATCCGCGCCCGCCACCGCAAAAATCACAATCGCCGGCAGAGCGGGAATCAGATGCCGGGCTTCGTAGCCGCAGGGAACGACCATGTGAAACAGCACCACGCTGACCAGCAAAGCGCCCAAAGCCGCCCACATCCCGGACTTTTTGTCGGTGGAATTGCTGGCGGATAATTTCACAGTCAGACCCAGCGTCGACAGCAGGGCGAGCGCGATTCCCGCCGCCGCGTAGAGTTTCAGCAGATAAAACGGGAACGCCTTGCCAGTGAATCCCCAGCCCCAACCTTCGTCGGTCCAGCCGTCGCTCGCCAGCTTCAGCGTCGCCAGCGTCCATGGCCCGCAGAGCACGGTGACGATGACCGCCGCCAGCCAGAACGCGGGGCGTTTGAGCAGATGATACTTTCGCGTCAGCAGCACTCCGAGGACTGGCAACGCCGCCAAGAACAGCGCGGATTGCTTGGTCAGAATTGCCGCAGAAGCGAACAGTCCAAAGCCCACCATGTCCACGGTGCGCTCGCGTTCAAGAAAGCGACCGAGGCAAATCGCTGCCAGCAAGGCCAGCAGCGCAATTGGGATTTCGGTCATGATTGCCCCCGAGAATGCCTGGACGAGCGGGAGGGCGCAGAAAGTTATTGCGCCGACCACAGCTAGGGTGCGGCCGAACTCCTGCTGAAGCGCCGAGAAAATCACGGTGGCAATCAACGCCGCCAAAAACGCCATGAGCAAAAACACCGAGGTGTGACTTGCCGAGAATGGCAATGTCCACGCGGCTTGAATTAGATAGAAGCCTGGCGGCCAGTGGCCGAGTGCCACTTTGGGATAATGATCGTAGTAGTCTTTTGCGAAGTTCATGGGATTTCCCGGAAAACCGGCGGTGATGTAGTCGCGCACCATCAGGCCGGTCACATAATGGGCGGCTTCATCCGGCTCGCTGCCGAATTCGCCACGGTAAACGCCGCCCTGCCATTGCAGGAAAACGACCAACCCGAAGAACAGTGCGAGCCACGCCAGAAGATTGGGGAGATTGGGTCTGCCGGTGCTGGTAGGGATGGATTTCAGATGGCGCGCATGGTAGCGGCTTCATGGTTATAATCAATGTCCGACTAACCGACTAACCTCCCGTCCAGTTCAACCGGTTTGCAGATTCGGGTGTGACTGAAACTGTCGCGCTGCGGAGTCCCGCCCCGAGTTGGAGTCCAAGCTTTAGCTTGTGCCCGTCACACTAGACACCGCCCCGACACGCTGAAGCGTGAACTCCAACAATCTCTGCGCGGCATTTCCAGTCACACTCACAGATTCCCGCAGATTGACTTGTGCGGCATCGCTGGCTAAATTTTCCGCCATGCTCGAAACCATTGAAAAACTTCTGATTCTTCAAGACCGCGATCGCCAGATCATGCACGTGAGGGCGCAGCTCGGGCAGATTGATCCCGAACGGACGATGCTCAACGGGAAGGCATCATCCACGCAGGCCGGGTTGGAGGCGGCGAAGTTGCGCGGGAAGCAGATTGAGTCGGAGAAGAAGCAGTTGGAACTGGAAGTGGAAGCCAAGAAGTCGCTCATCGAGAAATACGCCAACCAGCAGCTCCAGACCCGCAAGAACGAGGAATACAAGGCGCTGGCTCACGAGATCGAGACTTGCAAGGGCAACATTTCCAAGATCGAGGACAAGGAGATTGAGTTCATGGAGCAGGCGGAGGCGGCGCAGAAACAGGTGGTCATCGCCACCAAGGAAGCTGCGGATGCGAAGAAGCTGGTGGATGGACAGATTGCGGAGATTGCGGCGCGCGAAACGAATTTGAACAAGGAGTTGGCGCAACTCGAAACCGACCGCGACCAGCTCGCTTCTGCGGTGGACGAGGGCACGCGCTCGCGTTACGACCGGCTTTTCAAGAGCAAGGGCGGCATGGTCGTCGTCGGCGTGCAGCACGGCGTCTGCGGCGGCTGCCACATGAAGCTGCAAATGCAGCTGATTGTGTCCGTGCAGGCGCAGCAGGAAGTCATCACCTGCTCCAACTGCGGGCGCATCCTGTATTACACGCGCGACATGGACTTGGCCGTGAAGGATTGAGTTTTATTTCGAATCTCAAAGGCACAAAGTTGAAAAGACTTTGTGCCTTTGAGCTTTTGTGGTGTATGGTGTCACCGGTTTTGGAAGGGCGGAGAACCGCTCCCGGCGCGAGCCGGGGGAGGAAAGTCCGAACTCCACAGAGCGCGATGCTGCGTAACCTCTGCCGCAGGGCGGGGGATACACGCAGGAGGAGAGTTGGAAGACTTTCCGACGGACAGTGCCACAGAAAATAAACCGCCATCGGCGCAAGCCGGTGGTAAGGGTGAAAAGGTGCGGTAAGAGCGCACCGCGCGAAGCGCAAGCGACGCGGCACGGAAAACCCCATCGGGTGCAAGGCCAAATAGGAAACCGAGGAGTTGCTCGCTCCGCGTGTTCGCGAAAGTGAACCAGGTTTCGGGTATCGCTGCTAAGACAAATGGTTCTCTCCGTCCGCAAGGGCGAAGACAAAACTCGGCTTACAGCCCTTCCAAAACCATTTTTTTGACGGACTACGGTAGATCATTCGCTGCGATTCAATCATGAACACGATGCGCGTTTTATCAGCGGCCATTCTGCTGGCCGCAGTCTGCGCTTTGGCGCAGCTCTCAAACAGTGTGCCGCCACCGGCAACCCGCAACCTGAAACCTGCAACCCACTCCATGACCAACAAACTCACCAAGACCGACGCCGAATGGCAGAAGGAACTCACCCCGGAACAATACCGCGTGCTGCGCGAGAAGGACACCGAGCGCGCGTTCACCGGCAAATTCTGGAACACGCACGAGCAGGGCAGCTACAAATGCGCCGGCTGCGGACTGATGCTGTTCAAGTCGGAGGCGAAGTTTGATTCTGGCTGCGGTTGGCCGAGCTTCTCCGCGCCGGCGGCGACGAACGCCATTGCCACGCACGACGACACGAGCTTCGGGATGCACCGCATCGAAGTGCTTTGCCCGCGCTGCGGCGGCCACCTTGGACACGTTTTCGATGACGGCCCTGCGCCGACCGGGCAGCGGTATTGCATCAACTCTGCTTCGTTGAAGTTTGAAAAGGCGGACGAGTCTGCGGCGAAACCGGACGAGAAGAAGTAACCGCGTAGCCGCGTTGGTGACAACGCGGAGGCTTCGGCGGCGGCGTTGGGTTTCCGCGCCTTCACAGGCGCGGCTACGGGCGCGCGGCTCACTTGATTCCCGCGAGCGTTCTTTCCAGATGCGATGGAGTTCCACGGTGGCTCTCACGTCGCGCGTAATCAGGCTGCGACCGCGACATGGCGAGCGTGGGCAATCTCGTCTTTGGCAATCTGCCGGATTTGATTAGCGAGTAGGGTGACGACGGCGAGCGTTTTGCCGGCGAGCGTCATAAATTCCACGGTGCAGCCTTTGCCGCCCTCGTGAATGAGCACAACCGTGCCGATGTCGTCTTTGGCCAGCCCCAGTTCCGGCAAGTCGGTCGTTAACACCACGCTGTCGAGTTCTTTGATCATAATCAAATATCCAATGGATACGCTGTGGCCAATGTAGCCGCTTCGGCATTTTTGGCAATAAACCAAACCACGCGCACTTCCGGCGAGCGGCCATCGGGCGCGGGCAGCGCACCTTCTACAACGAAATTTTGTCCGAAGGGCGTCGGCACGATTTGAACGACCTCATGCTGGTGAGCGTGATCCAGCAGGGCTGAGGCGAGTTCCTCCCACGCTTCAATTGTGAATCCGAAACTGCGAAAAAATTCCGCCTTGTGTTGCCCGTCGCGATGAGCGGTAGAAAGGAGATAATGGGTAATCTTTCTGCCGGGCACAGCGGCGCGTTCGACATGTGGCAGTTTCATGGAAAAATATCGGGCGTGGTCAACGCCGCGCGGTTCACTTGATTCCCGCGAGCCGTTCTTTCCAGATGCGGTGGAGTTCCACGGTGGCTCTCACGTCGCGCAGGCAGTATTCGGCAATCTCGCGGAACTTGCCCGCCGCCAGCAGCGTGTTCACGTCCAGTCCGGTCACGCCATGGCTCTTGGGGGATTCGATGCCGAAGGCTTTGCAGTAGAAATCCAGGTTGAACCGCCGCGCCGCGCCTTCGCGCCCGCTGACGCCGTAGAAGGTCAATTGCTCGGCAAGGTCGCAGTGCGGCGCGACGGCGTAGCGGTAGCCGAGCCAGTTTTTCTTGGAGATGGGGACGTTGAGCAGTGCGGAGCGGAGGTAGAGGAACGGCACATCGAACCCGCGCCCGTTGAACGTGACGATCTCGTCGTAGTGCTTGGCGACGTCCCAGAAGGCGGTGAGGAGTTCGGTCTCGTCGGCGCAGGGGACGAACTCGACGGGGCCGGTCTCAGCGGCGTCGGCCTCGTTAAAATCTTCGGCGGTGAATAGCACTTGGCCGCGGGCAGTGTCGGCATTGAGCATGGCCACGCAGACGACTTGCGCGGTGAAGGGCCAGAGGTTGAACTGCTGCTTGATGTCGGCGCGCTTGGTTTCGCGGGCGGTTTCGTCGGTCAGCTTCTCGGCGTCGCGGAAAAGGTATTCGAGCTGGGCGGTATCGTGGATTTCGGGCGGTAGGGCGGAAGTTTCGATGTCGAAGATGAGCTTGGCCATAGGACGGGGAGGGGGAAAACAAATCAGGATGGGAAGTCCGTCGAGGAGACCGGAGTTCCCATCCTGGGTTAATGGTTACTTCTTTTTCTTTGCAGCGACTTTTTTCTTAACGACTTTTTTCTTGGCGGCCATTGTGAATTCACCCCCTCTAATTTTTTGTTCGACGTTCATTTTGGTGGTGTCGAAGTTGGTTTGGTTTGCTTTCACCATCCAAAGAGTCCTTTTCGTCTCAACTTGCAAACTTTTTTTTCAAAAAATATGCATGCCGCGTTCCGAGGAGCGTGGCTTGCGGGATGAAGTTTTTAGTTCACGCGCCGAACTTGTCGAACATTTTTGCGTTGGCCTGCATCTGGCGGATGAGAAATTTGGATTCGAACACGCCGAGTGAGCCGAGGTTCGCGCCGGTCTCGCTGAAGCGTTCGAGTTTGTCCCATCCGGAAACGGTGGAGGTGAGCAGCACGGGTTGCGGATGCCACGAGTGGCCGTGCATCGAGCAGGGCGTGGAGTGATCGCCGGTGATGGCGATGACGTCGGGGCGCTTCTTCAAGAGAATCGGCAAGGCGGCGTCGAAGTCTTCGATGGCTTTTTTCTTCGCGGTGAAGTTGCCGTCCTCGCCGGCTTTGTCGGTGTATTTGTAGTGGATGAAAAAGAAATCGTAGTTGTCGTATTCGGCGAGGTAGCGCTCGAACTGTTCGGCGATGGTCTGCGGGCCTTCGATCTTCTTCATGCCGACGAGTTGCGCGAGGCCTTTATACATGGGATAGACGGCGAGGCAGGCGGGCTTGAGTTTGTAGCGGTCTTCGAAGAGCGGGATGTTGGGCTGGTGGGCGATGCCGCGCATGAGGAAGCCGTTGGCGGGTTTTTCCTTGGCGATGACGGGCAGGGCGGCCTTGTAGAAATCGGCGATGAGCTTCGCCATTTTCTTTTGTTTGGCGGATTTTGGATTACGCGGTTTGACGATGGGGATTTTGAAACCTTCGCGGTTCGGGTCGGCGTCGGTCAGCGGGCCTTCGAGTCCCTTGCCGCGAAAGATGACGACGAAGCGATGTTCCTTGCCGGCCTTGATGATGACTTGGGTGTCGCCGATTTTTTTAATTTTGGCGGCGAGCAGCGCGCAGAGTTTCTCGCAGGTTTCGGTGGGGATGCGTCCTGCGCGGCGGTCGGTGACGATGCCTTTGGCGTCGAGGGTGGCGAAGTTGGCGCGGGCGCAGACGTCGCCGGGTTTGAGTTCGATGCCGAGGCCGAGAGCTTCGATGACGCCGCGGCCGACTTGGAATTCGAGTGGGTCGTAGCCGAAGAGTCCGAGGTGGCCGGGGCCGCTGCCGGGGGTGATGCCGGGGGCGACGGGGATCATGCGGCCTTGGGCGGCGTTCCGGGCGAGGGCGTCGAGGTTGGGTGTGTGTGCGGCTTCGAGCGGGGTGAGGTAGCCTTGTTCTTTGGTGGCGATGTCGCCGAGGCCGTCTAGCACGATGAGGGCGAGCTTGGCGTTGGTTTTGAGGGTGAGTTCGGAGTAGAGGGCGTCAAGGTTCATATGCGATTCAGTTGTTGGTTCGCCGGGTTTGGATTGGATTTTGGGTGGTTCACCGCCTCCGACGAGGGGCAATAATGCGGGCAAAATCGCCGTAGCGTCAACGGGATATTCGGTTGCCCGGAACGGTCATCAATCAACTCTTGCCCAGATATAAAGTGCGGGTATCTTACCCCATCAATTTGGCATTTATCAGAGTTTCGTCATGAAGTTCAGAATTATTTTATTTGCACTGGCCGGGTGGATGGTGTTGCAGCCGGTCACGGGCCGGGCGGCTTATCCCATCATCACGAACCAGCCGGATACCATCACGAATGTCCTGGGTGATCAGATTGAGTTTATCGTGTCTGCTGACGATCCGGATTATGCAAACCAGTTGGCTACTGGATCGGGATACGGCTATCAGTGGCGGAGAAACGGCACAAACATCGTCAATCCTGACGGCGACGGCTTCGGTGACTTTGTGAAACTCGTCTCAACGAACACCGACGCGGGAACATACTCCTGCAGGATTTCGAATTACCTTGGGCAGGCGGTCACCAGCGCGCCGGCGGCATTGACGCTGTGGTATCCGCCGGTGATTACCAACCAGCCCAAGGCGAAGGTAATCGGGGCGGGGAGCAATGTGACATTCAGCGTGCAGGTCAATAAATCTTTGTCGCCCACCAATTTCACCTATCAATGGCAGCAGGACGGGTTTGATATAGTTGACGACGGGGTGCATGTGGCCGGCTCCGTGACGCCGACCCTGACCCTGACCGATGTGCAATTCGACGATGCGGGCGAATACACCGTCAACATATACAATGACGCCACCGACGCTTCAGTGAGCGCTCCGGGCATTCCCACCACCAGCACCAACGCCACGCTGACGGTGGTGGTGCCACCGATCATCACATTTCAGCCTGACAGCCAAGAGGTGATAGAAGGAGATTATGTCCTGTTTTACGTGGTGGTGGATGAGGCGACCACGGACACGCCTGAATATCCTCTGACCTACCAATGGAAGCGCAACGGATCTTCTATTGCCAATGCGAACGATAATTACTACGAACTCCCGCAACCGGCCAGGAGCCCGGAAGATGAGCTCGACTACACTGTGGTCATCGCCAACTGGGCTGGGTCCGTGACCAGTGCAGTGGCCCACTTGACGGTTAACGTTCCGGTGACAATCGTGACGCAGCCCTTGAACAAGAACGTCCAGTTTTGCGACCCGCCGTTTACCAACAAAGTTGTCGTCACCGGCACGCCGCCCTTTGATTATCAGTGGTCTTTCAACGGCATCGAGATTGATGACGCGACCAACGCCACCTATGTGTTGATTCCTCAGAACACCAACCAGAGTGGCTTTTATTCGGTATCGGTTCAAAACATAGCAGGGTTTGATTATAGCATTGATGCGGAGGTGAATGTCCGGGCGGAGTTTGGCGTGCCCAGATTCTCCTCCTCGTGGTCGTTTCCCAGCCCTACAAACTATGCTCGCGTAACCAACCCGATTGTGAATTTGAAGGGGTATGTCGTTGATGACTATTTGTGTGCTTTTGCCAACCCCCAGCTTTTGATATCGAGCGTTCAACTCCAAAACAACGGAGGTCCGAAGAGTAACGCTGTTTTTGGGACATGGTCGCCAAACGACAGATATGGCGTCCTATATTGGACGCTCACCCTGCTTGCCGTTCCTGGCAGCAATACTTTTGAAGCCTGTGCAACTGATTTGGTAGGCAATGTGGATTACATCGTCCCCCTCCACGTCTTCTACGTCGTCCCCTCACCCTTCACACTGCTCATCAACGGCTCTGGCACCATCAATTCAAACAGCCTCGGCGGCAGCAACCTCCTCGAGATCGGTCGCAGCTACACACTCATCGCCACCAACGCCGCCACCAACAAATTCCTGCTGTGGTCCAACAGCGTCACCCTAGCCACCACCACCGGCACCAACCTCACCTTCCTCATGCAGACCAACCTCACCATCACCGCCTACTTCGCGGAGACCAACCGCCCCACCCTCGCCATCACCAACCCCGCCAACAACGCCAACCTCACCAACAACGGCGGCGTCATCGTCCAAGGCACCGCCACCGACAACGTCCGCGTCGCCGCCGTCATGTGGCAACTCAACGGCGGCGCGTGGTCCGCCGCCACCGGCACGAACAACTGGTCGGCCAGCATCACCCCCGCATACGGCACCAACCTCTTCCGCGCCTACAGCGTGGACAACTCCATCAACTACTCCACCACCAACACCCTCTCCTTCACGAACACCTCCATCGGCGTGCTCATCGTGAAGACGAACGGGCAGGGGAGCATCCTCACGAATCTGAACGGCCAGAGCCTCATCTTCGGCAAAACTTATTCCATGACCGCCGCCACCAACGCCGGCAGCGGTTACGCCTTCACCAACTGGACTGGCGGAACGAACGTCACCCTGCCCGTATTGACCAGCGCGACTACACTAAACTTCGTCATGAAGTCCAACCTCACCGTCCAAGCCAACTTCTACGACAACCAGAAACCCACCCTCATCATCACCAACACCCTGCCCACCGTCTTCACAAGCCTTTCCGCCACCATGCGCGGCAGCGCAGCGGACAACGACCGCATCGTCACCAACATGTATCAGTTGAACAGCGGCGGCTGGATGATCGCCGCCGGCACGAACGATTGGTCCGCACCCGTCACCCTCATTCCCGGCAACAACATCTTCGCTGCCTACAGCGTGGACGCCGCCGGAAACAAATCGGCGGTGGACACCGTCAACTCCACCGTCGCCATACTCTCGCAGCCAATCCTCTCCCTTCTGCGCACCAACAACCAGACCATCGTCCTCTTGAACAGCGTCACCGGCGCAACCTACCGCCTACTGTCCACCACCGGACTCGCCAGT
>JANMJO010000235.1:0-10226 GCA_031371425.1 Verrucomicrobiales bacterium | reverse complement strand
CGGATGGGAGAGGGGTTAGGGGTGAGGGCGGTTTGGCTCCGCCGGAAACAGCGAAGAACCAGTTTTTTTGAAACCAATCTAATTCACGAACAGGGCTTCGTTTCCTTGTAGCAAAGCGTGGGCATACTTGTCCCACGATTCCAAGGGGCGGCGGCCACTTTCCGGGATGCTGGTGAATTGCGCCTGGCCGCGCTGGAGTTGTTTGAAGTTTCGTTCGCGGCGCAAGGCGGGCTGGTTTTTGCCGGATGGTTGCAACGGTTCTGGCGCGGGTGAAGCAGCGATGAACGCTTGACCGAGTTTGAGTTCGGTCACGGTAGGCTCGCGCTGGTAGATGCGGTTGTAGAGTTGTCGGATGCGGGCTTCATCGGTCGGAAGACTTTCAAACGCGGCGTTCTCCACGAGCTTGCGCGCCTGCTCGATGACAAGCGGGCTGTTCATCAGGAAGAGCGCTTGTTGCGGCACGATGGTTTCATAGCGCTTGCCCATTTCCGAATTGGGATTGGCAAAATCAAACTGGGTGTAAATCTCCGGGAGGTTTTGCCGGTCCACACGGCCGTAAACTGTGCGCCGAGTGGAGTAGGGGAGTATGCCGAGGTTCACAGGCCGTCCGCCCATCGTGCGGTCCAAGCTGCCTCCGATGGCGAGGAGGGAGTCGCGGACGGTCTCGAGTTCGAGCCGGCGGATGTTGGCGCGCCAGAGCAGTCGGTTGTTCGGGTCTTGTCCGGCGAATTTCGGGTTTGTCGCGCTGCTCTCCTGATACACGTTGGATAGCAGGATGAGCTTGTGCAATTTCTTCAGCGACCAGCCTTCGGCCATGAATCGGTGCGCCAGATAATCCAGCAGTTCGGGATGGCTCGGTGGTTCGGATTGCGTGCCGAGGTCGTCTGGCGTAGGCACGAAGCCGGTGCCGAAATGCTGCTGCCATACGCGGTTGACGATGACGCGGGCGGTGAGCGGATTCGCAGGGTTGGCGATGGCGACGGCGAGTTCGAGCCGCCCGCTGCCGTTGGTGTAGGCCGGGCGCACGGGGCCGGACAGGACTTCTAAAAAACGGCGGGGCACGAGCGGCCCACGGTTTTCCGATTCGCCACGGAGGTAAATCGGCGAGTCCGTGCCTTTCATCGTATCCACCAGCGCCATGGCTCGCGCCGGGACTCCGGGGGCGGTGGCCTCCAGCCGGCCGATTTCTTGCACGAGCTGGATGGAGCGGCGTTGGGCTTCCTTTCGCGCTTCCGCCGTCATGCTGCGAAAGTTTTTAGCCCGCAACTGACTCAGCTCCGCGTTCATGGCTTTGTATTCTTTCTCAAACTTTGCGTAGTCGTCGGACATCTTGATGGGCGCGAGCAGCGGCAGTTCTTTCGGCTCGATGCAACTGTTGAAGATACCGCGCAGCGAATAATAATCCGCCGTGGGGATCGGGTCGAACTTGTGATCGTGACAGCGCGCACAGCTGACGGTCAGGCCGAGAAAGCCTTTCGTCACCACATCAATGCGGTCGTTGATGATGTCATTGTTCATGCCGCCGAAGTGGTCGCCCACGGTGAGGAAACCCAAGGCGGCGAGATTGCTGCGGTTGTTCAGGTTCAACTTGTCTGCGGCGATCTGTTCGATGATGAATTGATTGAAAGGCTTGTCTTCGTTGAATGCGCGGATGACGTAATCGCGGTAGGTGTAAGCGTAGGGATTCAGAAAACTCTCGCGCTGCTTCTTCACGTCGCCTTTTGTGTCCGAATACCGCGCCACATCGAGCCAGTAGCGTCCCCATCGCTCGCCGTAAGCGGGCGAGGCGAGCAAGCGATCCACAACCTTCTCAAAAGCGTTCGGCGCATCGTCAAACATGAAGTCATCCACCTCTTCCTGCGTGGGCGGCAGGCCGGTGAGGTCGAAGCTGGCGCGGCGCAGCAGGCTGCGTTTATCGGCGGCAAAGTTGGGCTGCATTCCGTTGGACTCCAGCTTGGCGAGAATGAAATTATCCACCGGCGTGGCGCACCAGCCCGCGAGTTTCACTTGGGGCAAGGGCTGGGTTTTTATCGGCTGGAATGACCAGTGGCTCTTGCCGGATCTGTTCAAATTCGTGTGGCTGACGAGCGATTTGTTGGAGCGCGGGTCGGGTGCGCCGCGCTGAACCCATTCCTCCAGCAGCGCGATTTGGTCGGCGGCAAGCTTCCTGTTTTTTGGCGGCATCTGCAAATCCGGGTCGGTGTAGCGCACGGCTTGAATGAGCAGGCTTTTGTCGGGATTGCCGGGCACGAGCGCGGGGCTGGTTTTGCCGCCGGCCAGAATCGTCTCGCGAAATTCCAGAGAGAGATCGCCCTTGAGCTTGGGCGCGTCTGCGCTGTGGCACTTGTAGCAGTTGTTCACGAGGATGGGGCGGATTTTGGACTCGAAGAATTCCGTGTCGGCCTTGCTCAATTCGGCAAACGCCAACCGCACCGATCCAATTAAAAAAAGAATAAGGAGGCCAGGAAACCAGGAGGGTCGTTTGTGCCGAAGTGTTTTCATGGTTTCCTAGATTCCTTATAAAAAATCAAGCGATGATGTCCTTCACGACATTTCCATAAACATCCGTGAGCCGGAAATCCCGGCCGTTGTAACGATAGGTCAGCTTCGTATGGTCGAAGCCGAGCAGGGCGAGCATCGTGGCGTGCAGATCGTGGACATGAACTTTGTTCTCCACCGCCTTCGCTCCGAACTCGTCGGACTTGCCGTAAACCGTGCCGCCCTTCACGCCGCCGCCCGCGAGCCAAGTGCAGAACGCGGTGTTCTGGTGGTCGCGCCCGGGATTATCATTCCCGTTGCGGTCCTTGACCGGCTTGCGCCCGAACTCGCCGCCCCAGACGACGAGCGTGCTGTCGAGCAGGCCGCGCTGTTTCAAATCGGTGAGCAAGGCGGCGGCGGGCTGGTCAATATCCGTCGCCTTCTCGCGCAATTTTTCCTCGAGGTCTTGGTGGTGATCCCAGCCGCCGGCCCAGACCTGCACGAAACGCACGCCGCGCTCCACGAGCCGGCGGGCGATGAGCAGTTGCTTGCCTTGCGCGGAGTTGCCGTAGAGCGCGCGGATGTTCGCCGGTTCTTTCTGGATGTCGAACGCGTCGGTGGCGGCGGTCTGCATTTTGAAGGCGATCTCGTAGGCCTGGATGCGAGCTTCGAGTTGCGCGTCCTTCTGGAGATTCTTCGCGTGAATGTCGTTGAGCTGATGGATGAGGTCGAGCTGGCGGCGTTGTTCTTTGAGCGAGATGTAGGGGTTCTTGATGTTCTGGATCATCTCCTCGACGGTGTTTGCCGCGGTGTTCACGCTCGTGCCCTGATACACGCCGGGCAGAAACGCAGACTGCCAGTTCTGCGAGCCGCCCGGTGGCAAGCCGCCGTTGGTGCGCAATGAAATGAAGCCCGGCATGTTTTGGTTTTCGCTGCCCAGCCCGTAAACCGTCCATGAACCCAGACACGGCCGGGCGACGCGCACCGAGCCGGTGTTCATCATCACCGTGGCGACTTCGTGCGCCGGAATGTCCGTGTGCATCGAGCGGATGATGGCCATCTCGTCCACGTGTTCGGCGAGTTTGGGAAAAACTTCACTGACCTCGATGCCGGACTTGCCGTGCTTTTGAAATTTGAACGGCGACGCCATCGCCACGCCGCTCATGCCGGGGATCGTCTTGCCATCAAACTTTGCAAGCTCCGGCTTGTAATCCCAAGTATCCACCTGCGAGGGCGCGCCCTGGGCGAAGATGTGGATGACACTTTTGGCCTTGGCCGGGAACGGCGGCAGCCTGGGCGCGAGCGGGTTGCTGTTCAGCATGGCCGCGCTGGCGTTGCCGGAAAAAAATTCATTGCCCACCAACGAGGCCAGCCCCATTCCGGCCATGCCCATGCCGAAGCGGTTGAGAAATTGGCGGCGGGTGACGAAGTAATCTTCCGGTTGGGCGCGATGTTCGTTTTGGTTCATGCGGCTTTTAGTTCGAGGTTGTATCAGCAAAGACGGGGACTGGAATAGAAAGGTTTCATCCCGACTTCCGAAGTTGGGGAGCACGCCCGCCCCGGGCATCGCTGGCCGCGCCCTCGCGACCAGCATCTTGCGGGCGCTGGCTGGCAATGAACCTTTGGGTGTCTTCGGCGCGTCCGGGTTTTCCGCGAGGGCGCGGAAAACCGCGCCCGGGGCGGGCGCGCTCCCATTTCAATTTCGGAATCCGGGTTCATGAAAATTGTTCTCAAAATTCGTCACGCAGCCTTGCCCGGAGGAACGCTCGCTGGTTCAAATCGGCTCGGCGATCAGATCGTAGTCGGTGTGGCCGATAATCTTGACGCGGGCGAATTCACCGACGGGCAGCTTGCCACGGACGTAAACGCGGCCGTCAATGTCCGGAGCGTCCGCCTCGCCTCGGGCGACTTGGTAGTTCCGGGTTTCGAGTTTCGAGTTCCGGGTTGAATCTTCGCGCATCAGACCGTGTTCCCATGACGAGACGTTCGCCTGTTGCAATTGCTTGGCGGCGGCTTGGCCTTCGACGAGGACTTTGATTTCGCGGCCCACGAAGGATTCGGAGACGGCCACAGCGACCTTGTGCTGTGCGGCCATGGCGAGATTGCGGCGCTTCTGTTTCACCTTGTCGGCAATCTGGCCGGACATCGCGCCGGTCGCGTGCCATCCTCCTGCGAGTAGGCGAACACGCCGAGCCGCTCAAACTTCGTCTCGCGGATGAAATCCAGCAGCGTCTGGAAGCTCGCCTCGGTTTCACCGGGAAAGCCGACGATGAACGTCGTCCGCAGCGCGATGCCGGGAACGCCCGCGCGAATCCGGGCGATGAGGTCCACGATGTATTGCTGCGAGGTTTCGCGGCGCATGCGTTCAAGCATGTTTTCGTGGATGTGTTGGAGCGGGATGTCCACGTAGCGCGAAACTTTCTTGCAGGCGGCGATGGTGGCGATGAGTTCATCCGTCCAATGCGCGGGGTGCGTGTAGAGCAGGCGAATCCAGAAATCACCTTTCAGGGAATTCAGTTCGCGCAGCAGCGTGCAGATGGTCGTGGCATCGGCGGACAATGATTTGGCGGCGGCGGAAAATTTCTCCGGCGAGGAAATGGCGCGGCTGTGGTTGGGGCGCAGGTCGAGGCCGTAGTAGGTGGAGTCCTGCGAGATAAGGTTGATCTCCTTCACGCCATCGGCGATGAGCGCCTTGGCTTCCTTGACGATGTCCGCCTGCGTGCGGCTGCGGTGCGAGCCGCGCATGCGGGGGATGATGCAGAAGCTGCACGGGTGGTTGCAGCCCTCGGCAATCTTGAGGTAGGCGAAATGTTTTGGCGTGAGGCGAAAGCGCGGCGTGTCGAAGTCCGGGATGAAGACCGGGCGCGCGGTGACGTCGAGAATTGCGGATTGCGGATTGCGGATTGCGGATTGCGGAGCTACGACGATCTTGGTTTTTCCAAACTTCTCTGAACCGCGCAGCGATTCTTCGTGGTCGTGGGCGGTGAGAGGACGGTTTTTCTCCAGTTCGTTGAGGCGCGAAACGACTTTTTCTTTTTTCCCTTTGCCCTTTGCCTTTTGCCCTGCGGCGCTCTTTTCACTCCGCGCCGCGATCGCCTTGCCCACGATGTCGCGGACTTGTGCGACTTGGTCAATGCCCATGAAGCCGTCCACCTCGGGCATGAGCTTGGGCAGTTCCTCGCGGAAACGTTGCGAGAGGCAGCCGGAGACGATGACCGCTTGCCCGCGACGGCTGGCATCGCGCAGCTCCACGGATTCGAGGATGGTATCCACGCTCTCCTCCTGCGCGGAGTCTATGAAGGAGCAGGTGTTGACGATGACGGCGTCGGCTTGCGCGGCGTCGTTGGTGATCTCGACGCCGGCCTTGAGCAGCGAGCCGAGCATGATCTCGGCGTCCACCAAGTTCTTGGCGCAGCCGAGCGAGATCATGCCTACGCGCAAGGGGCGTTCGGCGGTTTCAATTTTCATTTTCAAGCGGTGCGGATTCGGATCAACAGGTCCTTGCTCTCCACCGCGTCGCCAACTTGCGCGCAAATGTCCGCCACGACGCCGTCCACCGGAACGTAAAGGGTCGTCTGCATCTTCATCGCTTCGAGCACGAGCAGCTTGTCGCCCTTGGCGACTTTCGTGCCGACACTCACGGCGAGCGCGGTGACGAGGCCGGGGATCGGCGCACCGACTTCGGCGGGTTTGGCGGGGTCGGCCTTGATGCGAACCTTGATGGTGGGCTTCGCTGATTTGTCCACGATGGATATCTGCCGCGCCATGCCGTTCAACTCGAAGTTCACCGCGCGTTTGCCCTCGGCGTCCACCGCGCCAATGTTGACGAGGCTGATGAACAGAGTTTTGCCTGGCTCGATTTCGACGGCGATTTCCTGACCGGGTTTCATGCCGTAGAAAAACGTCGGCGTGGGCAGCACGGAAAGGTTGCCGTAGTCGCGCTCCATCTTTGCGTAGCCGGCAAAGACTTCGGGATACATGACGTGGCTGAAAACATCGTCAGCGGTCGCGGTGCGTTTGAGTTTGGTGGTGAGTTCGACGGCGAGTTTTTTGAAATCGAGCGGCTGGAGAGCCGCGCCGGGGCGGCCTTTGAGCGGCTTGCGGTCGCCGAGCACGACTTGCTGCAATTTCTTGGGCCAGCCGCCGATCGGTTGGCCCAGGCCGCCGGAGAGCATATCAATCACGGATTCGGGGAACGACGTGCTGCCGGGTTCGAGGTTGACCACGTCGGCGGGTTTGATGCTGCGGGTGATGAGGAACATGGTCAGGTCGCCGACGACCTTGCTGCTGGGCGTGACCTTCACGATATCGCCGAACAGTTGGTTCACCTCGGCGTAGGTGCGGGCGATTTCCGGCCAGCGATGTGCGAGGCCCATCGCGGCAGCTTGTTCCTTGAGGTTCGTGAATTGGCCGCCGGGCATCTCGTGCAGATAGACTTCCGCGCTGCCGGCGCGCGGAGCGGTATCGAACGGCTCGTAGAAGGTGCGGACGTGTTCCCAGTAGTCGGCGAACTCGTTCAGCGCGGGCAGGTCCAGGCCGGTGTCGCGCTTGGTGAATTGCAGCGCGGCGACGATGGAGTTCAAGTTCGGCTGGCTCGTCGAGCCGGACATCGAGGCGATGGCGAGGTCCACAATATCCACGCCCGCTTCTGCCGCGCTCAACACGGACGCAGCGGCAATGCCGCTGGTGTCGTGCGTGTGGAAGTGGATGGGGATTTCAATCTCCGCCTTCAATGCCTTCACCAGCGCATGCGCGGCGGCGGGTTTGCAGAGGCCGGCCATGTCTTTGATGGCGAGTATGTGCGCGCCCATCTTCTCCAATTCCTTCGCGAGCTTCACATAATATTTCAGCGAGTATTTGCTGCGCGCCGGGTCGAGGATGTCGCCGGTGTAGCAGATGGCGGCTTCGCAGATGGCGTGGGTTTCGTTCACCGCGTCCATCGCGACCTTGAGGTTCGGCAGGTAGTTCAGCGAGTCGAACACGCGGAAAATATCCATGCCGGCCTCGGCGGAGTTCTTCACGAACCCGGCGACGGCGTTGTCGGGGTAATTGGAATAGCCGACGGCGTTCGAGCCACGGAACAGCATTTGAAAACAGATGTTCGGAATCCGTTCGCGCAGGATGCGCAGTCGCAGCCACGGGTCTTCGTGCAAGAAACGCATCGCGGTGTCGAACGTGGCGCCGCCCCACATTTCCATCGAGTAAAGATTCGGCGTGCGGTGCGCGACGGCGGCGGCCACGGCGATCATGTCGTAGCTGCGGAGCCGCGTGGCGAAGAGCGACTGGTGGGCGTCGCGGAATGTCGTATCGGTAATGAGCAATTGCTTTTGCTTGAGTGTCCACTCCGCGAATTTCTTCGGGCCGAGTTCCAGCAGCAGTTGCCGCGTGCCTTGGGGTGGCGTCTGCTTGCGGTCGTAGGCAGGGGATCGCGCCGGGAGCAGGGTTTCCTTCGGCACGAAACTTTTCGCCTGCGGATTGCCGTTCACCGTCACGTCGCCGAGGAAGGAGAGCAGTTTGGTGGCGCGGTCGCGTTTGGTCTTGAGTTTGAAAAGCTCCGGCGAGGTGTCGATCAGCGTCGTCGTCGCGCGACCGCTGCTGAACTCCGCGTGGTGGATGACGTTTTCGAGGAACGGGATGTTTGTCTTCACGCCACGGATGCGGAACTCGCGGAGTGCGCGATCCATGCGTTGCAGCGCGGCGGCGAACGTCGGCGCGCTCACGGTGAGTTTCACCAGCAGCGAATCGTAGAACGGCGTGACGACCGCGCCGCCGTAGCCCATGCCGCCGTCCAGCCGCACGCCGAAGCCGCCCGCCGAGCGGTAGGTGAGGATGCGGCCGTAGTCGGGTTGGAATTTGTTTTCCGGGTCTTCTGTGGTGATGCGGCACTGGATGGCGAAACCGTTCCGGGGGATTTTGTCCTGCACCGGGATGCCGACTTCCGCGCTGTGCATGGGCTTGCCGTCGGCGATGAGTATCTGCGAGCGCACGAGGTCAATGCCGGTGATGACTTCCGTGACGGTGTGTTCGACTTGGATGCGCGGGTTCATCTCGATGAAGAACCATTCCTTCGTGTCCTGGTCGTAGAGGAATTCCACCGTGCCGGCGTTGTCGTATTTGATCGCGGTGCAGAGCTTCACGGCGGCGGCGCACAATTCCTGACGCACGCGCTCGTCCAGTGCCACGCTGGGAGCGATCTCGATGACCTTTTGATGGCGGCGCTGCACGGAGCAGTCGCGTTCGTGCAGGTGGACGACGTTGCCGTGCTTGTCGCCGAGTATCTGCACCTCGAGATGTTTCGCGCGGGGGATGTAGCGTTCGAGGAACACTGCGGGATTGCCGAAGGCGCGGCCTGCTTCGCCCTGCGCTTCGTCGAGCAGATCCGCGAGGTCGGCGGGCTTGGTGACGACGCGCATGCCGCGACCTCCACCGCCGAACGCGGCCTTGATGATGAGCGGGAAACCGATTTCCTTCGCGGCCTTGAGCGCGGTGGTGCGGTCGGTGATGGCGTCTTCCGTTCCCGGCAAGACCGGCACGCCGACTTTTTGCGCGAGTGCGCGGGCGGCGGTTTTATCGCCCATGCTCTGCAACAGTTTGACGCGAGGCCCTACGAAAATGATTCCAGCTTCATCGCAGGCTTTGGCGAACTCGGCGTTCTCGGACAGGAAGCCGTAGCCGGGATGGATGAAGTCCACGTCCATCTCCTTGGCGAGCGCGATGATGCCGGGGATGTCGAGGTATGCGCCGACCGGGCCTTTGCCTTCGCCGACGACGTAGGCTTCGTCCGCCTTGAAGCGGTGGATGGCGAGGCGGTCTTCCTGCGCGTAAATGGCGACGGTGCGGAAGCCGAGTTCTGTGGCGGCGCGAAAGACGCGGATGGCGATCTCGCTGCGGTTGGCGACGAGCAATTTTCTCTGGCGCGGTGAAGATGTTTGCAAACCCATAATTGCATTTCAGCATAGCGGTGTCCTGCGGCGAGGGAAAGCCTTCCGGGGAAAATATTTTGCCGTGCCGTGTCAATAACGGCTGGAGGTCTGGTGATTTTGACAAAGGGCGGTAGCGCGCTCGAAAAAAATTCAAAATGACGCGCGCTGGCACGGGACTGACCGCTTTATTATCTTTAGACCCCTTTACAAAACGAACTCAGGCTCCTATAAATACTCGGGACTGACCCCTTTACGGCAAAGAAGGAAATTATGGGTGGCCAAACGAATTACACGCTCTACATCTCGGACGGTTTCGACATCGTGGCCGTGGCGAATCAGAGCGCGCAAATCCTGGAGACGTTTACGCGCGGCCCGGGATTAGGCGGTGATATTGGAACACTGGTGGCCGTGACGCACCATGCGGGCAGCACAACCACCGGGACGTTTTATATTCAGAACAACCATCGCGGTGATGTGGTGCTGACGCGCAGCGGAACAACCACCGTTGGCAGTTGCGACTATTCGGCCTTCGGCGCGCTCAAGACGCAAACCGGAACGGATGTCTGCCGTTTCAAGTTCTCCAGCAAGGAGCGGGATGGTTCGACGGGTTTCAGCTACTATGGTTATCGGTTCTATGCGCCGCAGTGGCAACGGTGGCTGAACAGAGACTCCATTGGCGAACGAGGCGGAATCAACCTGTATGCCTACGTCGGCAATAATCCCATTAACTACATTGACCCGGTGGGTTTGATCAACTGGATGACGGAGTGGTGGGCAGACCTCTCGCTCACTGGTTCGTGGTGGCAGAGGCCGATTGCAACTACT
>JANMJO010000224.1:0-2600 GCA_031371425.1 Verrucomicrobiales bacterium | reverse complement strand
TGAAGTGGCTCGGTCGCAACAATCCCATTCTGCTGAAGGATTGTCTCAGTTGTAGCCGCGGATGTGAATCCGCGGATTCCCGTGCCACCAATCCGCCGATTCACATCGGCGGCTACGAAGCGCTTGAGCCCAAGATCGCCGTGCTCCGCGCGTCCGTCGTCATTGGCTCGCTGCTGGCGGATGGGATTGGCGATGCCATTCTCGTTCGTGGCGAATCCGGCGGCGGCCAATCGCTGCGGCTCGCCTACAATATTTTGCAGGCGGCGGGCTGCCGCAGCTTCAAGACGGATTACGTTGCGTGCCCGAGTTGCGGGCGGACGCTGTTCAACTTGCAGACCGTCACCGCGCGTATCAAGGCGCGCACGGAACATCTCAAGGGCGTGAAGATTGCCATCATGGGCTGCATCGTGAACGGCCCGGGCGAGATGGCGGACGCGGACTTCGGCTACGTGGGCGGCGCGCCGAACAAGATCAACCTCTACGTCGGCAAGACGCCCATCAAGTTCAACATCCCCGAAGCCGACGCGGTGGAGCGACTCGTGGACCTCATCAAGGAACACGGGAAGTGGGTGGAGCCGGAGAGTTAATTTCGTTTGATAAATTGTAGAAATTGGATAAACAACAACCAACAGGAATCAAAAGGAACAACAATGAAAACAACATCAAATACGACTGCGGTAGGGTTGATAGGTATGGTTGCTGCAATTGTTTTAGTGGCAGCAACAGTTCTTTTTACGGGTTGCGCCAGTTCTTATCGCATGAAGGCTATGCGAGATAACACTTCTAATTTCTCCAAGACAGATTCAATTCATTGGGAACTCGTCTCAGAAATGCCGATTGAGGGACGACGATTATTCACCGATGTGGAAAGCATTTTGCTTGAACAAGGTTTTCATCTTAAACCAGCCAACGAAGCTACATACCTGTTGCGCTTTGGTGCCGTCTGGAGGACTTATAGAAATAATAAACAGGCCGTAATCAATGCGCGTTTGTTTAGACTGGTTGATAGCGGTGCAAAATACGCCCCAACTAGTTTGTGGGACGCGAAGATTTTGCTTCCTTATGGTTCTGATGTTGAAAATCCAGACAATGCCCTACGCACCCTGCTTTCACAGTTTGGCAAAGAGGTTAAGGATTCATTTTTGGAAACTCCGACTGGAGTCCAGTAGCAGTAAGTAAATCGAAAAGTGGTTGCTACAAAATCGCTTCACGCTCCGCGTCCTGCCGGAATCTTGCCGAGGTGGAATATCAAAAAGCCGTGGAGGAATTGCCGGAGTTCCTTGGCTTGCGCGGCGGTGGCTTTCAATTCCGCAATCGCCAGCCAGTCTTGCGCGATCAATTCATTCACGAGCTTCTTTGCGCCGGTCGTCAACGCGGTCTTGTCGAGGTTGGGACGCTGGCCGAGTTCTTCGAGGAGTTTCAGTTCCAAGGCGTAGAGGTTGCGCGGCTGCGGCGGGTGTTGCGGCAGCGCGGCGAGAAAACTGTGGAGCAAAGCGTGAATCGCGGGGATGGGCGTGTCGGTCTCGGTGGTCTGCTCGATGAGCGCGGCGGCGTAGCTGGCTTGTTGGACGTAGCCGAGTTCGGTGCGCAGAGCGGGGTGGGTGTCGCGCAGGCTGACTTCGCGGAGGGCGTGGAGTTCGGAGCGGCGACTGCGTTGGAAACTGAAGTCCGCTTCGTAAAACAAATCCAGCTTGCCGCGAAAACTGGACTTGGGCCGCCGCGCGCCTTTGGCGACGGTGGCGATGCGGCCCAGCTCCGGCGTGAGCCAATGCACGATGAGGCTGGTCTCGGTGAGCGGGCGCGTGCGGAGGATAATGCCGGTGGCGGACTCGGTCATAGGTCAGCCACAGATGGACACAGATGAACACAGATAAGGGAGCACGGGTCTGTAACCACGCAGTAATTCCGGGTGACCAAGCAATGCGACGCGTTGCGACTCACCGAGCCGCGCTTCAAAAAACATTCCGCATCTGTGGTTATCTGTGTCCATCTGTGGCTAATTTTTTTCTGCCGCCGGCGGTGTGAAGTTGGGCGCGAGCGAGCCGAGGCTGACGATGTATTTCACGCCGTCGGACACAGACATGTCGAGCTTGGTGACTTTGTCTTCGGGGACGAGGAGGAGGAAACCGGAGGTGGGGTTGGGCGTGGTGGGGATGAAGACGGAGACGACTTTGCATGGCGTCTTGAGCTGGATTTTGTTGTTCTGCTCGCTGGTGAGGAAGCCGAGCGAATACATCCCCTCGCGCGGGAACTCGACGAGGACGACGGTCTTGAAGGAGTTTGTGCCGCCGACGGTGAAGGCGTCGTTGACCTGCTTGATGGCGCCGTAAATCTTGTTGAACAGCGGCACGCGCAACATGAAGGTGTCCGCGAATTCGATGAGTTTCTTGCCGAAAAAATTCCGCGCAAACCGGCCGATGATGCTGATGAGCAGGATGGCGATGCCGAGCGCGGCAAGGCTCCAATACCAATGCATGGGGCCTTCGCCGTGATTTTTGTGGGTGATGTCCGGCGGCAGAAAAATCAGCAGATGGTCGGTGACGTTGGCCACCGAGCCAAACACCCAGATGAGGACGATGATGGAGACGACCGCCGGCAGG
>JANMJO010000207.1:0-7982 GCA_031371425.1 Verrucomicrobiales bacterium | reverse complement strand
CGTCCGGGTCTTCCTTCCGGCAGTGCCCTGATTTGGAGTGCGGCGACATGTCGCCGCTTTGTAACTGGCAGACATGTCTGCCAGTTACAAAGCGCGGTCATGCCCGCGCACTCCAAATCCTTCCGACCGTCGCCACTGAATTATTTCGCCAAGCGCGTGGGTTGCGAGGCGGCGACAAAACTCCCGCCCTGACCTCTGGTGGCCTTGCGTGAGAGGATGTCTTGGATGGTGTTGTTGAGGACGTGCCCCATGTGGAGCATGCCGGTGACGTTCGGCGGTGGGATGACGATGGAATACGCGGGCTTGGCGGACTTCGGATCGGCGGTGAAGCAACCGTGCTTCTGCCAGAAGTCATACCATTTATCTTCGACGGACTGCGGCTCGTAGGCTTTGGGAATTTCGGTCATGATTAAAAAGTTTTGCCACGGATTGAACACGGATTAAACACAGATTCAAAAATCAAATTGTCCGTGTTTCATCCGTGTTCAATCCGTGGCTGGAAAATCATTTCTTCAGCAGCGCGAACTCCATGGAGTCCACGAGCGCCTGCAACGAGGCTTCGATGATGTTCTCGCTCACGCCGACGGTGCCCCACTCGCGCTTGCCGTCGGTGGATTCGATAAGCACACGGGTCTTCGCCGCCGTGCCGGCCACGCCGTCGAGGATGCGCACTTTGTAATCGGTGAGCAGGATGCGCTTGAGCTTCGGAAAAAACTTGGCGAGCGCGAGGCGGAGCGCGCCGTCGAGGGCATTCACGGGGCCATCGCCCTCGGCCACGGTCTGGGCGCGCTTCTTGCCGACGCGGACTTTCACGGTGGCTTCGCAGACGGATTCCTTGTCATCACGGCGCATGGAGACATGGTAGGCGTCCACGATGAACGGCAGTTCTCGGCGTTTGAGGGTCTTGCCGATGAGCAGGGAGAGAGAGGCCTCGGCGGCCTCGAATTCGTAGCCTGCGTGCTCAAGTTCTTTGATGCGGTTCAGGATGGTCTTCAGCTCCGGCGTATCGTTCGTGAGCTTGAAGCCAAGCGACTGCGCTTTCATGACGATGTTGCTGCGGCCAGCGAGGTCGCTGATGAGGATGTTGCGGGCGTTGCCGACGAGTTCGGGGTTGATGTGTTCGTAGCTGGCCGCGAGTTTCTGCACGGCGTTGACGTGCGTGCCGCCTTTGTGTGCGAAGGCCGCAGAGCCGACCCACGGCAGGCGGGGGTTGTGGCGGATGTTCGCGACCTCGTCCACGAACATGGAAATTTCTTTGAGCTTCGCGAGGGACTTGGCGGGCACGCAGGTTTTCTTCTGCTTGAAATGCACGAGCGGAATCACGCTGATGAGATTGCAGTTGCCGGTGCGCTCGCCGTAGCCGTTCACCGTGCCTTGAACATGGACTGCGCCGGCGTCGAGCGCGGCGAGGGCGTTCGCGACGCCCACGCCGCTGTCGTCGTGGGTGTGGATGCCGACTTTGCAATTCAGTTTGCCGACGGCGGTCTTGGTGATGGCGGCGATTTCATTTGGGAGGCAGCCGCCGTTGGTGTCGCAGAGGACGACGAAATCAGCACCGGCTTTTTCCGCGGCCTGCCAGGTGGCGAGGGCGTATTCAGGGTCGAGCTTGTAGCCATCGAAGGCGTGTTCGGCGTCGTAGATGACGAATTTGCGGTGGTCTTTGAGGTATTTGACGGTGTCGGCGATCATGCCGAGGTTTTCATCGGGGGTGCAGCGGAGGACTTCCTTGACGTGGAGCATGGAGGTCTTGCCGTAGATGGTGACGACGGGTGTGCCGGCCTCGATGAGGAGGCGGACTTGGTCGTCGTGCTCGACGGGCACGCCTTTCTTGCGAGTGGAGCCGAAGGCGGCGAGGCGGGCGTTTTTGAATTTCTTTTTGCTGGCCTGCGCGAAGAACTCGATGTCCTTGGGGTTGCTGCCGGGCCAGCCGCCTTCGATGTAGTGAACGCCGAATGCATCGAGTTTCTCGGCGATGCGGAGTTTGTCGGCGACGGAGAAATTGATGCCTTCGCCCTGCGAACCGTCGCGCAGGGTCGTGTCGTATATTTCCACTTGGGGTTTCATATCACTTCCGCAAAAAGCGGAATGAGAGGGATAGCCGATACGGGCGCATGAGGCAAATGCCAAAACGGATGCAATGGGCTTCCGGGCGCATCTTGACACTGCCCCCGTTTGGAGTTCCGCCTTCAGGCGGCTTGGGCGGATTGCCACGCCGGGCCGCGTAAACGCGGAACTCCAAACAGCCCGCCCGTTCGTTTCGGGGGCAGTGTCCAGATGCGCCCTGGGCTTCCCCGACTCTGGGTTGGGATGGAGGAAGTGGTTATAGTCGCGCCCTGGGCGGCGGCGGAGCAGATTTCGAGAAAGGCGGCGTTGACAACGCGCGGCGTTTGGATAGTGTTGCCGGCCTTAATTTGATTTAGACCGTAATTTTTATGCCGAACACAAAATCAGCCGAACGCCGGATGCGCAACAGCGCCCGCAAACAATCGCAAAACCGCAGCGTCAAGACCCGCTTGCACACGCTGGAGAAGAAGTATCTGGACCTCCTGAAGGGCGGCAAAAAGGAAGAGGCTACCGCAGCGTTGCGCGCCGTGAGCTCGGCTTACGCGAAGGCTGCGAAGGTCGGAGTGGTTCATGCCGCGACGGCGAGCCGCAAGAAATCGCGGCTGGCGATCCGGTTGAACGTGGCCAAGTAATCCCGTCACCGCAGTCGCCTGCGTTCAAACGGCGAATCATTTTCGCGGAGCAATGCCGAGTCATTCGGACGATTGCTCCGCGTTTTTATTTCTGCCACCGGTCCGGCAGCGGCGGAAATAGTTTTGACTGCACGAATCCCAGTTTGGCGAGCCGGTAGGTCAGCCCAACGGAAAGACAGCCGAAGCCGTATTGGATGCTTCGGCGGAGGTTGATGGATGATGCCTCGGGAAAATACTTCGTGGGGCAACTGACCTCGGCGATGGTGTGACCGTGCCAGAGGATTTGCGCGAGCATCTGGTTGTCGAAGACAAAGTCATCGGAATTCTGATCCCACAGGACTTGCTCTAGGATTCTGCGTGAAAAGGCGCGGTAGCCGGTGTGGTATTCGGAGAGCTTGGCACCGAGAAGGATGTTCTCCACCAAGGTCAGGAAGCGGTTGGCCACGTATTTCCAGACAGGCATTCCTCCCTTCAGCGAATAACCGCCCAAGATGCGGCTGCCGAGCACGCAGGGGTGCAGGTCGTTGGCAATAATCGAAGCCATCGCGGGTATGAGCTTGGGTGTGTATTGATAATCCGGGTGCAGCATGATCACGATGTCCGCACCTTCCTTGAGGGCGAGACGGTAGCAGGATTTCTGGTTGCCGCCGTAGCCGGTGTTGTTCTCATGGACGTGAACCAGCACGCCGGGCAAAGTGCGGGCAAGGGCGGCGGTCTCATCACGGCTGCGGTCATCTACAAGGATTATTTTGTCCACAATCCCCTGCTCGATGACCTCGTCGTAGGTCTGGCGGAGAGTCTTGGCGGCGTTGTAAGCTGGCATGACCACGATGATCTTCTGGTTGCGATACATTTGCGGACAAATGTCAGGACAAACGAAACAAAAGCGAGCCAAAAAACCAGATTACACACCCGTGATTAGCAACCTTGAGCCAGCCGCCCGCGACACATGTCATGGCCAAATTTATGCTTGCAATAATTCATAGCCGCATCGAAAATAACATCGTTCCACAAGCCATATGAACTCGGACAAACATGTCCCCACCACTTCGAGCCACCCGAAGCTCGCACGAGTACGCACAGCGCATGGCTTCACCCTGGTGGAACTCTTGGTCATCATCTCGATAATCACGGTTTTGGCGGGCCTGCTGCTTCCCGCTTTAAGCAAGGCAAAGACTCTCGCTCAACGCACCGCCTGTCTTTCGAACCTCCGGCAGCTTGGCCTTTCCTGGACTTTATATTCTGGAGACAACGACGGCCGCCTCGTCGAATCCTACCCCGGAAATTCCATCGAATCCCCCAACCCTTATGCCTGGGTTTTTGGAAACATGCAGAACCCGGATGAAGCCACGAATCCCGCGTTGATAACCCGCGGCCAATTGTTTCAATACAACAGCACCATCGCCATCTACCACTGCCCCGCAGACAAGGGCGTGCAAGTCGGCACCAAGACCGTGGCCAGCTTGCGCAGCTATTCCATGAACGCTTTCATGGGTGACAGAAGCCGCTTTGACTTCCCATTGAACCAGACCGTCCCCAACACGGCAGCCGGCTATGTTCCCTTTTACGCCAAGGAATCGGACATCTCCCACCCCTCCTCGTTGTGGGTGCTGATTGACGAAGACAACCGGACAATCACCGACGGCTTTTTCACCTTCGACCCCGCAGGCCTGCAGCCAAACCCCAACCATTACCCCGCCGCCAGCAACCAACGCCACAACTTCGGGTTCGGCATGACCTTCGCCGACGGCCACTCCGAAATCTGGCGGTTCACCGACCCGAACACCCCCGCCTTGAGTGCCAACAGCTTTGCCGGCACCACCCTCATCGCCAACAAAGACTTCCAGAAACTCGGCCGAGCCACCGCAACTTTGAAGCCGTAGTCCTCCTCCCGTTTGGCCTGCGAATCCGCCACACTTCCACGTTCCGCCCCCGAATAGATTCTTGCTAGGCCTGCGTCATTTCCCTAGCCTGAAGACGAGTGAGCAATGTTTATCAGACCTACGAAATGCAGGGCGGAGAATGCGCCGGGCCACTGGTCTGCCCGTTGAGCCGCGTGCAGGTCGGCATGGTCGTCTGCATCAAACAACTCAACACCGCCCCCGAGATGCAGGAACGCCTCCGCGAACTCGGCTTCTGCGAGCAACAGCGCATCAAACTCCTCAGCCGCCACTCCAACCTCATCTGCCTCGTCTGCAACACACGTCTCGGCATCAGCGAAAAAATCGCCGATGACATCATGGTGGAAACCCTCCCCACCACACCGGCAACAATCTGAACCAGACCCGCCCCATGGCCGCCACCTGTCCACTGACCTCCACCGTGCCCGGCACCACCGCCGTCATCGTCGAAATCAAAGTCCCCACCGACCACCGCAGCCGCCTCCTCGAAATGGGACTCCTCGTTGGAACCACCGTCCAACTCGTCCGCTTCGCGCCCATGGGCGACCCCGTTGAAATCAAAGTCCGCGGCTACCACCTCACCATCCGCAAACACGATGCGGAACAAATCATCGTTTCAGTGCCGGCTGACAAGAAGTCCGCCTAACCGCCCGGCCACATGGAGCACACCAAACCAACACCCGCCACCGCACCTCCCTGCGTCGCCCTCACCGGCAACCCCAACTGCGGCAAGACCACCATCTTCAACGCCCTCACCGGCCTCCGCGCCAAAGTCGGCAACTACGCCGGCGTCACCGTCGAACGCAAAGAAGGCCGGCTCATCGGCAACCCCGCCAACCGCGACATCCGCATCCTCGACCTGCCCGGCACCTACAGCCTGAGTCCCAACTCGATTGACGAACAGATCTCCCGCGACGTCCTCCTCAACCGCCTTCCCGAACTCCCGCCCCCCGACCTCATCGTCATCGTCGTGGACGCCTCCAACCTGCAACGCAACCTCTACTATGCCACGCAAGTCATCGAGCTCGGCCACCGCACCCTCATCGCCCTGAACATGGTGGACGTCGCCGAATCGAACGGCCACGCCATTGACACCGCCAAACTTTCCGCCGCGCTCGGCGTCCCCGTCCTGCCCGTCATCGCCAGCAACGGACAAGGAATCCCCGAACTGCGCGCCCGCATCATCGCCGAACTAGACAACGCCGCCGAAACCAGACCCCAGCTCTTCTGCCAACTGCCCGGCCTGTTCCGCATCGAAGCCACGGGGCTGGCGAACCTGCTCGCCGAAACTTTCCGCGACCGCCAGATTCAAGCCACCGCCGAAGCCTTGCTCCTCTTGAGCAACGAAAAGGCGCTCGCCTCCAGCCGCGAACATTACCCGCAGAAAATCCAAGACGCCGTGGCCGCCGCCCGCAAGCGGTTGGACGCCCACAACGTGGACTGGCGCAGCGCACCCATCGAATGGCGCTACGCCAAGATTGCCGAAATCCAGCAGGCCGCGACCACCGAACTCGCGCCGCCCGGCGAGACCTTCAGCGACCGGCTCGACCGGATTGTGACCCACAAAACCTGGGGCACGCTCCTGTTCATCGCCATCATGCTGCTGATGTTCCAAAGCATTTTCACCTTCGCCCACATCCCCATGGACGCGTTGCAGTCCGCGGTGGATTGGCTCGGCGGCAAGGTCGGCCACGCAATCCCCCCCGGCGACCTCAACAGCCTCATCGTCGGCGGCGTCATCGCCGGCGTCGGCGCGGTCATCGTCTTCCTCCCGCAAATTTTGCTCCTGTTCATGTTCATCGGCTTCCTCGAAGACACCGGCTACATGGCGCGCGCCGCGTTCCTGATGGACCGGCTCATGAGCAAGGTCGGGCTGCACGGCAAAAGTTTCATCCCCATGTTGAGCTCCTTCGCGTGCGCGATCCCCGGCATCATGGCCACGCGCACCATCGAGAGCCGCAAGGATCGGCTCGTAACCATTCTCGTCGCACCGCTGATGAGCTGCTCGGCGCGGCTGCCGGTTTACACGCTGCTCATCGCCGCCTGCGTTCCGAACGTGACCGTGCTGGGCTTCATCAAACTCTCCGCGCTGACGATGCTGGCGATGTATCTCCTCGGCATCACCGTGGCGCTGCTAATGGCGTGGCTGTTCAAGAAAACCCTGCTCCGTGGCGATCCGCCCATGCTCATCATGGAACTGCCGCCCTACAAACGCCCCCTGCTCCGCGTGGTGTCGCGGCACATGTGGGAGCGCTCCAAACTTTTCCTGCGGCGCGCGGGCACGGTGATTCTGGGCATCAACATCCTGCTGTGGTTTCTGGCGACGTATCCACGCAGCGCGGCGGTGGAGAAAGATTTCGCCGCCCGCCGCGCCGCCGTAGCCCCCGCGCAAACTGCCGAACTCGACAAGCAGGAGGCCGGCGAAAAGCTGCGCCACAGTTTCGCCGGCATGGCGGGCCGCGCCATCGAGCCGGTCATCGCGCCGCTGGGTTTTGACTGGAAGATGGGCATCGGCATCGTGGCCTCCTTTGCTGCGCGGGAAGTTTTTGTCAGCACCATGTCCACGGTTTACAACGTGGGCGAGGCGGACACGCAGAACGGCACGAAGGCGTTGGCGGAGACGATGCGGGCGCAGCGGCGGACGGATGGCTCGCCCATCTACACGCCGTTGACGGCGGTGACGCTGATGGTGTTTTATGTTTTCGCAATGCAATGCGTCAGCACGGTGGCGGTGGTGCGGCGTGAGACGAATTCCTGGAAGTGGCCGTTGTTCCAGTGGTTTTACATGGGCGTTCTGGCGTGGGGGCTGGCGTTCCTGACGTATCATGGTGGCCACTGGCTCGGCTACCGGTGATTTTTCCCGCAGGAATTTCGCACATTTCCGGGTGGGAGGCTGTCCATCTTGGTGGAAGAAAGCCTTGAGACATCGCATTGAGGGACACTTTTGGATGGACAAACCCCGGCTGATGGACTTCCCTGTGAACTCTTTTTGTCGCCCTGGATGAATCGTTTGAAGCATTAAATTTTATCAAAGAAACAAATGGCTGCTGAACCTAAAACCACCTCCGCTCCCACCGTCCTGAAAAGCGCCCCCGCCGCGTTTTCCCCCACCCCCGGCAACACGCCCCCGCTCTTCCGCCGCATTGACTGGCTGGCGTTCGCCATCACGACGCTGGTGGTGTTCATGGGATATTTCCTCACCCTCGCGCCGGAGTTGACGCTGGAGGACTCGGGCGAGCTGGCGGTTGGTTCATTTTACGCGGGGATTCCTCATCCGCCGGGCTACCCGGTCTGGACGATTTACACTTGGCTGTTCTCCACGCTCGTGCCGATCGGCAGCATCGCCTATCGCGTGGCGATGGCCTCGGCGCTGTCCGGCGCGCTG
>JANMJO010000181.1:0-10123 GCA_031371425.1 Verrucomicrobiales bacterium | reverse complement strand
GAATTCCGCCGCGAGCCAGTCCATCAGTTCCGGGTGCGTCGGCGATTCGCCCTGCGCGCCGAGCTCCTCCGGCTGGTTGGAAAGGCCGTTGCCGAAAAGTTGTTTCCACAACCGGTTCACAACCGCGCGCGACGTCAGCGGGTTTTCCGGCGACACCAGCCAGCGCGCGAGATCGAGCCGCGTGAGAATATTTGTGCCGTTGTGCGCGGGCTGCGGCAAAAAATGCGGCACGGCGGGCGCGACGATTTCGCCGGACTCATCCTGCCAGTTGCCGCGCGCCAGCACGCGGGTGACGAAACGGTTTGTCAACGCCACCGTCACCAGCGTCGGCACAATGCCGTGCTGGCCCTGAAAAATTTCCGTCTCCAGATTTTTTATTCGCGCATACGCGGCCGGATTATTTGTCGTGCTGCGAATCCACGCGCCGACGAGCATTTCCTGTTGTGACTTGAAAGCAACGCGTCTGACCGCCCGGCGCAACCCATCGCTCGCGCCCGCCTGCAACGGATCAGCCGCCGCCAGCGCCGTGGTCGCAATCCGGAAACTGCCCAGCTTGTCGGATTCAATCTTGAGCTTGAGCGACTGCCCTGCGCCGAGGAACACCGGCGGGTCGAGCAGATAGACCGCGCTCTGCAAATTTGTTCCGGCGCGCAAAGCAAACTTCCAAGTCGGATGCACATCGAGAATATCGTGGCCATTGAAATACGTCGGCAGCCGCGTCGTAGCGGCGGATCTCAGAAACGCAACGGTCATGGGCTTGCTGTTCGTCGTTTCGATTTCCGCCGACAACTCGATCTCCGGCGTGCCATTCGTCACGCGCAGCGATGAATTCCGGTTCGTCGCCGTGGGCGGGAGTTCCAGCCGAATTGCCGCCAGCCAGCCCGGCGGCGGTGTGACGCGAACTTCAAACACCTCCCGCTTCGCCGGCTTGCCGGTGGCGATTACCGTGCCGTCCGGCTGGATGGCGAGCCGCGTCGGGGAATTTGTTTTCATCAGCCGCACAATCGGCTGGCTCGCGATGCTCCAGCCGTCGGGAGATTTTTTCAGCGTCGCTCGGAGATTATTTTTCCAGTCGAGAAACTTTTGTTTCGGCTGGCCTTGAAGTTTTGCCATTGCCACGGACGTGACTTGCCTTGCGGTGGATTGCAACTTCGCCTCGCGCTGCATCAGGAATTGATTCGTGACGAACAGCTCCGGTGGGAACGGATGGTCGTTGCTGAAGCCGACCAGTTCAGGATTCGGCGTGTAAGCATAATCTTCATAGACGCCCCACTGCTTCACGTCGTCGAAGAACGCGCCGAGCGAATAAAAATCTTTCGTGCTGAACGGATCGAACTTGTGATCGTGACATTCGCAGCACGCCATCGTCGAGCCGAGCCACGCCGTCGAGACGGTGCGCACGCGGTCGGCGCGATACTTGGCGAGATATTCGTTCGGCTGCGCGCCGCCTTCGCGCGTGACCATGTTCAGGCGATTGAAGCCCGTGGCAATTTTTTGCTCCACCGTGGCGTTCGGCAGCAGGTCGCCGGCGATTTGCTCGATGGTGAATTGATCGAACGGCTGGTTGCGGTTAAACGACCCGATGACGTAATCGCGATACGGAAAAATGTTCTGATTCTGGTCGCCGTGATAGCCGACCGTGTCCGCGAACCGCACCGCGTCCAGCCACGGCACAGCCATGCGTTCGCCGTAATGCGGCGAGGCGAGCAGCCGCTCGACTTGTTTCGCGCAGGCGTTGGGTGAACGATCTTTGACGAAAGCCTCCACCTCCGCCGCAGTTGGCGGCAGCCCGGTCAAATCCAGTGTCAGCCGACGCAGCAACGTGCGCCGGTCCGCCGCTGGCGAGGGAATGATTTTGTTTTCCTCTAGTCGCGCGAGCACGAACGTATCAATCGCGCCCTGCGTCCACTTCGCGTCGGAAACTTTTGGCAACGCCGGGCGCTTCACCGGCGCGTAAGACCAGTGCGGTTCATACGTCGCGCCCGCCGCAATCCACCGGCGCAGCGTTTCAATTTGCGCGGGCGTCACCACCTTGTGCGTGTCCGCTGGCGGCATATGATCATCGGCGTTGGTGGTGACGAGCCGCTGGATCATTTCACTTTCATCCGGCTTGCCGGGAACAAACGCCTCTTTTTCCAATGCGACTTCGCGCACATCCAGCCGCAGCTTGGCCTTGCGGCTTTTCAGTTCCGGGCCGTGGCAGCGAAAGCAGTTGTCGGAAAGAATGGGGCGGATGTCGCGGTTGAAATGGACGTCCGACATCGCGGCAGCTGGCTGATCCGCTGCGCCCGCAGCGACAAGCGGGAGGACAAAGGCAAGGAATGCCACCCGCGCGCTGGATTTGAATGCTGTGAGCACGTTTGTTCTGGACCACACACAATGCATAGAATGATTATACGGTTTTGAGCGTCGTGCGCCATGTATTATTGCCTGACGGTGTGACTAAACCCGAACTCCGAAATGGAAACCAAACGTGCGGGTAAGTTTTTGGTAGCACCCGCCTCCGGCGGGTGATTTTCGGCGTCGCGCCGAAAATCTCGTCCACAAAATTTCCGCTACCTCCAAATTTTTGATGGGTGTGTTGAAAGTTCAGAAGGGACGCCTGAACTCGCCCGCTAGGAAGCGGGCGCTCCAAGTTCCATTTCGGAGTTCGGGCTAAAAGTGCCGGTAGCGGTGGCTGATTTTTGAGCGCGCGCCGATTGTCCAAGACGCTATCGCGCCGTTCGTTCGTCCGGGGTCAACTCACCGGCTGCTGTATTTTTGAAGCTGCTTGTGCCTGTCACTCTGGACACCACCGCGACACGCTGAAGCGTGAACTCCAACAATGTCTGCGCGGCTGGTCAGAGTTTGTAGAACTGTTTCCAATCTTTGCGCGGCGGCACGCCGGCGAGCAGTTCGTTGGCGAGCTTGTGGTTTGTAATCTGTTTCGTGGCGGGGTTGAAGGCGAGCTTGGCGTTCACGCGTTGCGTGATGACGCCCAGCGCCATGGCTTGGCAGAGCGGGCCGGCCACGGCGAATGAGGAGCGGCATTTCTCCTCGCCCTTGCAGGCGAGCAGGAAGTTTGCGAAGTGGTTGGAAGGACTCTTCGGCACGTCGGGCAGTTTTGATTCCATGTCCTTGGCCTTGGATTCGGGAATAATCTTGAGCGTCGCGCCGTGTGTGCCGCCTTGGAAGGTCAGGCCTTCGCCGTAAATCACCTTGCCGGGCGCGCGCTTCTTGGTGTCGATTGTGCCGACGGAAGGCGGCGGGATGTTGCCGTCCACGATGGACTCGCCCATGTCGTCGGGCAGCGGCGCGAGGTTGTTCTGGCCGTCATACCAGGTGAGTTCCACCGGCGGCAGCGCGCCGCGTTTGGGGAAACGGAAGGCGAGCGTGGAGGCTTGCGGGAAGATGAACGGGCTGTGGCCCTCAATCTTCACGGCCTCGATTTCGGTGGGCAGGCCGAGGTTCAGAAATTCGTGGGCGGTGTCGAAGATGTGCGCGCCCCAGTCGCCGAGAGCGCCGTTGCCGAAATCGAACCACGCGCGCCAGTCGCCGTTGGTGTAGCCCTTGTTGTAATGGTGGGCTTGCGCCGTCGCGAGCCAGCGATCCCAGTCGAGCGTTGCGGGAATGGGCTCTTCGGGGAGCAGTCCGGCAACCGTCATGCCGTGCCAGCGGCGCTTGCTGTTCATGAAGGCGGTGATCTTGGTGACGTTTTTGATGATGCCGGCGTCCACCCAAGCTTTGAACTGGAAATAGTTCGCATCGGAGTGGCCTTGGTTGCCCATCTGCGCGGCGACCTTGTATTTTTTCTCCGCCGCCATCATCAGCTCCACCTGCCGGAAGCTGTGGCCCATGGGTTTTTCGCAATAGACATGTTTGCCGAGCGACATCGCCAGCATCGCGATGGGGAAGTGCGAGAAGTCGGGCGTGCCGACGCTGACGGCTTCGATATCCTTGCCCATCTTGTCGAACATCTGCCGGAAATCCTGGAAGCGCGGGACGTTGGGGAACTGCTTGAGAATTTTCTCCGTGTGCGGCGCGCCCATGTCGGTATCGCACAGGGCGACGATTTTGGCGAGGCCGGTGGCGTGCAGGTCTTGAATAATCTGCGTGCCTCGGTTGCCGATGCCGACGCAGGCGAGGTTCACCTTGCGCGAATCTGCGGCGAACATCAGCCGCGGCGACACCATGGAAAATGCGCCAGCGGCGAGCATCCCCTTGAGGAACGCGCGGCGGCGCATCTGTGCGGAAACGGATGACTGGGGGTTCGTGGATTTCATAGGCGGATTTTGATGTTGCGGAATGAGACTTCGTTGCCGTGGTCTTGCAGGAGGAGATGGCCTTCCGGCCATTCGCCGAAGCCGGGGATTTCTTTGTATTTGCTCTGCGCTACGATGTCGCGGAACGCGGGAGAGTTGCGCTCGTATTCCACCACCTTCATGCCGTTGAGCCAGTGTTCGACGTGCGCGCCGCGCACGACGATGCGAGCCGTGTTCCATTCGCCGATGGGCTTGGGCTGCTTGCCCGCTGCGGCGGGGATGATGTCGTAGAGCGAGGCGATGGTGCGGTTGCCGTCGCGTCCCAGCTTGGCGTCGGGATGGAGGGCGTCGTCGAGGATCTGGAATTCGCAGCCGATGGCCGAGCCTGTGGCGGCGGGCTTGCCGGTCTTCTTGTCAATCGGCGAAAGGTTCGGCTGCACGAAATACTTGATGCCGCTGTTCGCGCCGGGCGTGATCTTGAAATCAGCCACAAGCTCGAAGCTGGAGTAGCGTTCGCGCGTGATGATGTCGCCCCCGGCGATGGATTCGCCGCCGCCCGCAGCTTGCACGGTGAGGACGCCGTCGCGCATCGTCCAGCCTTGCGCGGGGAAATTCTCTGACTTCGCGCTGCGCCAGCCGTCGCTGGTCTTGCCGTCCCATAGGAGTTTCCAGCCGGCGGCTTTTTCCTCGGCGGTCAACGTGTTGGCGGAGTCGCCGGAAATGATTTCGCGGATGCGGATGTTGCGGAACTTCGCGTGCAGCCCGGCCTTGGCGGGGTCGTTGCCGATGGCGTGGACTTGCAGGCCGATGCGTCCGCGCAGAGTCAGCGTGTCGTTGAAGTCGGCGCGCTGCTCGCCGTTGAGCCAGGTCTTGATGGACGCGCCGGCGCAGAGGATGCGAAGGTGATTCCATTCGCCGGGCTTGCTGGCGCGGCGGCCTTGTTCGGTGAAGGCGGTCGCCTCGCCGCCGAGCGGGCCGGGGTAAAGCCAGTTGCGGCGCATCTCGTCATAAACTCCCGCCGTCCACCACCGGTCTTTCTTCACATCCATGTCAATTTCACATTGGTAGCCGTGCAACCGGTCGGCGGGGAGCTTGATGCTTTTGCCAGCAGCCTCGATGGTGCGGGCGTCGGGAAACACATCGCTGCGGAACTGCACGCCGGAGTTCAGCGCGGCGTCCACTTGGAACTCCAGTTCCAGCTCGAAGTCGCCGTAGGTCTTGACCGGGCAGAGGAAACTATTGCCGGTGTTGGTCACGGATTCGCCGACGATGACGCCGTCCTGCACGGAATAATTCGCCTTGCCGCTGTGCTGTTCCCAGCCGTCGAGATTCTTTCCGTTGAAAAGGTTGACCCAAGCGTCCTGCGCCGAAACCGGCAGCGTGAAAAGGCTTGTGGCGAGCGTGAGTGAGAAGATTGCGGGGCGAATGTTCATAGGTTGTCGGAGGTTGGACGCAGGATAATTGAATCCGGTTACGAAACAATTCTTTTCAATCGCGCCGGACAACTGTTAAAAATCCAGCGTGCAAGACCTCATCGCCAAGGCCGCGACGCTCCTCGAAGCGTTGCCCTACATCCAGCGTTTCCGCAGTCAGACGTTCGTTGTCAAATACGGCGGCTCGTTCATGGACTCGTCCGACCCCGCCGTCCGCAACGGCGTGGCGCGCGATGTCGTCTTCCTCGAAGCCGTGGGCATCAACCCCGTGGTCGTCCACGGCGGCGGCAAGGCCATCACCCGCGCGATGGAAGCGGCGGGGCTGAAGGCGAATTTCATCCAGGGCATGCGCGTGACCGACGAAGCCACCGTCAACGTGGTGGATAAGGTTTTGTCCCGCGAGATCAACCCGGAGATCGTGAAGACCATCGAATCGCTCGGCGGCAAAGCGCGCGGGTTTTGCGGCGCGGATATTTTCAAGTGCCGCAAGCTCTGGCTCGATGACAAAGATAATCCCGGCAAAAAGATGGACGTCGGCTACGTCGGCGAAGTCATCGAGGTGAACACCGACCCCTTGCGCCAGTGCATCCGGCGCGGCGTCACGCCCGTCATCAGCCCCGTGGCGCTGGGCGAAGACGGCAAGATTTACAACTGCAACGCCGATGTCGCCGCCGCACAGATCGCCATCGCGCTCAAGGCCAAGCGGCTCGTGTTCATGAGCGACGTGCCCGGCCTCATGCGCGACCCCAACGACCCGGCCACGCTCATCGCTCACCTGCAAATCAGCGAGGTGGACGGCCTCAAGCGCGCCGGCATCGTGGATAAGGGCATGATTCCGAAAGTGGACAGCGCCGTCGCCGCCATCAAGGCCGGCGTGGACAAGGTCTCCTTCGTGGACGGCCGCCTGCAACATTCCGTGCTGCTGGAAATCTTCACCGACGAAGGCAACGGCACGGAAATCGTCTTGTGACTTCTCGCAGGGTCACAATCCGACGCCGGTCTTGATGGTGAACGGAACATCCACCGTCTTTAAACCTTGCCAGCAGGTCGCTACAATCTTGACGCGATTCGGAGTCTGCTCGAACACATACTCAATCATGTAGCCGCTAAATCCGCCGCCCCATGAGCGTTTATTCGCCTCGATATGCTTGCCCGAGGAATCAAAAAAATCGAGGGTGGAAATGCTATCCAGATTGTGCGCGCTCGAAAACGTCACGGAAAACTCCTCCTTTTTCGTGAACACGCCTTTCTTCATGCCAGCCTCGGAGATGATGACAGGGATATCGCCGAGCTTGAACTGTGCGTTGGTCTTGATTTCTATCCCCTCAATCGTGAAATCCTTTGTTGAGTCGGCGACCTGCGCGCTCAGCGTGCCGGAGATGTTTAGAATTGTTGCGCCCTTGGCTGGATGACCCGACGCTTTCAAGTCAACGATTGCCGATGTCGTGCCATGGTCCTTGCTAGACGAGTCAAAAGAAACCCCTGGCTTGTTGAAAAAGTCCTTCGACGGCGGTGCGGCCATCAGGTCAGTTCCACGGTCGTCTGTGAACGAATTAACCTTCGATTCATCCTGATTCAGTTCCACGATCTTGCCTTCTGGTGGAGCGAAAATCACCGAGACCGTCACGCCGGGCTTCCAACAGAAAGAGCGTGACTCCTCGCCGCCTTCGGGTGCGACAACTCTGATGCTTACGGGCTGGATTTTCCATTCGCCTGCCGCAGCCATGGCGTGGCAACAAGCAGCCACACCTATTGCAGCGAATAACACTGGCCGGTTTATAAATGGAAATGTCGGGTGAGATATATTCATGCGCGAAATTCTAGTTGACCACCCCCGCGGGAAAAGGATTTTCTTTTGCGCGCCTTGCAGCTTGCTGGTAAACATCCGCCGCACAATGAAAGACATCGTTCCACCGCCGCCGCCGATTATTCGGAATCAATTCGAAACCATCCGCGAGCTGTTCGCCAAGAACGTCGTGCCGAGCTATGGGCGCTTCGACATCGCGTTCAGCCACGGCAGCGGCAGCCAGCTTTTCGACGTGAACGGCAAGCGTTACCTCGACCTCGGCGGCGGCATCGCCGTCTGCGCGCTCGGCCACGCGCACCCGGCCATCACCGAAGCGCTCGTCGAGCAGTCCAAGAAACTCGTCCACGTCTCGAATCTTTATTACACGGAGCAGCAAGGCCGGCTCGCGGCGGAGATCGTGAACCGCATCGCGCCGGGCAAGGTTTTCTTTTGCAACAGCGGCGCGGAAGCGAACGAAGGCTTGTTCAAACTCGCGCGGAAGTTCGGCCACGACGAAGGCCGGTTCGAGGTCATCACCACCGTGAATTCATTTCACGGAAGGACGCTCGCAGGCATCGCCGCCACCGGCCAGGACAAGGTGAAGAAAGGTTTCGAGCCGATGACGCCCGGCTTCCGGCACGTTCCCTTCAACGACCTTGCCGCCATGCGCGCCGCGCTCTCGCCCGCCACCGCCGCCATCATGATCGAAGGCGTGCAGGGCGAGGGCGGCATCACCGCAGCAACGCCGGAATACCTGCTCGGTCTGCGCGCGTTGTGCGACGAGAAGAAGTTGCTGCTGCTCATGGACAGCGTGCAGTGCGGCCATTTCCGCAGGGTAAATTTCCAGAGCTACCAGCGGATTCTGGAGAATGTAGGGCAGGCGTCTCGCCTGCCCAGCGAGCGCGACAGCGCGAGCAGTCTTGCGCCGACTTCGTCGGCGCGGGCAGGCGAGACGCCTGCCCTACTTTCCTTCTTGCCGGACGGCATCTCGATGGCGAAGTCGCTTGGCGGCGGATTTCCGATGGGCGCGTTTTGGGTGCGGTCGCCCTACGCCGACCTGCTCGGCGCTGGCACGCACGGCACAACCTACGGTGGCACGCCGCTCGCCTGCGCGGTCGCGCTCAAGGTTCTGGAAGTCATCGAACGCGAGAAGCTCGCGGAGAATGCGAGGACGACCGGAGAATTTTTGAAGAGTGAAATCACGCGTCTCGCGAAAACCTATCCCGCCGTTGTGAAAGGTGCGCGGGGCATGGGACTGATTCTCGGCATCGAACTCGCGGAGAACATTCCCGCCTTCGCAGCGAGCGAGAAGACGCCCGCGCTCCAGTTCGTCAACCTCCTGCACGATGCCGGGGTGCTGACGATTCCCAGCGGCAATCAGATCACCCGCCTGCTGCCCGCGCTCAACCTCACGCGTTCTGATGCCACGGAAGGCATCGCCATCATCGAGTCAGTCGTGAGTAAGTTGGTTTGAGGGAGACGGGGTTGCAGAGACTTGCCGTGCCCGCCCGCGACGGGTTGCTTGCGGTCACAGACGGTTGAAAATCCCCGAGTCGGAGCGCGCTCCGGATTATTTCGGTGCGGGTGGCGCGAGGCGGGTCACCTGACGTTCGAGGGCGGCGATGCGGTTGTGCAGGCGTTCCAGAATTTTCCGCGTGTCTTCGGCGAGGACCGCGCACTCGGCGCAGTGATGGCGCGTGGCGGCGCTGCCTTTGACGGGATACTCGAATTTCTTCCCGCACGCACGGCAGGTGCGCGGGCGTTGGCCGGAGGTGGGTGAGGTGGTCATGCCAACGAGAAAACTATAAAAAGTCCAATGCCGACACTTCAACTGTTTGTTTTGATCCGTCCTTTAGTGAACGCGCATTTACAGAAAACTTTATGTCACCCAGACGACGCTTCACCTCGAATAGCAATTCTTCGGTCGTCCGCTCGCCAATCAGAACATTATGTTTTTCTTTTAGCATTTTAAGAACAGCCTCTTCATTCATCATATTTTTCCTTTTTGTTTTCTTATGAGCAACCAATCTAGGTTGATGGCGCAGCAATCTAACCTCACTCAGCTCAAATCCTTCGGATTGAAAAATCGTATTGAGCATTATGGGCATTGTATTTCCTTTCGCGCATTTCGTAGTTGAAGATTATCACCTCTGCCGTTTCTCCAATTCCCGCACGGAGCTGGTCACGCCGCCGTCCATCAGCAGGCGGCGGTCGCGGGAGCGCGTCTCGCCGACGGCGGTGACGCGGATGGCGGCTTCGTCGGTGACGGGGCATTCGTGTTCGCAGATGCCGCAGCCGATGCAGAGTGCGGGGTCCACATACGGCTGCCGCAGTGTGATGGGTGTGCCGTCGCGTTTGATGATGGTGACTTCGCGGGAGTAGATGGCTTTGGGCGAGGTCGGGCAGACTTCTTCGCAGACGACGCACGGGGTTTCCATGCTCCACGGCAGGCAGCGGCCGTGGTCGTAGAAGGCTGTGCCTAGTCGCACTGGTCCTTGCGCGGCAAAATCTCCCATGCCGGTCTTTTCCTCGATCGTGATGCGCTGGATGGCGCCAGTTGGGCAGACATCGCCGCAGAGTGTGCAGTTCAACTCGCAGTAGCCGAGCTTCATGTTGAGGATGGGCGTCCAGAGGCCTTCGATGCCGGACTCAAAGAGCGCGGG
>JANMJO010000173.1:0-10574 GCA_031371425.1 Verrucomicrobiales bacterium | reverse complement strand
TCGCCAGCGGTTTTGCTCTCCAGCGCGGCGACGGCTCGTGGCTGGAACTCACCAACCGCATCGCGTGGTTCGATGCGGAGCGCGGACGCGATTCGTTCCGCTTGGAAAACCTTCCGGCGGAAAACTTCCGCAGCCTGCGCTACTACGACGGCCTCGAAGAATCCAACAACACCAACAACCCCGCGCAATACGCAGCCGACCAACCGCTCAACCCCAACCTCAACGGCCTGCACTGGAGCTGGCAGGGCGGCTACATCTTCCTAGCGCTCGAAGGTCTGTGGCGCAATCCCGTAGCGGCGGCTCGGCAGAGTGCCGTCAACACCAAGGACGATTCAGCGGCGCTCTCCCGAGACGCCGCTACGGTTTTCGACGGCTGGTCATACCACCTCGCGCGCGGCACGAACGCCACGCGCATCGTCCTCGCCGCGCCGCTCGACCTCACACGCGACACACGGCTCCACCTCGACTTCGACCTCGGCACATTGCTCAACGCGCCGCGCCCGCTGTCGTTCGGCAAGGACGGCACATCCACGCACTCGCGCCCCGGCGACCTCATCGCCGCCGCGCTCGTGGCGAACCTGCCCGGCGCGTTCAGCGTCAAGCGCGTCAGCGCGATGATGGCGGTGGAGGCCGCCGCTGCAAACTCCAAGCCGCTTTATCTGCCGGAGAAATTCACGCCGTATCGCTTTCAAATGAGCGCGATGTTTCCAATTCCAGACCTGCCGCGCGACAACCCGCTCATCGAGGAACGCGTGGCGCTCGGCAAAAAACTTTTTTCCGAAACCGCGCTGTCCAAGGACGGCACGCTCTCCTGCACGTCCTGCCACAAGGCGAACGCCGCGTTTGCCGACCCGCGCCGCGTCAGCCTCGGCGTTCGCGATCAGGCCGGCACGCGCAACGCGATGCCGCTGTTCAATCTCGCGTGGAAGAGTTCGTTCTTCTGGGATGGCCGCGCGCCGTCGCTGCGAGCGCAGGCGCTGATGCCCATGCAGGACCACACCGAGATGGACGAGACGCTGACGAACGTGGTGGCGAAGCTGGTGGCACTCTCATTAACACCGGGCTTCAGCCCGGTGACAGCAGTCGTAATTGAGAGTTCAACCGCTTCAGCGGTTTCACAGAACGCCAAAACCGTTGAAACGGTTTCAGCTCGCGCGACGCCTAACACCGGGCTGAAGCCCGGTGTTAATGAGAGGGGTTTTGTCGCAAACGAAACCAATTACCCCGCGCTCTTCACCGCCGCGTTCGGCTCGGCGGAGATCACGCCGGAGAAAATCGGCCTGGCCGTCGAACAGTTCGTCCTCACACTCACGTCGTTCGACTCCCAGTTTGACCGCGCGTTGCGGGGCGAGGGAAAACTCTCTGCCGAAGAGCAGCGCGGGTTCGAGTTGTTCATGACGGAATACGACCCGCGCCGCGAGCAGTTTGGTGCGGATTGTTTTCATTGCCACGGCGGGCCGCTGTTTCAGAGCCAGACGTTCGCGAACAATGGGCTGGATTCCGCTTTCGCCGATCCGGGCCGCGCGAAGATCACCGGCAAGGGTGCGGACGCCGGCAAGTTCGCCACGCCGTCGCTGCGGAACATCGCGCTCACCGCGCCCTACATGCACGACGGGCGCTTCGCGACGCTGGAGGAAGTCGTGGAGCATTACACGAGCGGCATGAAGCGCAGCGCCACGCTCGACTCGAATCTTGCGAAGCATCCGGATGGCGGCGTGCCGCTGGCGGCGGCGGACAAACGCGCGCTGTTGGCGTTCTTGAAAACCTTGACGGACGAAATGCGCTTTCGTTCCGTTCCGTGAACTACGCGGTCTTCTTGCTCGCGCGCACCAGCAGGACGGGGATGGCGGTCTCGTGGCGCACTTTGTGGATGGTGCTGCCGTAGATCAGATCGCCCACGAAACGATGCCCGTGGCTCGCCATGGCGATGAGGTCGCATTGCGCGACGGCGGCGGTCTGGAGAATTCCTGCGGGCGGATCGCCGAGCGCGAGTTGGGTGGAAACTTTCAAACCGGTTGCGCGGAGTTTTTCAGCAGCGGCTTCGAGATACGCCTTGTCTGCCATCATTTCCTCGGACTCGGCGAGCTTGAGCTGGGCAAAGTTGCGCGCGGCAAATCCATCGGCCACGTGCAGCAGTAGCAGTTCCGAGCCGAGCAGTTTCGCCAGTGTGGCGATGTGCGGCAGCAGGCTAAGATCAGCCGGTCCGTTTTCCAGTGCGACGAGTATTTTGCGATACATGACAGCGTTCCTTCGGGGTTATTTGGCAAACAGGTTGGCGGTGAAATCCCACAGAAATTTCGCGTTCAGCGCTACGATGATTCCCGCCGTGAGCCACGCAAGGATTTTTATCCACAGCGGGTTGGCGAATTCGCCCATCTTGCGCCGGTCGCTGGTGAAAATGATGAGCGGGATCACGGCAAAGGCAAGTTGCAGGCTCAGCACGACTTGGCTGAAGATGAGCAGTTTCGCCGTGCCGCTCTCGCCGGAGATGCCAGTGACGATGACGGCGGGGATGATGGCGATGAGCCGTGTGATGAGCCGCCGCAGCCAAGGCCGCAGTCGGATGTTGAGGAAGCCTTCCATCACAATCTGTCCGGCGAGCGTGCCGGTGAGTGTGGAGTTCTGGCCGGATGCCAGCAGCGCGACGGCGAAGGCCGCGCTCGCCAGCCCCACGCCGAGCGTCGGTGAGAGGAGCTTGTGGGCGTCTTGGATTTCCGCCACGTCGTGCTGGCCGCGCGTGTGGAATGTGGCGGCGGCGACGATGAGGATGGCGGCGTTGATGAACAGCGCGAACATCAGCGCGACGGTGGAATCAATCGTGGCGAACTTGACGGCTTCGCGCTTGCCGCCGGTGTTCTGCTCGTATTTGCGCGTCTGCACGATGGAGGAATGGAGGTAGAGGTTGTGCGGCATGACCGTCGCGCCGAGGATGCCGATGGCGATGAAGAGCATCTGCGGGTTGCGGATGATTTCCAGTTTCGGCACGAACCCGCCCAGCACGGCGGCAAGCTCCGGGCGCGAGACAATAATCTCAAACAGGAAGCAACCGCCGATGAGCAGGATGAGCGAGATGACCAGCGCCTCAATGTAGCGGAATCCTTTTCCGGCGAGATACATCACCACAAGCACGTCCAGCGCGGTGAAGCACACGCCCCAGATGAGCGGGATGCCGAACAAGAGATTCAATGCGATGGCCGAGCCGATGACTTCGGCGAGGTCGCACGCGCAGATGGCGATTTCGCACAGCACCCACAGCATGAAGGTGACGGGCTTCGAGTAATGGTCGCGGCACGCTTGCGCGAGGTCGCGGCCGGTGACGATGCCGAGCTTGGCGGATAATGACTGGAGCAGAATCGCCATCAGGTTCGAGAGCAAGATGACCGAGAGCAGCGTGTAGCCGAATGCCGAACCGCCCGCGAGGTCGGTGGCCCAGTTGCCGGGGTCCATGTAGCCGACGGCGACGAGGTAGCCCGGCCCGGAGAACGCCAGCAGCTTGCGCCAGAAGCCGAGCGAGTGCGGCACTGCGATGGAGCGGTTCACTTCCGACAGCGAGGGGTGCTGCACCGGCTGTCGCCAGCCGGTGGCGTTCGCGGGGGTATTTGATTTGGTTGAATCTGCGTTCATAAAGAATTAAAACCGCCACGACACGCCGATGAATGGATTCAAATCATCCGCCGAGTCGGTCACGCCAATGTTGATACCGGCATCCAGCTGGATGTTTTTAGTGAGGCCATACGTCAGCCCCAAATCCACCGTGCCGACCCAACGCGAACCGCTCGCCGCGCTGACCTCGCTGAAAAATTCCGCGTAGCCGGTCAACGCGCCGACGATGTCGTGGCTGACGGTGATGGAGTTCACGAATGACGCGTGCCGCCCCGAACCGCTGTCGTCCTGCAACCAGTCCACCTCGGTCATCAAGCCCATGCTCCAGCCGTGCGGCAGTTCCACCGCCAGCGGCAAAATGATTCCGCCCTCCACCGCATTGTTTCCCAGCCCGCCCTGGCTCGTCGGGATTTTCACGAACGGCATCACGGCGAACGCGGTTTTGCCGCCGTCGTTGCCCCAGAAATTCTTTTTCACGCGCACCGTCAGGTCGCCAAACCCGGATTGCCGCGTCACCATGCCCGCCGCGCGGTCATCGCTGCGGACGCGGTTGTGGGGTTCAATGACGACCTGTAAATCCAAGTCTTCCAGCAGCCCAGCCTTCAGATTGAGCGTGGCAAAACTCCAAGCTTCCGTGCGGGTATCGCCGCCGCCGGAGGTGTCGCGGTCGCAGGTGTAGCTCACCAGGTCGCTCTCAAACTGGAAATGTCCCGCATCCACGGTGTAGGGGCTTTCCGTCTTGTCCGGCCGGTCGGTGCTCAACTCCCGCAACCGGTCGGCGGGCGTGGGGTTGAACAGATGATAGCCCGCCTGCCCGCTGGCGGCGACCAGCAGGCAGCCGCCCGCCAGCATTGTTCGCCGCATCCGATGTTGCCACAACTTCATCATGTAGCCTATGCTACAAATAGATGTTCTCGACGGTCAACAGTTGTTTTGGTTTTATTTTCACCGCAAGCCATGACCGTCATGAAAAAATCTACACCCCGCAAACCCCGCGCCGCCGGTGCGGGAAAAAATCAAGCGGCCATCTTCTCCCAGACCCGACGCGAACACGCGCACGAGATTGCGGAGGATTACGTGGAGGCCATCGCCGACCTCGTGGCTGAGATGGGCGAGGCGCGCGTGGTGGACCTTGCCAAGCGGCTGGGCGTCACGCACGTCACGGTCAACCGCACCATCGCCCGGCTGCAACGCGCGGGCTACGTCACCGCGCAGCCGTATCGCGCCATCTTCCTCACCAAGACCGGGGGCAGCCTCGCCGCCAACTGCAAGAGCCGCCACGAGATCGTCGTGGCCTTCCTGCGTTCGCTGGGGATACCCGAGCGCGTGGCCGCGACGGATGCCGAAGGGATTGAGCATCACGTCAGCCCGGAAACGCTGGCGGCTTTTGAGCGGTGGTTGGCGAAGCGGTGAAGTTTTTCGCGCTCTGCGGTGAGGGTGTGGCTGGAAGTGCCGCGCAGAGATTGTTGAAGTTCACGCTTCAGCGTGTCGGGGCGGTGGCTGGTGTGACGGGCACAAGCTAAAGCTTGAACTCCAACTCGGGTGGGACTCCGCTGCGCGGCACTTTTAGTCACACCCAAAAACAGGAACGGGTTGCGAAAAATACGGAATCGGCTAAAGTTCCACCATGAAACTGCTGGCCACCAAAGAAGAACAATTCCTTACCGATGCCAAGGGCACGCGCACCGGCGTGGTGTTGGATTTGCGGACTTACGAGCATCTCCGCGAGGCCGAGGAGGAACTGGCCGACATCCAGGCTTATGACGCTTTGCATGACCGGGCGCATTCGGAAATCGCCACCGGCCAGTGCGTGACGCTGGCTTCTTACCGCGCCGACCGCAAACGCAAGGTGAAATGAGATACGAAGTCATCCTGCCAAAATCAGTTCGCAAGGAACTGGATCGTTTGCCGGATGAAATTGCCAACCGGATTCTGGCACGGCTGGCTGGATTGGAAACCAACCCGCGTCCGGCGGACGTGAAGAAACTCAAAGGCCGGGATGCGTGGCGGATTCGGGTGGGCGATTACCGGGTGATTTACGAAATCCATGACCGCGTGTTGCAAATCCTCGTCATCACGGTTGGCCACCGCCGGGAAATTTACCGCTGATTGAATTTTTCCGAAAACTTTTCGTGCTGCCCATCTCGGCGGCCTTTGGCGAAGGCGGGATAAGTTTCGGGAAACCATTCGCAAAGCCGTCGCGGCGGCGGACAAAAAATAAGCGCCAACCCACGGCGCGAAGTAATTGGGCAATATTCGGAACTGACCCATTTATGACCCCTTTAAGAGTGAAGCCGAGGCCGTGGAATAATTGGACGCACGGTTTGGGTAAGCCGCGAAGCGCAACCGCGCAACCGGGAGGGGCGGCATGTTGCCGCAACTAAATTGAAAATTCCGGGCGCGAAACAAAAAATGCCGCAGCGGTTGTCCGCTGCGGCTGCCTTTGTATATCGAGCGTGTCTCTACAGGGAAAAGATTTCTTCAATCCACTGTTTGGAAGCGGGGTTTTTTGTATAAGGGCCATGGACAGAACCAAAGCACCCGCCTGATTCATTTATAACACGATCCAAGTGCGTAGCCGCCCAGTCAACGGTGCAGATTATCCTGTTTGCGTCTTTGATAACGCCTTTTACAACGCCGATATGCATGATTCGAATCCCCTTTTGCCCTTTACCCAAGAGGCGTTTGATGGCGATTCTATCTCCGGGAGAAATTTCAGTAGCTTTATCCATCTGATTGCCTTCTTCCCAGCCGAGCATCCAGAAGCCTTGCTGCACAAAGCGTTCGTCTTGATGGTCAACTCCGCCCCACGATGCTCCAACAATCCAGTAATTTGGTTTCATTGTTAAGTAGTGTTGTTTTTTTGGTGAGAGGTGTTTTTTATACTTAAGGATTTTCAGGGATTAATTTCCATTCATTGTGGTCGTTTTTGTATATGTAGAAGTCGATTGTTTTATTGACTCCATATGTGTTTAGAGTCACGCGAGTGGGGTAGATTTCAATTCCATCAGGTATCCCCAAAATAATTTCTTTTGCACCACTCGCTCTAGGATTGCCTCTTTTTATGCCAACTACAGTTATTCCTTGTTTTAATAGTCCGGCGACACCATTGCTCTGAACATTTGCTGCTAGTTGCTCCTCTTGTTCTTTAGTCATTGGATCTGGAATGGTGCGGGTTAATAATTGCATCATTTCAATAGATAGCCCCGACTTGGCCAAAGTTTTAATCTCTGCGTCAGAAGGCCCCGAAGATGTTGACGATGACTTTCCGCAGCCCGCCAATGCAACAACCAACACTCCCAAGCAATAGTTTTTCAGGTGATTTTTTATAAACGGCTTTAGCATAATTTACTTTTCCTTTCTTGATTTTAGATCACACGAACAACGGAAAATAAAAGGGCGCGAACTTGTCGCACCCTTTGTTGAGGCACCGCGAAGCGCCTTTCTGAAGAATACGCCAAGCCGCGCCGTTCGGCGCGCGCTCGGGCGGTCTTCAGATGTAAGAAAATTCGCGGTTTTCAACAAAGACCGTAGCCGTGCTACGCTAAAATGGTTTAGTTTGTTTGGTTACATGATTTTTTTGAACTGACGGTTGTTCTTCTACTCCCGGGTCTGGGAAACAGCAACGCTTTTCTGCGGTTTCGTTCCCGGCTTTTCTTTTCGGCCAGCGTTTCCTAATCTTCCCGGTTCGGTGGATTGAGAAATTCGCAACCATGGCAAAAGAATTCATCAAGATTGGCGGCGCGAGGCAGCACAACCTCAAGAACCTCACGTTGTCCATCCCGCGCGACAAGCTTGTCGTTGTCACCGGCCTGAGCGGCAGCGGGAAGTCATCGCTCGCCTTCGACACGATCTACGCCGAGGGGCAGCGTAAATACGTCGAGTCGCTCTCGGCGTATGCGCGGCAGTTCCTCGACCAGATGCAGAAGCCGGATGTGGATTTCATCGAAGGTTTGTCGCCGGCGATTGCGATTGAGCAACGCAGTTCCGGCTCGAACCCGCGCTCGACCATCGCGACCACGACGGAAATTTACGATCACCTGCGTCTGCTCTACGCGCACATCGGCCAGCCGCATTGTCCGGAAACGGGCGTGCCCATCACGTCGCAGTCTGCGAGCGAGATTGTGGATAAGATTCTCGCGCTGCCGCCCAAGGCCAAGGTGATGATCCTCGCGCCCGTCGTGCGCCGGCAGAAGGGCGAGTTCCGCGACGTGCTGGAACGGCTCGCCCGCGAAGGCTTCGTCCGCGCCCGCGTGGACGGCGAACTGGTCGAGCTTGGCGATACGACCACGCGTGTGAAGCTCGACAAGAAAAAGTTTCACCACATCGAAGCCGTCGTGGACCGGCTGGTGATTGACGACAAGATCCGTGTGCGACTCGGCGATTCCGTCGAGACCGCGCTGCGGCTGGGCGAGGGTGTGTTGTTCACGCTGCATCAGTTGGTGGAGGAGTCCAAAGTCCAAAGTCCAAAGTCCAAAGTCGGTGAATCTGTGTCAGCTCAATCCGAAATCCGAAATCCGAAATCCGAAATTTGGACGGAGACTTTGCATTCCAACAAAATGTGTTCGCCCGCGACTGGCAAGAGCTACGAGCCGCCGACGCCGAAACATTTTTCGTTCAACTCGCCGAGTGGCGCGTGCCCGGTCTGCCACGGTCTCGGTCAGAAGATGATTTTCGACGAGCACCTCGTCGTGCCGAATCCCGACGAGCCGCTCGAAAGCGCCATCCAGCCGTGGCGGCGCGCGGGCAAGCGGCTCATCATGTATTACAAGGCCATGCTGCGCTCGGTCGCGGCTCACGGCGGCGTGAGTTTGGAGACGCCTTGGAAAGAGTTGCCGGCGGATTTCAAAAAGTTGCTGCTCGAAGGCACGGGCGAGGTGGACATGGAATTCAAGTTCTGGCGCGGCGGCAAGCAGAGCACCATCACGCGGCCGTTCGAGGGCGTGCTGCCGAATCTGGAGCGGCTCGCGCACGACAGCGAGAGCGAGTTTATCCGCAACCGGCTCAAGGCTTACATGAGCCCGCAGTTCTGCGATGCGTGCAAGGGCAGGAGATTGAAGCCGGAGATTTTGGCGGTGACGCTCGGCGGTGAAAGCGCGGAGCGTTTCAAAGTAGGGCAGGCGTCTCGCCTGCCCAGCGAGCGCGAAAGCGCGAGCGGTTTGCGCGTCGCTCCGCTCCGCGCGGGCAGGCGAGACGCCCGCCCTACTTTCTCCGGCCTTTCCATCATGGACGTTTGCGGTTTGTCCATTGAGCAGGCGGATGAATTTTTCTCGACGCTCGCGCTCACGGAGTTTCAGCAAAAGGTCGCGGGCGAGGTCATCAAGGAAATCCGTGCGCGGCTTGGCTTTCTCAAGAACGTCGGCCTCGGCTACCTCACGCTTGATCGCGAGAGCGGGTCGCTCTCCGGCGGCGAGGCGCAGCGCATCCGGCTCGCCACGCAGATTGGCGCGGCACTGGTTGGCGTGCTTTATGTGCTGGACGAGCCGAGCATCGGCTTGCATCAGCGCGACAACGACCGCCTGCTCCGCACGCTCGAAGGCTTGCGCGACATCGGCAACACCGTGCTCGTCGTCGAGCACGATGCCGACACCATCCGCCACGCGGATTACATTCTCGACCTCGGTCCGGGCGCGGGCGTGCATGGCGGCGAACTCGTGGCGGCAGGGACGTTGGCGGAAGTGCTGAAGGTCAAGCGCTCGCTCACGGCGCAATATCTTTCGGGTGAATTGGAGATCGCGATCCCGAAAAAGCGCACGCCACCGAATGAATCGCGCGGCTGGATTGAACTCCTCGGCGCGAAGGAGAACAATCTGCAGAACGTGGATTTGCGGATTCCCATCGGCACGGTGACGTGCATCACGGGCGTGAGCGGTTCGGGCAAGAGCACGCTGGTGGATGATATCCTGCGCCGCGCGTTGTTCCGCAAATTTTACGGCTCGAAGGAACGCCCCGGCGAGCATCGCGAACTCAAGGGCTTCGAGGGGTTGGACAAGGTGGTTGTGATTGACCAAGCGCCGATTGGCCGCACGCCGCGCAGCAATGCGGCGACTTACACGGGCGTGTTCAACGAGATCCGGGATTTGTTCTCGCGCCTGCCGACGGCGAAGATTCGCGGCTACGGGCCGGGCCGTTTCAGTTTCAACGTCAAGGGCGGGCGTTGCGAGAAATGCCAGGGCGACGGCCTCATCGAGATTGAGATGCATTTTCTGCCGGCGGTTTATGTGACGTGCGAGGAGTGCAATGGCAAGCGCTACAATCGTGAGACGCTGGAGATTGCTTTCAAGGGCCGCAACATCGCCGACGTGCTGGCGATGACGGTGGACGAGGCGCTGGATTTTTTTCGTGCCGTGCCGAAGATCGAGAACGTGTGCCGCACTCTTGCGGAGGTCGGGCTGGGCTACATCGGGCTGGGGCAGGCGGCGACGACTTTGAGCGGCGGCGAGGCGCAGCGGGTGAAGTTGGCGGCGGAACTCTGCCGCAAGGCGACGGGTCGCACGCTCTACATTTTGGACGAGCCGACGACCGGGCTGCATTTCCACGATGTGGCGAAGCTGCTGGAAGTGCTTTTCAAATTGCGCTCCTCCGGCAACACGCTCGTCATCATCGAGCACAACCTCGACGTGATCAAGACGGCGGACTGGATCGTGGATCTCGGCCCTGAAGGCGGCGGGGCGGGCGGGCGCATCGTGGCCGAAGGCACGCCGGAGCAGGTCGCGCAGTGTGCGGCGAGCTACACGGGGCAGTATTTGAAGACGGTGCTGGGGTAAGGTTGGAGTTCAGGCTTTAGCCTGTTCCCCGGACAAGCTGAAGCTTGAACTCCAGCTCGGGGCGGATTTCCTCTTGCGCGGCACTTCCAATTAGACCGGGCGCATCTTGACACTGCCCCCGTTTGGAGTTCCGCCTTCAGGCGGTTCGGTGCGTTCACCCACCCGGGCCGCATAAATGCGGAACTCCAAACCCAGCACCAGCGT
>JANMJO010000168.1:0-23779 GCA_031371425.1 Verrucomicrobiales bacterium | reverse complement strand
AAATCACCCGCCGGCGGCGGGTGCTACCAAAAACTTACCCGCACGTTTGGTTTCTGTTTCGGAAGCTGGGTTAAGAAACAGCCAATACAACCCGCAAATAAGTGGTAGCGCGTACGGGAATCGAACCCGTCCTTCAGCCTTGAGAGGGCCATGTCCTAGCCGATAGACGAACGCGCTAAACCGAAAACTGTGTCATGCTACCGGGAGACTTTGTGCTGTCAATCTTGCGAAGCAAAAAGGGTGTGACTTAAAACCCGAACTCCGAAGCTGGCCATTGCAAAAAAGGTAGGGATAGCGCGCTGCGCTGTCCCCGCCCGCGCAGAGCGGGCGGAACGAAATGTTCAAGGATTCACACACACACTCCCATTCATTCCGTCCCGACTCCGAGTCGGGACGGGGACGCCGCAGCGCGGCGTCCCTACCAACTTCGGAAGTCGGGTTAAAGTGCCGCGCAGCGGAAGCCCGCCCCGAGTTGGAGTTCAAGCTTTAGCTTGTTCCCGTCACACTGGACACCGCCCCGACACGCTGAAGCGTGAACTCCAACAATCTCTGCGCGGTTTCCGGAGGGTTGGAGTTCAAGCTTTAGCTTGTCTGCGCAGCCGTTCGACACGGGGACACGCTAAAGCGTGAACTCCAACGAAAACTGCGCGGCAATTTCAGTCGCACCCAAGCAACAATGGCAGCAGCAGCAAAAGGATCGGTTCAACGGGTAGGGTGGGCAGTCCCCTGCTTGCCGAACGCGTGGGTTGCCAATTGACAGCGCGCACAGAGTGACGCGCCCTACCCGGATTGGTTGTGAACTACACAACCCCTGATTCAGAAGGGTGGCGAAAAACGGGCAAACAAAAAAGCCGCCCTTACGGGCGGCTTTGATGAGAACACACGTTTGATTAGGCCTGCTTGCGGCGGCGGAACAGGAGCAGCGAGGCTGCGCCCAAACCGGCGAGCACCATGGTCGAGGGTTCGGGAACAGGAACTACATTCAGAACAAAGCCACCAAACTGGGTTGCCGAAGGGGTGCTTCCGAATAAAGGCGTACCAGGAGCAGGCGACGTTGAGGTTGTCGGATTGATAACAGTCGAGCTACCCCAAAACGCTCCAGGCGTTAGCTGTGCGGTAGCCAACGACATGCCGAAGCTCCAACCGAAGGCTTGGGCAAAAAACGCAGTGTTACCAGGATATATCGTGGCGAATGACCCAGCAAGCGTACCTACAATAATGCCAACTTGTGTCGTTGAATTGAGGTATACCGGAGTCGTATTGGTCATCGATCCAGCATCCGAACCGTAAAAGAGCTGGAATTGAAACGAATTGGCAGCAGTAGTCATGGAACCAATCCCGCCACCGTTCACAACGGCATTTGTGGTAATCCGCTGTGAGGCGAAGTTAGCGTTTTGGAAAGCAATCAATCCCTGTCCAAAGCTGCTAAACGCGACCATCAGACTTAACGTAGCAATAATTTTTGTTTTCATTTTATTTGGTGTGTATTGTGTTTATTGTATTTTTTGCATCAAAATCACGGATTAAATGTCCTTGTCCAATTCACTGACGAACCAGGGTTAAACATAAAGAACCCTTGGCCAACAGAGGGCATTACTGTGACAGGATCTCCTGAAATTGGGTCAGCCCAAGCTCCAGTATCAAAAACAGACTGCACAAAGCTGCCCGCAGTATATTGGTAGTAGGTGAAACCATTTGCGGCGGGAAAATTCGTTCCAGTAAGCTGGTATGCTTCGGGAGTGGCCGAAGAGAGCAGTGAAAATCCATTGTTCACATTAATGGTGTTTGTTCCAGTCTGAACACTACCAACCAATGTAACTGTGTTAGTTGTCGCGTTTGGGTTGAAGAAGAAGAAGCCCTGGCCGGGATTCACCACCGAAGTGCTGGGATTCCCCGATATCGGATCATACCATCCGTCAGTGTCATAAACAGATTGAGTGAAGCTTCCGGTGCCAGCATCGAACAAATAAACTGTGGAACCATTTGCTGAACCGGGGAAAACAACATTCAAGCTGTTGCTGCCCGCACCATTGTTTAACTGGTTGGCAACCAAATTGAAGCCCGGCTTAAGCGTCAGGTTGATGTAACCGACGATATTTAGGGAGTAAACCTGCGCCATCGAAGTGGCCGCACTGATGGCTAAAACCGCTGCAGCGACCAAGAGTTTCTGTGTTCTCATATGTGTTTCTGTTTTTTGTTTACCGTGTGTGACGGGAATATCACAGACCCCGCGCGGAGTGTCAAATTTTTTTTGGAATTTTTGAACACTTCAGCGGTGACTGAATGCGCCGCACCGCCGACCGGGCTTTGACACAGATTTCAGGGATGTGCACGGATTGCTCCGGTTTCAAATACCTCCGCGCCAACGCACGGACTTGCGGGCAATACGTCATTTTTTCGGCATCGCCTCGGACGGCAGCGGACGTTTCGCACCGAACCCACCATCCGGCGCAGCCTTGAACGTATGCAGGCCTTTGGGAAAATCCGGTGACTCCGCCCAGTCCGCGAGCAGGTGCAATTCCAGCGCGGTGAAGCCGGCGGTGGATTTCCGGCTGAAGGCGAGTTGCGAGGGTCGCGGCAGCGTGACCACCGTCACCGTATTCTTCAGCTTGAACGCCACTGTGCGCAACCAGTCCAGGCTGACTGATTTTGCCGGCAGTTGCGGTTTGTGGAAAATCAAACGGAACAACTGCCCGATGTGCAGCCAGCTTTCCATGCGCGGGCCGGTCATCTCCCAGTCATACAGCACGAGGTAGGGCGCGCTGGCGACCTGCGTGAGCAATGCCGCCGGGAGTGTGGCGTTGGTGCGGGTGTTTGTGATGCCGAACAATCCGCCAAAGGCGTATTCCTTCTGCCGGATCGCCAGGCTCTGCATGAACGGCGTCATGAACGGAACATTTTTCCACAGGACGCCGTGGCCACCGGGCATCCGCTCGAAACTTCCCATGCGGTTCGTCGCCGCCCAGTCGTTCCCGCCCGCCAACAACCGCTCCGACAGCCGCTCCACCCGGTTCGTCGCGTCCGGCAGCAATCCGGCAAAATACACCTCGAACGGCATTGACGCCTGCGCCCAGAAAAACATCTGCTCCGGCGACGCGCCAATCTGCGCCCCCTTCCAGAACGGCGACTCCGTCAACGCTGCCCCCACCCCGCGCACTGCGGCGAACCCGATCAGCGGCTCGCGGATCAGATTGGTCGGGATGCTCCACGGCTCGAGTTTCAAGTCCAGCGGCTTCGCAAAATCCAGCGTGCCGCGCGTCAGCACATTCTCCCCGTCGCCCGTCAACGTCAGAAAAATCCTCGGCCAGCCCGCCGGCAATTCCAGCTTCCACCCGAACACCCGCGCCACCTGCGGCAGGTCCACATCCGCCTCCAGCCAGAAATTCGTAGCCCCCTTCGCGACTGGCGAGCCGGTCTTGGCGATGCGTTCCCGCCATTCCGCGAGCAGCGCGTTTGCGCCCGTCGCTTTGCCGACAATCGTCCAGCCGCCCGCGCGTTTGACCTCAAAACCATCGAGCGCCGCCGGCAGGTTCGTCTCCCACCACCGCGCCCGCGTCTCGCTGATGCGGATTGCGAAAGCAAGTTGCCCCGGCTGGTTCGTCGCGTGCCGCACCTCGGCGTAGGATTCCGCCTGCACCAGATCATCCAGCAACGGACGCAGCCCCGCAGCCGCTGTATTCGTCGCACCGGCGAGTTTGTTCAGCAACTGCGCCTCCAGCCGCGCGCTTTCCGGCAGCTTCCAGATATCCATGAACCGCGCCGCGTTCGTCTCCGCAGCGAGCTGCTGCCGTCCCAACCAGTGCAGCCGGGAACTTGTCTCCGCCGAAACCGCCACAGCACCCGCCAGCAGCGTGAAAAAAATCAATGCCTTACGTCCTGTATTCATGGGTGAAAGTAAGTGCCAGAAAAACGCCGCCGCCGCAAACGGAATCAATGCGCCAGCGTCTTGCCGGGCGCATCTTGACACTGCCCCCGACGAACGCTGGTGCTGGGTTTGGAGTTCCGCATTTATGCGGCCCGGGTGGGTGAACGCACCGAACCGCCTGAAGGCGGAACTCCAAACGGGGGACAGTGTCAAGATGCGCCCCGTCTTGCCTTAATCCTACTCGTAATCTTAATCCCTGCGACGATTAGGGTTAAGATTAGGATTACGAACAACTGCTACCGCCACCTGCAAACGCCGTGAACCACATTTCCGGCGCGGCCTTGAACTCCACCTCCCGCCCGCGCCACACGAACCGCACCGCCGTGGCGTGCAGCGCGTGGTGCTCCAAGATGAGCCGCTCGCGCTGCTCCGCCGTGAGCCGGTTCTCGACGAGCGCGAGATACAGATCCTCATCGCCGCCGTAGATTTTATCGCCCACGATCGGATGCCCGAGGTGCGCGAGGTGGATGCGAATCTGGTGCTTGCGCCCCGTGCGCGGCAGGATGCGGAGCAGTGAGAAAGTTGATAGTTGTTGGTTGAGAGTTGAAAATCGGGAAAATCTTCGCACCACGAAAAATTCCGTCTGCGATGCCGCGCCGTCCGGGCGCACGCAGTCCTTGATCGCCACACGGCTGCGCTCATCCTTGCCGAGCGGCGCGTCAATCGTCCCCTGCTCCGCCGCGACGTGGCCGTGGACGATGGCCAGGTATTCCTTTTCCGCCGCGCGGCCTTCGATGATTTTCCCCAACTCACCGGCGGCGACAGGATTTTTTGCCACCAGCACCACGCCGCCGGTTTCGCGATCGAGGCGGTTGATCAGGTGGGCGGTTGCAGGTTGCGGGTTGAAGGTTGGAAGTTTGGAAGTTCCTTCGCCGGCGTCGTACGAAATCGTCCGCTGCAGATGCAGCCGCACCCGGCTGATGAGGCTGGAATACTCATCGCCCTTCGTGGGATGGCACACCAACCCCGCCGGCTTATTCAGCACCAGCAAGTCGTCGTCCTCGTGGATGATGTCGAAAAGTTTTTGCATCGCATCGGCGGAATAGTTCATAAGGAAACCATGAATACGGGAAAGCCTGAACAAAAAAATCCCGGCTTCCCGGCTTCCTTATTCAACCGTTTCGGTTAAAATTTTCTCCGTGAAAGGAAAGATTGCAATGCCGCTGGCCTTGATGCTCGTGTTCGCGCTGTCGCGGATGCCGGGCATGCTGCCGCAGAATTTCAGCGCCGCCTACGCGCTGGCGTTTTGTGCGGGCGTGTATTTCTCCGGCACGCTGGCGTGGTGGCTGCCGCTGCTCACACTCCTCGCCACGGACATTGGCCTCAACCTATATTATTGGCTCGCGCTCGGCATCAACGTGTGGGAACTGCCCCTGCTGAAATACCAGGCCTGCAATTACCTCGCCTACGCCGCGCTCATCTGGCTGGGGCGACGCTTCAAGCCGCAAACCTCCTTCCGCGCGCTGCTCGGCGGCGGCGTGCTGGGCGCGCTGCTGTTCTACCTCATCACCAACACCGCCTCGTGGCTCTTCAACCCATTCGGCAATCCCGAATACACCAAGACCCTCGCCGGCTGGTTCATCGCGCTGACCAAAGGCACGGGCGGTTGGCCGCAGACCTGGGAATTTTTCCGCAACACTCTCCTCAGCGGCGGCCTCTTCACCGCCCTCTTCGCCGGCGCGATGAAACTCTCCGCCGTTGCCGAATCCCCCGCCGAAAAAGAAGCCGGTGCACGCGACGAAGAACCTCAAGCCGAAGCGGAGGAAGTTGCAAGTTGAAGATTGAAGGTTACAAGTTGCCGTGACTGCCACGCATCGCAAAACCTGCAACCTTCAACCTGCACCATGAAACTGGGAATAATCTCCGACACCCACGACCACCTCGACCCGCGCATCCTGAAACTCTTCGCCGGCGTGGACCACATCCTCCACGGCGGCGATGTCGGCATGCAGACCATCATTCACGAGCTAGAAACCATCGCGCCCGTCACCGCCATCCTCGGCAACACTGACCTCGGCAACCCGCTCAAACTCACCGAAGTCATCACCCTCGCAGGCCGCAAGTTCCTCCTCCACCACATCGTCAACCCCCACGCGCCCGACGAAAAACTCCGGGCGCGCATCACCCGCGAGCAGCCCGATGTCGTCATCTTCGGCCACACGCACAAGCCATTCAACCAAGACATCGGCCACACTCTCTTCTTCAACCCCGGTTACGCCGGCAAGCCCAAGTTCGGCACCGCCCGCAGCATCGCCATCCTCCACTGCGACGAAAAAGAAATCCGCGCCGAGTATCTGCCGCTCTGATTCATCCGCGAATTACGCCAATTTCCGCGAATTGATTTTTATTCGCGTCAATTCGCGTAATTCGCGGATAAAAAATCTGCGTTCATCTGCGAAATCTGCGGACACCTCCCACCGCCAGCCACGCCGCGAATAACCCCGTCACACCCACGCACAACGGCGCGAGCAACCGATCCAGCGGCAGCGAGCCCGCCCGACCCAATCGCGTCGCGAAGAAAATCATCTCGCCCTCGCCCGGAAACGGCGCGCTCGCCCGCACACTTCCATTCGCCGTCACGCCCTGAGAAATGCCCGAACTCGCCAGGCGGAAAATCGGGATACCATATTCCGCCGCGCGCACCGGCGCGATGCGCGCGTGCAACTCGTGCTGATGCCGCCCCCAATCGCTCACGTCCATCGTCGGCACGATGAGCAGTTGCGCGCCCTGCCGCACCAACTCGTCCGTCACCCGCGTGTAGCTCAAGTCGTAGCAGATGCAGATGCCGATCTTGCCCCACGGCGATTCCCACACGCGCTGCTCCGGCGCGGGCAAGCCGTCCTTGAAAAACTGGATGGGCACGCTCTTGGCCTGCTTGAAAACCACCTCGCCGTTCGTGCCGATGACGAACGCCGTGTTGTAAAAATTATTTCCCGGCGCAGGCTCTTTGCCGCCGACGATGAGAAATTTTTTATTGTCGCGACACCAATCCTTCAACTGTTCCGTCGGCGGCCCGTCCAGCGTGTATTCGGGCAAGACAATTAAATCCAAGTTGGTGTGCGCTGCGACAAGCTTGTCGAGCGACTGAACCAGTTCGCTTGGAATTGGAAATTCCAATTGAGCGCCCGCAACACGGAAATTGGGTTCGGGTCGAATTTTGAATTTTACAAGCGCGGGAAGGAGTAGCAACGGAATGATTATGATGATTACAATAGAAATCAGTATCCGGACACTTTTCGATATGCGCACCTCCCAACTGGAGAGAAGCCCCAGAGTTGCATAAGCAACGACACAAAATCCAACTCCGTAAACTCCAATTTTACCGAATGGAATAATCCACCAACCAGCAAACACAAACCCCACGTTCAGCCACGCGAACTTGAGGTAGTAAAGTTCGCTGCGGAAATATTCCAGCCCCGTCCACAGAAACGGAATCAGCCACACCGCGCGCTTCACCCCGAACCGCACCAGCGCCGCATGAGCGAGCGCCACGAACAGCGCGATCCAAAACGCCAGCACCACCCACAACGCAATCGCCGCCGCGCCAAAGATGTTCCAGAAGAATCCCAGTTGCGGCGCGAAACACGCCAACCCCGTCAGCAGTCCCGCATAAAACGCCAGCCGCGTCGTCCGCATCCGCGCGAGCTGCACCAGACACCCGACGTAGCCCACGATAAGCAACGCCAGCGGCCCGGACTGCGCCGGCGTGTAAGCCGCGTGGAAACACCCCGCCGCGCCCAGCACCAGCAGCCCCGCCTGCCACCACTTCAGCGGTTGAAATCCAGCACACGTTTCCGCTGCTGGTTTTATTTTGATTGTCTCGTTCATACCGTTGTCCCTTCGTTGCTTGATGGTTCAAATGCCTGTTTCGCCTTGGAGTGCGCGGACATGTCCGCGCTTTGAAACTGGGAGACTTGTCTCCCAGTTTCAAAGCGGCGACGTGTCGCCGCACTCCAAAATGCTTCGCGTCAATTCGTGCAATTCGCGGATAAACTCTGCGCCGTTTCCATCACCTTCCGCAAGTCCAGCGTGTGCCTACTAGCAATGAACCCGTTCCCGCCGATGCGCGTGATGATACCGAAAACGGCTGGGTTTCGGCTGGGGACAAACTGTCCCCAGAACTGGCGACTATGTGAGAAGCGGGTTCGTGTTAGTCTTTCGTCAGTGTTTCGCACTTAGTTCTCAAGTGCGCGTGTGTAAGAAAGGCCGGACCTGGTGTCCGGCCTTTTCTTTTTCCCCGCTGGCATACCCCCATTCCATTGAATCCGAACTCCGAAGCCCGCCTGCGAGCGCAGGCCTTAATCTGACGCACCATAAAACGGCGGGGCATTGTTCCAGTTTCCCGTGGCAAGATTTTTCCGCCGTCAAACCCGCGCACCCATCAAATCCACGATCAACTCCGCCGCCCGACGGTTCGCGCCCGCGCCGCCCAGCGACGCGACGACCTTGGCCAGCCCGGCCTTAATCTCCACCCGCTTCATCTCGTCGCACAGCAGATCGAATGCGGCGGCGGAAATTTTTTCCGGCGTGGCCGCGCCCTGGATGAACTCCGGGAAAATCACCTCGCCCGCCAGCAGGTTCGGCATCGCAAGATGTTTCACCGTCACGATGGACTTGGCGATCTGGTAGGTGAGCCACGAGGTCTTGTAAATCGCCACCGTCGGCACGCCGAAAAACGCGCACTCCAACGTCACCGTGCCCGTCGAGGCGATGGCCACATCCGCTTGCGCCAGCGCCTGCGGCAGATCGCCAACCTGGATTTCCAAGTCCGCCGGCACGCCCATTTCCTTGGCCAGCACCGCGAGCGCGCCGTCCGGCAACACCATTCGCGCGCGGATGTTCGGCGCGTCTTTTTTCAAAAGCTTCAACGCCTCCAGCATCACCGGCAGATGCCGGCGCAGTTCCGACTTGCGGCTGCCCGGCAGCAATAGCAGCGGCACCGCCCCGCCTGTCCGGGCAGCCGCATCAAAGCGCTCCACCATCGGATGCCCCACGAACTCCACGCGGAACTTCGGCGTGCGCCGCGCATACCAGTCCTTCTCGAACGGAAAGATGCTCAACAGCACATCGTAATCCCGCGCCATCGCATCCGCGCGATCGGGCCGCGACGCCCACACCTGCGGCGAGACGTATTGCACGATCTTGGGATTCCAGTTGCAGAAACGGCTGCGCGCGCGGACGTATCGTTTAATCGCGTGCGCGAACCGGCGGTTGAACCCGGAGAAATCCACGCAGACGATCACGTCCGGCTGTTTCTCAATCGCCAGTTTCAGCAGTTGGTTGAACAGGCGGCGGAACTTGAAATAATTCTTCAGCACATCGGTAAACCCGATGACCGCGTGCGCCGTCATGTCGAACGCCAGCTCCACGCCGGCGGACTTCATCCACAAGCCGCCTGCGCCGAAAAATTCCGCCGGATACAACGCCGCCTTCAGTTCCGGCGACTCCTTCAGCGTCATGACCAGCTCCGCCGCCAGCAAATCCCCGCTGGCTTCACCGGCAATGAACATGAATGATTTTGAGTTCACGATGCGTCGCTTAACTTTTTGATGACCGAACGCGCGAGGTATTCTTTGATCTCCCGGTGACGCGGAATCGGCTGGCACATTTTTGTGCGGGGATTCTGATACCAATCGTGCTTGCCGCCGTGCCGGATGAAGACGCAACCCATGCGCGTGAGTTGCTGGATGAGTTCGACCCGCTTCACGCCACTTGAAGTTCCGCCAGTTTGCGCACGGAGGGAATGACGCCGCTCGACAAATCCTTGAGCAGGTCGCGGAGATGCTCCTCCAAGTCGGCCAGCGATTCGCCCTGCGTCAGGTAGTCGGGATATTCCTCCAGATGACCGAGCCACGCGTCACCGTCCTGCCAATACACATAACGGATGCTTTGCATGACTAACTGTTACACCTGACCGACAATCGCGTAAAGCCCGCAGTCAATCCGCCGGAGCAAATCCCCGCTGACCTCGCCCGCGACGAGCATGAACGACTTTGGTTTCACGGGTTTATTTTTCTGCAGAGACGCGATGCTCAAGGAGACAGAGAAGATTGTTCCCGCTTATTGCTCGACGAGCCGGAAATATCTTTTGGCGATGCCGGGCGCGGCATTAGTCACCGACGCCACCGCGCCGTTGCCCGCGACGCTCGGCAGGTTCTGCCAGTTGGGCGGGGCAAGCGTGTCCGTGTATTGCGCCGTGTAAGTTTTCCCCGGCTCGGTCTGGAAGGAGAAGATGAAACTGCTTCCCGACTTGGCGGGCGCGAAAATGATGGGCGCTGGTTGAATCCAAAAGCCGCCTTGGATGGAAAACCGCGCGCTGGTCGGCACGGCCGCGAGCGGTTGGCCGATGGTGCTGTTCAATTGAAACCGCGCGCTGCTGCTGGGAGTCGCGCCACCACCCGCAATCACGCCGCGCGTGATGGCGAACCGCGCGCTGCTCTGGGCGAAGGCCGTGCTGGAAACCAGCAGGAGGAGGAAAAGAATTTTCATTGGTCGCCTCAACCTATTTGTGGGTTGCCGATTTGATCAATTCTTCCAAACCCGCCAGCCGTTTTTCCATTGCTTCGATTTCGGCATCCTTCTCCTTCAACTTTTCGTTCAAGCCCTGAATCGCCGCCAGCGCCACGCCGCCTTCGTCCACGGTGGCGATGTGTTTGTCATCCGTGCCGACGTTGAAGGCGGCGTAAAAATCCTGTGCCATCGGGCCGATGTGTCGCGTGCTGCCGTCGGTTTTGAAATTCCAACTGGATATTGGCAGGTTGACTACGCGATCGAGGATTTCGCGGGGATTGATGGCGGCGAATTGCTCTTTCACGTTCCGATCGCTCGTCGTATTAAAAATCGTAGCGTTAACGGGACCACTGAAATTGCCGCTGCCTGCGGAAACACCAGCGCTGAAATTGCCTCCGCCAGGTGCAGTAACAATGCCACCAACGCCCAGCGTTAAACCGCCCACGGGAATATAAATGTTTTGGCCGGAGGCGGTGATGCCCACAGTCCCTCCGCCACCGTTAGGGAATACGACCCCGTTCGCGGCACTAACGCTGATTCCGTCCACCGTAATGCCTTGGTTGTTGGCACTAATGGAGCGACTGCCGCCGGGTGCGGGCAACGTAATATTACCGAGCGCCGTGATGCGGACGTTGTTATCAAAAATAAAATCACCGGTGGTATTCACGGACATAACCGCCCCGGGTTGGCCGGAAAATTGGATGATGTTGCTGTTCAAAGTTAATATGTTTGCTTCAATTTCGCCATTGACCGAGACGCCGTTCGCGTGAGCGGCCATAATCGTCGAACCGTTGGCGATGAATCGCAGGATATTAGTATAGGTCTGGTAATTACCCACACTGACATTCCAAGTCCCGCCGACTAGACTGGACGCTGAAGCCACACTGCCGATGACCTTGCCACCGCTTACCGAAACAATTTTTGCATCCGTCACGCTGCCATCTTGCACGTTGGTTGTCGCCACAGAGTTGGTCGCCAATTGCGCGTTCATGATTGCGCCGTTCGTCACCGTGGCGGCGACGGCGGCGTAAAGGGCATACGGCGCAGGCAACATTTGCACACGCGGTGTGAGTGTTTCAGGAACGTTCGTTCCACTTTGAGCAGTGATGTCCAACCAGCGGGGGCTGCCATTAAACGCACTCGCGCCGAAATCAAGATTCACGGAGAATAGTCCATTGCCGAGCGTCGAACTGCTCGCGATGGTGCTGCCGATCTGACCGCCGCCTGTGACCGCATCGTAAAGTTTGAAAGTGAATGTGTAAGCACCATTGGCGTTCGTGCCGCCGTCGCGGAGCTGGCCTTGGTAAGTGAACGCCGTCGTGCCTTGCGCAGCGGCTTGCCGGATGCCCGCGAGCAACGCCAAGCCGACAATCCACACAAACGTCCAACGGCTGATTTGGTTTTGATTCATAGAATTTCCTTCAGGTAAGTCGGTCGCATTATTCTCGCTATCAGCCCAAATGCAAGCAGCCGTTCGCGCTTCGTTTCTTTGGTGCGCAACTTGCCCCCGGAGCGCGACCGGTCCCCGGTCGCAGCGCGTAAATAGCAGAGCGCCTATTGGAAATGCCGGGGCTATCAGAAGTGCGGGCAGGCTGCGGGCGGTGACCGACCCGCGCTCCGGGAGGGGGCAGCAGCAAGATGCGCCCGTCTCTTTGCGCCTTTGCGTTAAACCCAAAAACCGAAATTGTAACCGCGGATTTCGCGGATTTCGCGGATGGAAAGTCAGGTTAAATCTTGGCCGCCTGAATCTGCCGCGTGATCTCGAACGCCAAGTCCAGCGCGCGCTTGGCGGATTCGCCGCTGGCCAGCGGTGGTCAGTTGCCCGGCGGGACTGGCACGGAAAGATTGCGGCAAATCGAACGCGCCAGAAATTTTTTTATCTCGTTGTGGCGGGGAACGGCTTCCTTGCGTCCGGTTTGCGGGTTGCTCCAGATGGAATGACTGCCGCCCTCGCGGAACGGCACACAGCCGTGTTCCTGAAGGTGGCCGAGCAACGCCCGCCGTTTCATGCGAGCACCAGTTCGGTCGTCTCCGCCTGCGGATCGAGCCGGAACACTTCGGCTCGCTCGGTTTCCAGCAGAAGTTCAATGGCTTGCTTGAGGTCGTGCAGACATTCCTCCTTCGTCTCGCCCTGACCGTTTGCGCCGGGAACTTCCAGACAAGTCGCCCAAAAACCGCCTTCGTCAGGTTCGCCGCGATGCACGATGGCTGTGAACTGTTTCATATGCCTATTGTTAATCCATTTTGTTGCGAATGAAAATTGAATTTTATTTCACCGCCTGAATCTGCCGCGTGATCTCGAACGCCAAGTCCAGCGCGCGCTTGGCGGATTCGCCGCTGACCAGCGGGGTTTGCTGGGCGCGCACGCACTCCACGAAATGTTCCAGCTCCAGCTTGAGCGGCTCGTCCTTCGCGATGGGCACAGGCTCGCGCACGATTTTTTTGCCGCCGAACTGGCTGACGATGGCGGAGTCTTTGCCCACGCCGAGTTTCGCCACCATCAGTTTTTTGAGAATGGAACTTTCTTCCTCGTCGTCGCGGGCGATGCGATAGATAAAACCTTCCTGCGCCCGGTAATCGAGCGAGATGTAGCTGGTGTTCGCGCCGCCGCTGAACACGCGGATTTTCCGCATCCGCTCCGGGCTGACGCGGCTGGCGGTGAGGTTGGCCACGCAGCCGTTGGCGAAGCGCAGCCGCGCGTTGGCGATGTCCTCGCTCGCGCTCAACACGGGGATGCCCACGGCGTCCACGCTGGTCACGGGCGATTTCACGAACGCGAGCACCACGTCAAGGTCGTGAATCATCAGGTCGAGCACCACGCCCACGTCCGTGCTGCGCGCGGGATACGGCGAGAGCCGGTGCGTCTCGATGAAGCGCGGCTCGGTGGCGACGGTCTGAAGGTATTTGAAAACAGGATTGAACCGCTCGACGTGGCCGACTTGCAGGACGCAATTCTTCTGCTGCGCAAGCTGAACCAACTCCGCCGCCTGCTCGGTCTTCTCGGTCATCGGTTTCTCGACGAGGACGTGCTTGCCCTGCGCGAGCAAAGTTTTCGCGATTTCAAAATGCGTCGTGGTGGGCGTGACGATGTTGAGCGCGTCGCTGGCGGCGGCGGCTTCGGCGATGGAATTGAAAACGCGGACGTTCAGTTTCGCCCTGATTTTGCGCGCCGTTTCCGCGTGAGCGTCGTAGATGCCGGTGAATTCCACCGCGCCCGTGACCGCGAGTTCCGCGTAGAGCCGCGCGTGATGTTGACCGAGCGAGCCGACGCCGAGCACGGCGACTTTGACTTTGGATGCCATGCGCGGAGTTTGGTTTCAAAAGTTGAAAGTGGAAAGCAGAAAGCGGAAATCCAACGGCTGTGTAGCGGCTTTCGGAGAAAGCCGGACTTTTCAAACTGATAATGCGGCGCTCTGTCGAGACGCCGCTACGGTGCAATCAAGGCGTCACCACGCGGTAAAAGCGTTTGCCGGGCGGGGCGTTGGTCTCACGAAACACCACGGTGTTCGTGGAGCCGACATTCGTTCGCAGCGTCGTCCACGCCGTCAGATTCGATGATGCCAGCACCCGATAATTGCGGCCCGGTTGCGCGTTGTAGTTGAACTCGAAATCCGCGCCGACGCGATGCGCGTTCGTCATGCGCGGCGGAACGATCGCCGGCTGCACCGCGTCAATGGCGGCGCGAAAGGCCACCAGTTCGGTGCTGAAATCGGTGTCGCCGTAACCGAGATGGTTCACAAGCAACTGCCACGGCTGGTGCGTGGGCGAGTTGGTGACGCAGTTGATGGCGACAAAGACCGGCTGGCCGCTGGTTTGAAAGGCGAAGCGCGCGGGGTTGCTGGCCGGGACGCCGTAGTCGTTGCAGACGGCGGTGTTGCTGTACACGTTGGCGTTGATGTAGCTGGTGGTTTGCGACTGGTAGGAGGCGGAGGATTCCTGGTTCATAAAGACGTAGAGCACCGGCACGCCGTAAGGATTGCCGCCGCGCGAACTATACCAATCCTCGATTCCGGCTTTCGTCTGCGGATACGCGGCGGTGCAATAGGGACACCACACGGCGAACCATTCGAGAAACACGACGCGACCGGTGAAGTCCCGGACATGCACCTGGGCACCGGCGGGGACAGCGGTGCCGTCGGGGCGCGTGAAGGATTGGCGGGCGATGAAGGTGAGATTGGTCACCACGTCACCGACCTGGTACAGCGCGGCCTGGGCGAAGTCGCTGTTCTGCGTGAGGGCGAGCGCCGCCAGCAGCGCGCGCAGCCACTTTTTGAATGGATGGAATGGGGAGTGGTTTTGCATACGTCTATCGGTTTGGTTTTTCAGAACGTGAGCGACCACGCGGCTTGAACAGAGATCCAGTCGCGGTCGCGGTAAAGATTTGTGAACGGGCGCGTGCCGATGGCGACCGGCTCGTAGTCCGCCCAGATCGGCGCGACGTTGAGACTGAACGAGGACGAGTTGCCGGCGTAGCGCAGACCGAGGCCGCCCTGCCAGGTGTGCAAGCCGGGCGCGGCGGTGGAAATGAGCGCGGAATTTTCAATCTCGCCGGTGTCGCGGTAGTAGAGGCCGGAGACGTTGATCCACCAGTGGGGCGTGAGATCGAACTCCAGCGTCGCCCCGGTAAACCATGCCTCGAACTTCGGCGCTTCCTGCGTGTAACCGCCGATGACGCGCCAGACCCAGCGCTCGCCGAGCGCGATGTTGACCGAGCCGCGGTAAGCGTAACGCAGTTCGCGCCGCGAAACGTCGATGAGTTGAAACTCGTTCAGCACGCGGATGCGCCGGGTGAGAACGTTTTCAAATTTCAACGTCGGCGACCAGGTTTTCAATTCCGACGAGCCGCGAATCGCGTTGCCCGTGAAATCATCGCGGTCGTAGCCCGGCGCGATTTCGTCGCGCGCGTAGAACAGGCCGGCTTCCACGAAACCGGTGGTCGGCTGGTATTCCCAGCGCAAGCTGCCGGAGACGTTGTAGCCTTTCGGGTCGGGTTTCGTGTAAACGTCGGGAAAGAATTCGGCGAACTGCTGCTTGTAATAATTCGCCAGCCAGAGCGAGCGGTAGTCCGTGAAGCCAGCGTAACCGCCGCCCGCCACAGTCACCGTCAGCGAGTCGGACAGTTTTTGGCGCAACGACGCCTGGCCGCCGTTGTAATCTTCGTGAATGCGTTCCGCGTAACCCAGAAAATCAAACAGCGCGAACGGTTCGTAGGCTTCGCCGATGGTGTTGTGGGTGAAATTGATTTTCCATTCCGTGCCGCCCTGTTTCTGACCGTAGCTGAACGCCGTGGAAGTGAGTTGAACGTCCGACGCGAGCATTGCCTCGAACGCAACCTCGGCCTGCCGCGTGACGGGCGGGCCGGTGGCTTCTTCCCCGCCCCCGCCCAAAGCTCGCAATTTCGCCGCCGGCTTCGGCGGCGGCTTGATGCCATCAATGACCTGACGCAGTTTCTTCATGCCCTCGAAGCCGGTTTTTTTGTAGAGCACGCGAAAGTCCGGCTGCTCCTTCGTCGCGCGCGTGCCGTCAATGACCATGATGAACGGCGTGCCCGCGCCGCCCATTTTTTCCAGCAACGCACCGTCCGCGTCGTTCATCACAAATTCCGCGCCGGTGTCCTTGACGTATTTCGCGGTCAACTCCGGGTAGTCCGTCTCGATGTTGACGGAGACGACGCGCACGGGCACGCCGTTCGAGTTGCCGTGCTTCGCGGCGTAATACTGCTGAATACCGCCCTCGATTTCCACCGAAGCCTGCCGGCACGGCACGCACCAGTAGGCAAAAAAATCCAGCACGACGATTTCACCCGCGAAGTCCGCGAGTTTGATCTTCTCGCCAGATTCCCATTTCGGAAGTTCGAAGTCGGGCGCGGCGGCGGGCGCGGATTCCACCCGGTTATCAAACGCGCTCACCATCAACGCAACGAACAGTCCCGGCATGAAGCCGCGATGAAATTGGATTGGTTTCATGATCAACGACAGGAGGTGCAGCCGGAGTTTTGCGACGCGCCGGCCCCGCTGAAGCCGGGCGCGAGTTGCGGGAAGAGCCGCGAGGAATTGTAGGTGAACGCCATTGAGTCAGAGAAGATCATGTTGGGCTTGGCGACGAGCCGTTGCTGTTTCACCGCTGGCGATGCGCAACCCGCCAGCAGCAGGGCGAGCAGGGCAAACCCGCCGGTGAGAATGCGCCGCCGAACCCTGGGCGGCGCAGTTTGGGTCGGGCACGATGTTTTGGTTTTCATATCGTCGTCTGTTTGACGGACCTGGGCTTCCCATCCTTACAGGAAATAAAATATAGTCACAGCAACCCGAGTAATTCCGATTGCGTGCCGCCTTTGCAGGCCAGCACATAAGTCTTGCCGTCGCGGCTCCATGACAAAGTGGCTATCTTCCCGGTTTGCGCGAACTGCGGCGATTCCGCAGGCGCGTCGCTCAAGGCGTCGCGATCGATCACGAGCAAATGCGCTTTCTCGTGGTTCGCCAGTTCAAAACAGACGAGCGCGACTTTTTTGCCACCCCAGTTCAGCACGCGGCAGCCCACGCTGGGGCGGCCATCCAGTCCGGCAGGCAGTTGCAGATCGCCGGGCGCGTCTTTTTGCGTCAGCCAGCGGCGGACTTCCTTCACGTCCGGCGAATTGAGGTCGAGCCGCCAGAGTTTGTTGCCGGCGAAATCGGCCATCGTGTCGCGATATTGCGCGAACGACGATTGCCCGCACGCGAAATCGGCGGGCGTTGCAAGCCGGATGAAAAGAACGCTGATCGTCACCAGCAACGCCACGCCCGCGGCGGCGGCGACTTGCCAACCGCGTCGCTGCCACCAAGCCGGCAACGTAACAATCTTGCGCACCGCGAGCAGTTGCGACTTCAAGTCGGACGGCACCGGGAAGGCGCGAAGCTTATGCGCGACACGGATGTCCACGGCTTGTTCCTCGGCGAACCACCGCGCCAGTTCGGGATCGAGCCTCACCAGTTCGAGCGCCTTGCGGAATTGCGGGTCGTTCGCGTCCTGACCGTCCACCCGGTAGGCGCGCAAAATGTATGTGGCTTCGTCTCGGTTCATAACGACTCCGTTTTTTTCAGGCGCTCCAGTTTGATGGGTATGATTTTTTCCGGCGTGTCGGCGAACTGGATGGAAATTCGCTGACGCAACAGGTCTTTGCCGCGCGACAGGCGAGACATCACCGTGCCCACGGGCAATTCCAAAAGCTCGGCGATGTCGCGGTAAGCGAGGTCTTGCAGGTAGAAAAGCGTCAGCGGGGTGCGATAACGCTCCTCGATTTCCAATAGTCGTGCCATAATGGTTTCGCCGTCCATCGCGTCCACCGTTGCGGGCATGAACACCGGCAACTCGTGCGCGACCGATTCAATTTCTAGATGTGGGTGCCGGCTTTCGTGCCGTTTCCAGCCTAGAAAAACCCGGTAGAGCGTCGTGAACAGCCACGATTTGACCTTGGCCCGGTCACGAAGCTGGCCGCCCTTGGTCAGCAGACGACAATACGTCTCCTGCGTTAGCTCGCCCGCTTCGTCCGCCTTGCTGGTCAGACTGAAGGCAAACCGATACAGGTCGTCCGCGTGTAACCCTACGATTTCCTCGTAATCAAGTTCGTCCACAATGATAAGAGCACCAAGGTCGCAGTTTATTCCAACAATTCCAAACTTTATGATCGCGCTTAAACCGGAACGATGCAGTTGGTATCTTTGGGAGCACAGCCGCCCCGGCTGTAGTTCGGCGCGCCCGCGCGCCGAACACTGGAGTCGAGAGACTCACCAAACGGCGGATGAATTCCAGCCGCCACAAGTGGGCCGCAGGGCGCGGCCCACGGCGCCCGAGGCGGACGCGCTCCCCGTCTCAAGTATGAATCGTCCCGGTTAAATTTGATTCAAAGTTTGCGCGGCCCACTTGGATGAAAACAGTGGCCGCGAATCCTGCAACGACCATCCTATTCCTTCGCGTGAAACACAAAACACTACACAACGAGACCGTTCGTGTGCCCGCAGATGGGGATTGATCGAAATGCAACTCCGCCACCGTTGTAAGAGTCGTTCCCACTTCGTTTATTCCACGGAATCTAAAAAAATATCTTTTAACAGAGGTTGCCGTTAATTGCGCGGAATAAGTCTGCCCCTTGCGACTCATATTCACGAACCGGAGATTCGTCAGTGCTTCAGTTGAAGTGCGGAATCGCCGAAACTTACCAAACCAAAAAAGAAAGCGAGTCATACCATGTTGCTCCTCAAAAAAATACTCAAACCCGCCACGATTGCCGTGGGCGTTCTTACACTGCTGGCCTGTGGTGCGCCGGCCCACGCTCAAGATTACGAAACCCGCGTCGTCGCCACCGGATTCAAGCGGCCCACCGGCATCGTCGCCAGCGGTAATCGCACCTTGTACATCACGCAACTCCCCACGCCCGGCGTGTCTGGGAGGAATGGCGGTTCCAACACCGTGGACCGCATCAAGCTCGGCACCGGCAAGTTGGTCAACCTGACCACGGGCGAACCGGAGCCGACCAATCTCGCTCTCAGCAAGGAGGGCGAACTTTATTGGACGTGCAAATCCGCCGGGGTGATTCTCGAACGCAATCACAAGGGCGAAGTCAGCCGCTTTCTCGGCGGCCTCAGCAAGCCCAGTGGCATTGCGGTGGATCGTTGGGGCTTTGTTTATTTCACCCAAGTCCCCACGCCCGGTGTGTCCGGTAAAAACGGCGGCACGAACACCGTCAATGTTTCCGACGGCCTGGGGATTGAAATTCTCACTCTGGGTGAACCCGAACCCACAGACATCACCGTGTCGCGCAATGGCACGGCGTATTGGACGTGCAAAAGCGCGGGTGTGATTCTGTGCCGGACTGCGGACGGCACGGTGACGCGCCTCTTGAAAGACTTGAGCAAACCAACCGGCATCGCGCTCGATCAACGGCGGCACATTCTTTACTTCACCGAAGTGCCCACGCCTGGCGTCAACGGCGCCCATGGCGGCGCGAATAAAGTTTCCGCGTTCGATCTGGAAACCGGCGAACTGGAACTGGTGGACGCAGGTGACCCCGAACCGACCGACATCACAGTTGCTCCAAACGGCAGCGTATTCTGGACGTGCTCCTCGGCAGGCGTGATCGTACAGGCCCGCGATGTCCGTGAACATTGCGATTGGAACGGCCAGGATTGATCTGACTTAAAACCGAAACCACACACCCGACCCGCCGAAAAAAATCGGCGCGGTCGGGTTCTTTCGGACCGCGAGCGGCAACCTGCCTTGCTTTACGCCGCCAAAAAAATATTTAGCGCTCTGCCGAGACGCCGCTACGCTCAACTTTGGACTTTGAACTTCGGACTTTGGACTTATACAGTTTCGCCGTGCCAATTTTGAGTTACATCCTGACCGCGCTCGCCGCGTATCTACTCGGCTCGATTCCAACGGGCTATCTCGCGGCAAAGGTGAAGGGCATAGACATCCGCACCGTCGGCAGCGGCAACATCGGCGCGACGAATGCGATGCGCGTGCTCGGCAAACCTGCGGGCATCTTCGTGCTGCTCGCGGATGCGGCGAAAGGTTTCGCGGCGGTCTGCCTGCCCGTCTGGCTGCAAACGGCTTTCAACATTTCCGCCGCAGATGTGGAAACGCACCGTGTCATCGCCGGCATCGGCGCGGTGCTGGGCCACAACTACACCTGCTGGCTGAAGTTCAAAGGCGGCAAGGGCATCGCGACTTCGGCAGGCGTGTTCCTCGCGCTCGCACCGCTCGCGATGGGCGTTTCCGTAGCGGTCTTCGCGGTGACGCTGTTGCTCACGCGCTACGTTTCCATCGGCTCCATCGCCGCGGCCATCGCCCTGCCCTCCGCCGTGTGGTTCACGCGCGATAGCCTGCTGCTCCGCATCGTCACCATCGCACTCGGCGCGCTCGCGATTTACAAACACAAGTCTAACATCCGGCGACTGCGCGACGGCACGGAAAACCGCATCGGAAACAAAAAAAAGGAAACCCAGAAATGAAAATCACCGTTCTCGGCGCGGGCGCTTGGGGCACTGCCCTCGCCCGCATCCTCGCCATTCGCAACCACGAGGTCGTCATCTGGGATTTCTTTCCCGAAGCTGTCGAGGGCATCAATCGGACGCACGTCAACGAGCGTTACCTGCCGGGCATTCAACTGCCGCCCAACCTGCGCGGCGAGGCCGATGCCGCCAAGGCCGTGGCCAGCGCGGAGCTGGTGGTCGTCGCCGCCGTGTCCAAGGCTTACCGCAACGTGAGCAAACCGCTGCGCGACTTCACGGGCATCGTCGTGAGCGTGACGAAGGGCATCGAGTTCGAGACCGGCGAGACGATGACGGACATTCTCCGTGAGAATTCGCCGAAGTCCCGCATCGTGGCCATGTCCGGCCCGACGCTTGCCACGGAAGTTGCAAAGGGAATCCCCACCGCCATCGTCGCCGCGAGCGAGGACGCAGCGGCGGCGCAGACGGTGCAATCGCTTTTTCACGGCCCGGCGTTCCGCGTTTACACCAGCAGCGACATCCACGGCGTGGAGCTCGGCGGCGCGCTCAAGAACGTCATCGCCATCGGCGCGGGGGTGTGCGATGGCCTCGGCTTTGGCGACAACTCCAAGGCGGCGTTGCTCACGCGCGCCATTTCCGAGATGCGCCGGCTCGGTGTGGCGTGCGGCGCGCAGGCGGACACCTTCACCGGCTTGAGCGGGCTCGGCGATTTGATGGTGACGTGCTTTTCGCCGTTGAGCCGCAACCGCGGTTTCGGCGAGCGGCTCGGCAAGGGCGAGAAGGCGGAAGCCATCGTCGCCAGCATGACGGCGGTGGCGGAAGGCTATCCCAACGCGCGCTCGGCCCGCGAACTCGCACGCAAGCACGGCGTCAGCACGCCGATCATTGACGAGGTTTACGCGATGCTTTACGAAGGCAAGGACGTGCGGCAGGCGGTGCAGGATTTGACGGGGCGGGAATCGAAGGCGGAGGACTGATTTTTTAGCCACAGATTTACACAGATGAAACACAGATGAAACCAGAGCCGGTTTTGCCTGTTCCTTATCTGTGTTTCATCTGTGCAAATCTGTGGCTCAAGCCAGGGCTTGCCGGATTAGCTTCATCAACTCCGCATGGCTGTCCACGGCTTTGAGCTGCGGGAATTCCTGCTTCACATTCTCCGGCGCGTGGATGAGGAAACCGACGTTCGCCTCCAGCAACATCGCGGTGTCGTTGTAGGAATCGCCGGCAGCGACGACGTGGTAGTTCAAGGACTTCAATGCGGCCACGGACTTCTGCTTCTGGTTCGGCTGGCGGAGTTGGTAGCCGGTGATGCGGTCATTCTCCACGGTGAGCCGGTGGCAGAAGAGCGTGGGCCAATTGAGCTGCTTGACCAGCGGTTGCGCGAATTGCTCGAACGTGTCCGACAAAATAATGACCTGCACGAAGGAGCGCAGTTCATCGAGAAATTCCTTGCCGCCGGGCAGCGGTTTGAGCGTGCCGATGACTTCCTGGATGTGCGAGAGCTTGATGCCGTGGCGGTCGAGGATGCCGATGCGGTAGTTCATCAGCTTGTCGTAATCCGGCTCGTCGCGCGTGGTGCGGCGGAGTTCGGCGATGCCGGTCTTCTCGGCGACGGCGATCCAGATTTCCGGCGTCAGCACGCCTTCCATGTCCAAGGTGACGATTGATTGTTTCACGCGGGCGGAGTGTTTCAAAACGGCGGCGGAGTGTCCAGCGGTTCGCGGTCAGCGGTTCGCGGTCAGTCCGGCGGCAGAACTTTTTGCTCGAACTTGAGAAAGCCGATTTGCCCGAGCGCGACGCCCGCCAGAATCAACAACATGGCCACCCAGAAAGTCTTGGTGACCGTCTCGCCGAGGATGAGATGTGACCACGTCATGGTGCTAATCGGAATGAGATTGTTGAACAGAAACACGCGGCTGGCGGGCCAGAGGCGCAGCGCATTATTCCAGCAGGCGTAGGCCACCACGCCACCGCCGATGATGCACACGGCTTGGATAATCACGTCGTTGAGCTTCCAAACGATGGGCGCGGCCAGCGCGAGTTCCGCCGCCGCGAGCGGCATGAGCCAGACGCCCGCGCGCCACATCGTTTGCGCGGCGACTTCCGCGCCGGGAATTTCCAGGCTGAGCCGGCGCGATTCATGGCTGTAGATCGTCCACAAGACGCTACCGACGATGCCGCAGAGTTCGCCGATCGGATTCAGCCGCGCGTCGTGCAAGGCGGGCCAGAACAACGTCACCACGCCCGCCAGCGCCAAGATCGCCGCACCGTAGCGCAGCAGGCTGCGCCAGGATTTTTGCGGGCGCTCTTCCCACAGCAACGCCCACACCGGCGATGCGCCCAGATACAATGCCACGTGCGCGGCGGACGTGAGCCGCATCGCCCAGTTGAAGCAAATGATGTAGGCCGCGAGCGCCAGCCCGGTGCGCAGCCAGAGTTGGCGGGACTGAACGCGGCTCGGTCGCACCGCCGCGCCGAACCAATCCGTCCACCGGAACAACCCGACCATCAGCAGCCCGGCGCAAAAGAAACGCGTGCCGCCAATGAACCCCGGCGGCCATGACTGCACCAGCCATTTCGTGCCGACGTTGTTGCCGCCCCAGAGAAAAATGGTGAACAGCAGCGTGCTCGCGACGGCCCAATTGGAATGTTTGCCTTTCACGGGACTACAATCAAGCCTGCGCCGGCTCCGTGATGACCGTGTCCTCGTGCTCGTAGGCCGGCGCGCAGCAGCAGAGCAGACGCAACGTCTCCGCGCCGGTGTTCCAGAGCTTGTGTTTGAGACCGGGCGGAATCGCGATGGCATCGCCGGGCTTCACGTCACGAGTCTCGTTCTCAATCCTCATCCGCCCCGTGCCATGCGTGATGAAATAAATCTCCTCGGCGCGCGGATGAAAATGCTCCTGCGTGCTCGCGCCCACGGGCAACCGCGCTTCGGCGAGGCTCTGGTTGCGGATGGCGGAATTGCGGTGCGCCAGCAGCTCGCGGATTTCCGAGCCGTCCTTCGTGATGAACGCGGGCACAGCCGCGAGATTCTTGATGTCCATAAAAGCTGATTGATTCAACCACGGATGACACGGATGAACACGGATATTTTTTACTGGCAAAAGCGGCGATGAATCGTCCGCAGTCCAAACGCTGGCGCGCAGTTCGCGCGGTTCTTCGCTGTTTCCGGTGGGGCCAAACCGCCCTCACCCCTAACCCCTCTCCCATCCGACCCGCCTCGCTCGCGCTCCGGCGCGGCGGGTGGGAGAGGGGGACAGCGGGCGGACGTTTGCTGGGCTGCGGATGCCGGCTGGATGAACACAGCAGTTGCCAATTCGTTGAACAGTCCCGGCGCGTGTTCTGCGTTCAG
>JANMJO010000167.1:0-4354 GCA_031371425.1 Verrucomicrobiales bacterium | reverse complement strand
TTCACAAAGTAGTGGCTGAACCCGGCGGCCAGCGCGCTTTCCCTGTCGTACCGCTGGCCGTAACCGGTCAGGGCGATGAGTGTTGCGCCGGCGGTTTGCGGCTGCGCCTTCAGGCGCAGCGCCAATTCATTCCCGTCTATTTCCGGCAAGCCGATATCGAGCACATAGACGTTCGGCTGCTCGGTTTGCGACCGCTCAAGCGCCTGCTGCGCGCTGTATTCCACCGTGACATTGTGGCCGAACGCCTCGAGCAGCATGCCCAGCATTTGCGCAGCATCGGCATTGTCATCCACCACCATGACCTTGAGCGACCGGGTCGGGGAAAGCAGGTGGCTGCCTGCATTCGTCGATGCGGCCGATTCAACCGACGCCGACCACAGGGGCAGGCAGACTGAAAACACGCTGCCCTTGCCATGGCCCTTGCTGGAACAGCCGACCATGCCGCCATGTAGCTGCACCAGGCTTTTTACCAGCGCCAGACCCAGCCCCAGGCCGCCGGACGAGCGGTCGGGGGTCCGCTTTGCCTGCGTGGCAAAACTTTTGAACTGACCGCGCGCGAGTTCCGCCTGCTGGAATTTCTCATGCGCTCCGCCGGCAGAATCTGCGGGCGCATGAGCATCATCGAGAAAGTCTGGGACTACGACTTCGACCCCGGCACGAACCTTGTGGATGTCTATGTGAGACGGTTGCGCGAGAAAATTGACGACGGCTTCGAGCCAAAACTTTTGCAAACCGTCCGCGGCATCGGCTACGTGATGAAGGAGATGTCATGACCATTCGCACGCGCCTCACCGCTTGGTATGCCGTCATCATCTTCCTCTCGCTGCTCGCGATGGGTGCGCTGATGTATCACGAGTTTGCCCCCGATCTGTCGCCGCAAAACCCGCCCGCTGAAAAAACCGCAGAGTCCGACGAAGGCGACTTGCGCGAGATGCTGCGCATACTTTTTTGGTGCGGTGTGCCACCCGCGTTGATCGCGCTCGCGGGCGGCTGGTGGTTGATGCGGCGTTCGCTCGCGCCTGTAGCACAACTCACGCTCGCCGCCGAAAAAATCCACGACCGGAATCTGTCCGAACAGCTCCCGCGCTCCCGCAACGGCGACGAACTCGACCGCCTCACCGAAGTTTTTAACGCGATGACGGCGCGGCTCGACGCCTCGTTCGCACGCATCCGCGAGTTCACGCTCCACGCCTCGCATGAACTCAAGACGCCGCTCACCATCCTCCATGGCGAACTCGAAACCGGATTGCGGGATGAAACCATTTCCGCCGTCCAGCGCGAGCGCGTCGTCAGCCAGCTTGATGAAATCCAGCGCCTCACCAAGATTGTGGATGGCCTCACGCTGCTGACCAAGGCCGACGCCGGACAGATTGCGCTCAAGTATGAGCCGCTCGCGCTCGATGAAATTGTCCGCGACATTTTCGCCGACGCGCAAATCCTCGCGCGCCCCGCGAATCTTTCCGTCACGCTCGCCGTCTGCGATAGCGTGAAAACTCTTGGCGATAAACACCGCCTGCGCCAGCTCCTGCTGAACCTTGCCGACAACGCGGTGAAATACAACCGGCCCGGCGGCACGGTAGAGTTTGCCCTGCGCCGCGCGGGTGAAAATGCCGAGTTGAAGATCTCCAACACCGGCGCGGGCATCGCGCCCGAAGTTTTGCCGCGCGTGTGCGAGCGATTCTTTCGCGGCGACGCCTCGCACCATTCCGCCGTGGATGGCTGTGGCCTCGGCCTGAGCATCGCGCAATGGATTGTTTCCGCGCACGGCGGCGGGTTGAAGATCGAATCTGTGTGCGGCGGGCTCACGCTCGTGACCGTGCGGCTACCATTGGCTTGAACCGGGCTTTCATATCAACCAAAATTAACGATGAATAAAGAACAGGAATCTGTGTTGAGCAAAGTGCCGGAAGTCACTTTGATCTTCTGGGTCATAAAAATTCTCGCAACCACCTTGGGCGAGACCGCCGGCGACGCCTTGTCCATGTCCATGAACCTGGGCTACCTATTAAGCACCGGTATCTTCGCCGTCATCTTTGTCGCCGCCGTAATCGTTCAGGTGCTGGCCAGAAAATTTCATCCCGTCATCTATTGGACGACGATCATCGCCACCACGACGGTGGGGACGACGTTGGCGGACTTTGCCGACCGGTCTCTCGGGATTGGCTACGCGGGCGGAACTACCATCTTGGCGCTGCTGCTCGTGGCGTCTCTCTGGATTTGGAAGCGCACTCTGGGTTCGGTCGCCGTGGATTCTGTGAACACGCCGAAATCAGAAATGTTTTATTGGATCACCATCATGTGCTCGCAAACTTTGGGCACGGCTCTCGGTGATTGGACTGCTGACACGGCGGGGCTGGGTTATGGAGGCGGGATTTTTGTGTTCGGTGGCATCCTCGCAGTCATTGCCGCCGCCTACCATCTGACAAAGATTTCCCATACGATTCTGTTTTGGGCGGCATTCATCCTGACGCGTCCGCTGGGCGCGGTGGTCGGAGACTTTCTGGATAAACCCACCAGCGCCGGCGGCTTGAATCTCAGCCGCTATTCCGCCTCGGCAACCCTGTTCCTGCTGATTGGGTTTTTCATTTTTGCGTTTTCACACAAACCGGCGAAGCATTTGAATCCGGGAGCGGATGGCGGTGGCGACAATTAATCGTCACGTCGCCCGCGCCAGTTGCAAAACTTTTTCATCGCGCTGATTGATTTCTGCGCCAGCCTTTCTATAGTGCGCTCGTAATTTAATGACATGAGCGAACCGACCGACACACCGCCGCCGTGGGACATCCAGCAGGCGCGCGACCTCTACAACGTCCGCCGTTGGGGCGCGAAGTATTTTGACATCAATGGCGCCGGCCACGTCATCGCCACGCCGCAGCAAGAAGCCGGCGCGGCGGTGGACCTCACCGACGTGATTGAGGAAGCGAAGGCGCGCGGGCTGAAGTTCCCGGTGCTGATCCGCTTCCAGGATATTCTGCGCCACCGCGTGGAGGCGATCAACACGGCCTTCCGCAACTCCATCGCGGAATATAATTATCAGGGCAGCTATCGCGGCGTGTTCCCCATCAAGGTCAACCAGCTCCGCGAAGTCGTGGAGGAGATTCTCGACGCGGGCAAGCCGTTCGACTTCGGCCTCGAAGTCGGCAGCAAGCCGGAATTGTTCGCCGGCCTCGCGCTGCAAAACCAGATGGGCAGCCTCATCATCTGCAACGGCTACAAGGACGCGGGCTTCATCAAGATGGCGTTGCTCGGCACGAAGCTCGGCAAGAAAGTCATCATGGTCGTCGAGAAACTGGAGGAGCTGCGCAACATCATCTCCATCTCCAGACAACTCGGCGTCGAGCCAGCCATCGGCATCCGCGCACGGCTCTTGAGCAAGGGCGCGGGCAAATGGGCCGAGAGCGGCGGCGAGAACGCCAAGTTCGGCCTCAGCACCGTGGAGCTGCTCACCGCCACGGAGATGCTCAAGGCGGAAAATCTTTCCCACTGTCTCAAGCTGCTGCACTTCCACATCGGCTCGCAGGTGCCGGACATTTTGACCGTGAAGAAAGCTGTGCAGGAAGCGGCGCGCTTTTACGCCAAGCTCAACAAGATGGGCTTCGCCATCGAATACATGGACGTCGGCGGCGGGCTTGGCGTGGATTACGACGGCAGCCGCAGCGCGTTCGACAGCTCCACGAACTACTCCTTGCAGGAATACGCGAACGACATCGTCTATTACATCGCCGACGTCTGCAACGCGGAGAAAGTGCCGCACCCGAACATCATCAGCGAGAGCGGCCGCGCCATCGTCGCGCACCACAGCGTGCTCATCGTGGAAGTATTCGGAGCGATTGAAAAAATCCGTCCCGGCGACGCCTTCGTCTATGGCGACAACGAGCACGCCCTCGTCCGCGAGCTGCTCGACATCAAGAAGAACCTCGCCAAGCTGAACAAGCTCGAAGCCTTCCACGACGCGCAGGAGCGCAAGGAAGACGCGCACCAGATGTTCACACTCGGCCTGCTGGACTTGCCGGACAAGGCGCGCATCGAAAATCTTTACTGGGAAATCAGCCGCGAGGTCGTGGCGAGTTTCAAGGGACAGGCCTACATCCCGGAAGAAATCCGCAAGCTGGAAGACAGCCTCGGCGACCAATACCTCTGCAACTTCTCCGTGTTCCAGTCGCTGCTCGACCATTGGGCGCTCGGTCAGTTGTTCCCCATCATGCCCGTCTCGCGCCTGAACGAACGCCCCACACGCGAAGCCACGCTGGTGGACATCACCTGCGATTCCGACGGCCAGATCAATAAGTTCATTGACCTGCGCGATGTGCGCGACACCTTGCCGCTCCACGCGCTCAAGCCCAACGGCAACGGC
>JANMJO010000160.1:0-9750 GCA_031371425.1 Verrucomicrobiales bacterium | reverse complement strand
GCGCGCGATCTGCCTGCACGAACACAAGAAGGATCACATCGCGCATCTGTGTCCGTCCGCCGCCGCCGGCATCGGCGCGATGCTCGGCCTCGACACCGACACGATTTATCAGGCGGTTCAACAGGCGGTGCATGTCGGTTTTTCCACGCGGCAATCGCGCAAGGGCGAGATTTCCAGTTGGAAAGCCTACGCGCCCGCGCATGCCGGCAAGCTCGCCATCGAAGCCGTGGACCGTGCGATGCGCGGCGAGAAAAGTCCGTCGCCGATTTACGAGGGCGAGGACAGCGTCATCGCGTGGATGCTCGGCGGCAAGAACGCCAGCTACGACGTGCCGCTGCCCGCGCCCGGCGAACCGTGCCGCGCCATTCTCGATTCCTACACGAAGGAACATTCCGCGGAGTATCAGGCGCAGGCGTGGATTGACCTCGCGTTCAAGTTGCGCCAGCAGATCGCCGACCTGAAAACCATCCGTGAAATCGTCATCCACACGAGCCACCACACGCATTTCGTCATCGGCACGGGCGCGAACGACCCGCAGAAGTCCGACCCGAACGCCAGCCGCGAGACGCTCGACCACAGCATCATGTTCATCTTCGCCGCCGCGCTGCACTCCGGCTTCTGGCATCACGTCAAAAGCTACGCGCCCGAAATCGTGAAGCATCCCGAAGTCGTCGCGCTCTGGAAAAAAATTACAACGCGCGAAGATGCCGAGTGGACACGCCGCTATCACTCGATTGATCCGAAGGAAAAAGCCTTTGGCGGTCGCGTCGAAATCATTTTCAACGACGGCAAAAAAACCACGGACGAAATCGCCGTGGCGGATGCGCATCCGCTGGGCGCGCGTCCGTTCGCGCGGGCGAATTACATCCAGAAGTTTCAAACCATCACGGAAAATTTAATTTCCGCCGACGAATCAAAACGGTTTTCGAATCTCGTCCAACGCCTGCCGCAACTTTCAGCAGCGGAACTCGGCGAGCTGAACGTCGTGCTGCCATCGGATAAACTGACTTGCGCGACACGCGACCAGCGGGGAATTTTTTGACACGAATTCCACGAATTGAAAATGCGCTGAAGGCGCTACGGAAATTAGCCCAGGGTTGGAGCGCAGCGACTACCCTGGGTAACTCGCAAAAAATAATCCACCCTGAAGGGGTGGCGGAAATTTTAGCTCACAGCCGCAAGGTTCGGACGCAGATTCCAAACAAAGTTGATTGAATCAAGTCGCTGTTTCCGGTCGTGGCGTATTGTGCCTCGCTTGTTGTGAGTGCGCTGGGTGTTCACCCATTTTCCAAGCCGTTTGTCCGGGTGTGATTTTTGCGGAACATTGCAATGTTTGTGAACTTTTTTGAATTCGACGAGAGCGGCAAACATTTTATCCCAATCGGTTACTTCTCTGAACGCCCAGACGAAACCCAGTTCATCAAGCCGCTTGGCGCGCTCGGCTACAATCGGACGTTTAAGTTTTTTTGCCAAGCGTTGGTTATGCACCCAACGGCCAAGGGCAGATCGTTGTGGCACATTCGTATCGCCATGCTGTTTTTTGTATTCGACCAACTGCTGAAACATTTCATCCCATTTTGTTGTGACGGGATTCCAGTCAAAACCCAACTCATCGAGTCGGCGAACACGTTCTGCATCAAGGCGGTGTTTGTTGTGCGCGACACGCTGCTCCGAAACCCAATCTGCCAAGCGCGGATGTTGCCGCGAGCGTTGCGGCACAAGGCAATTGCGATGAGTCTCCTTGTATTTCTTAAGCATCTCAAATGCTGCTTCCCACGCTTTGGCCGAAGAAATTCTTTTTGACGAACCGACGTGCCATGAGAATCCAATCGCATCAAGCGCAGCAATGCGTTCTGCCGAAAGTATTCCGGTTGCTTTGCGTGCTCTTTGAGTTGCAACCCAGCTTGCCAGCTTTGGGTCGCGCAGCCATTTGGAAGGAACGCGACAGTGACGGTGTTCGGCGTGGAATTTCCGCAGCGTGTCCAACATCGCCTGCCATTGTTTTGAATACGGTTTCCATTCAAAGCCAATGCCGTTGAGTTTGCTTTCACGCCCTGGTTCAAGTTCCCGCTTCTTTTTAAGTTGCCGTTGTGTGAGCGTCCATCGCCGGAGTTCGACGCTCATGGCAGCATTGCGCGGCTTGCCGTTGTGCATCGGGCGGAGATATTCCACCAGTTTTCCAAACATGACATCCCAATCACCATCATGGATGCTCCAAGCAAAACCGATTTCATCCATTCGCCGCAATTGATCTGCCGTCAGACGATTCCGACGCTTTGCGACGCGTTGAAGGCTGACCCAAACCGCCAGTTCTGGATTCGCCTGCCAATCAGGAGCAACATTGCAATGTCCGTGCAGCTTGAAAAAATCCGTCAAATCAGAAAACAATTCATCCCAAGAACGCTTTGGAATTTCTGGCGCTGAAAGAGTTGAAATTGGTTTTGGGACAGACTTTCTTGCAATGCGTTGCCAGACAAATCCGATTCCGTCCAATGCTTGAATCCGCGCCTCGCTTAATTTACCAAGCTTTCGTGCCTGACGTTGCCATATCATCCAGCGATTGAGTTTGCGCGTGGCATCATCAACGGTCTCTATGCTGGAAATGCCGCGTGTTGCCGCATACTCCTTAAGCCGAGTGAACATTTCCAGCCACTGCGATTCATATTTGTGCGTCGAAAACTTTGCAGGATTTGAAATGCGGGGCGCTTTCCATTCAAAACCAATTTCTTCCAATGCCCGAATCCGCGCTTCGTTCAACTTTCCACGCTTCCGTGCCTGACGCTGCCCCAACATCCAGCGGTTGAGTTTGTGGGTTTCATCATCAACGGCCTCTATTCTGGAAACGCCATGCACCGCCGCGTATTCTTTGTAACGCGCAAAAATTTCAAACCACAGCTTGTCAGTGTCTAGCGACGCTGGCTTCCAAGGAAAACCCATTTCCTCCAACTGCCTTTTAAGGTCTTGGGAAATTGTTCCATCCTTGAACAGTTTTCTCTGCTCCGTCATCCACTGTGCCAAGCCCGGATATTTTTCACTGCTCCGCGAAACTGCAAGGTGTCCGTGTTCGGCTTTGTGGGCGAGCAATGCCTTGATTCTTTCCGCGACGGAAATTGCCGTTTGCCAATTGCTGGGCACTCGCCATTCAAACCCGATGGCGTTCAACCGGTCTTCATATTCTTTTCTCAATTCGCCAGTGGTGTGTTTCCGGCGCTGGCTGGAAACCCATCTGCCGAGCAATGGATTCTCCGGCCACATAACTGGAACGCGCGTGTGTTTGTATTTCTCTTTATAAGCACACAACTCTGCAAACCGGTGATCCCAAGTCGGCAAACCAATCCACCATTCAAAACCAATTTTCTCCAGCAGGGCGATACGTTCGCCAGAAAGTTCGCCACGGATATAATCGTGGCGTTGCGTCTTTATCCAATAGGCAAGCGACTTGTTCTCCTTCCAATTTTGCGGCACGCAGCAATTGCCAAAGCGGTTTCGATAATCCATGAGCGCAATGTATTGTTCGCGCCAAGTGCTTTCATGCGGCGACCATTTGAATCCAATCCGATCCAGCAACGCAATTTTCTCATCTTCCAGCACTCCGTCTCTGCGCAGCACGCGCTGGTTCACGACCCATGTTGCGAGCTTTTGATTTTCCGGCCAACGTGCGGGCATATCACAATTCCCGTATTTCTTTTGGTAAGCGCGCAATTGTCCGTAACGCTCAAACCAGCCGTCGCCGATGGCGTCGAGACAGGCAGCGGTGATTGACCGGCGCAATTCTTCTAGCGAAATGGAAGCACCTAGGAATTCAACGCGTTCACGAAACCGCGTGTCGTCGAAGCCGCCGGTTTCACCTCGTTGTGTCCGCATTTCGGCGATGATTTGAGCGAGAAGATCATCCTGCTCTTTTAACCCCTGAAGAACGTTCCACACTTCATCGAAATCGCTTCGCATCACTGCCTGCTCAACGGTTTCGCCACGCGCTTTCTCGACATAGAGCGGCACGAGCACATAACCGAATTTCTTTCCGGTCGAGAGTCGCAGGGCGCGACCTGTGGCCTGAACGATGTCCACACGACTGCGTTTTGGACTAAGGAAAGCGACCATGTCAACTGCTGGAACATCTACTCCCTCGGTCAGACAGCGCGCATTCGACAGGATGGCTCGCGGCGCGGCCTCGAATTCATCCATGAGGCGTTTGCGGTAGGCGGTCGGCATCTCGCCGCTGATGTGCGAGCAATGAAATCCGGGCAGATGCGTTGCGATTCCCTCCGGCCCGGCAGCGGTGAACGATTTGGCGGGTTTTACTTTCGAGTGAAAGGTGAAGATTTTGGAGACGCCAAGTTTTTCGATGGCGCGTTGGATTGCTATTTGGTTGGCCACCTGTCGAATTTTCTGTGGCTCTCCTTTGACAATCACGATGCCGCGCTGACGCAATACGTCGGCCACCATTTCAGATGTCACTTCGGAAATAATAATCCTGTAATCCGTGATGATGCCCAGCTTCGCAGCGGTTCTGAATGGCAGACGATGGACGACCGGGCCATAAACTTCTGGCACGTCCATGGAGAAAACAATTTTTGCTTCGCCAAATTTGTCTTTCGCGCCAACGCTGTAGTGGCGCGGAGTCGCGGTGAGAAATAAGCGGCGGGCAATGGGCAGGTTTTCATCCTTGAGCGCGAGCGAGAATTTCATCCCATCTCGCCCAGCGGTCTTGTGCGCTTCATCAAAGACACCGAAGTCAAACGGCGGCAAACCAGCGACAGCTTCCGCGACGACGGCAGCCGAATGGTAAGTCGAAAAAACAATTCGGACGGCGCTCGTTTGGCGTTCAAGAAATCGGCGAAGAACGTTGCTCTGCGTCGTGACCGGAAAATCAACTTCAGACGGACGAACGATGAGGGCATCTTCCTCTAGCTGCACAGTGTCGTCGGAACAGACGCAACGGTATTCGACTTCCGGCCAGTTCGTTTCATGCAGCCATTCGTGGAGCGTTTGCCGAACGAGCGCGAGAGAAGGCAGCAACACCAGCACGGTTCGGGCATTCAGTCGTTCGGCAGCCCAAAGGGCTATGAGCGTCTTCCCTGACCCGCAAGCCATCAGCGCCGTTGCACGAGGATGTCGCCCCAAACCGTTGAGAATATCTTTGAGAGCAGCGTCCTGATGTTCAAGTGGTGATTTTTTCTTTTTCAGCGCAGCACTGCCAATGAGCCACGCTTCGATAATTTGGAAGTCGTCTATTGTTAGTTGGTCGAGGTCGCTCCCGCGCACGAACACCGCCCCCTGTCGTTCTTCGGCGACGCTGGCGATGTCATCGCAATTTGTGAATACAAGTTTTTGCACGCCGACATCTGCCAAACCAAAGAAGGTTGAGAGTTCTGACCAAGTTAGCGACGGACGCCCGCTGCGAAACTTCACTTGGTAACACGCTGTCTCATCCGAAGTGGTGACGAATACGCCATCAACTCCCATGTCTTTCAGCGGAAGCCGAAGACGTTGCAGAAGCGACGGCGGCATTGTGTCTCCAGGCCAAACTTCTCGTGCTTGATGAACCAGTTGGGTCGCAAGATATGCCTCTGCGAAAACTTCAAATGCAGCCCCGCGAGATTGCTCGGGCAGCGCGGTGATCTTCTGTTCCAATTCAGCAAAGCTGGTCAAGCCAGAGAACAAATGTCGCTGGACAAAGAAGGTCGCTTTCGGATGGCGAGCCGTTGCCATGCGGAAAGAGTAGCAGTCCGCTCGGCGAAGAAAAGCCTCCGCCACCCCTTCAGGGTGGAAATAATTTTTTGGACGTTTTCCTAGGGTAGCTCGTTCCTCGCAACCCTAGGCTAATTTCCGTTACACCTTCAGCGTAGCCGAAGCTCGGCCTGCCATCTAATTCGCGTCAAAAAAGTTTTTGCGTTGAATTCGACACCTCACCCTGACCCTCTCCCCGGTCGAGGCGGAGAGGGAAAAGCCTTTGCGTTCCTTGCGTTCTATGCGGTTAAGAAATCTTTCGTGTAGTTCGTGTGTTTCGTGGTTCACCCCTGCGTCTCCGCGTCTTTGCGTTAAAAGAATTCGCGTTGAACAATTCCCACGGAACGGCCAGAATCTTCACCATGCTTCAAGCCACCAAATCGGCAGCGGACAAGCGCAAGGAATTCCGCGCGGCGCTCAAGTCGGGAAAACTGCTGCGCTTTCCCGGCGCGTTCTCGCCGCTCGTGGCGATGGCGATTCAACGGCACGGCTTCGATGGGGTTTATGTTTCCGGCGCGGCACTGTCGGCGGATATGGGGCTACCCGACATTGGACTGACTACGTTGTCCGAAGTCGCGGCACGCGGCGGAACGATTGCTCGTGCGACGGATTTGCCTGCACTGATTGACGCGGACACAGGCTTCGGCGAGCCGCTGAACATGGCGCGGACGATTCAAACTTTGGAGGACGCCGGGTTGTGCGGCTGCCATCTGGAAGACCAGGTGAATCCCAAACGCTGCGGCCATCTCGACGGCAAGTCACTCGTGACGACGCAGGCGATGGTGGAAAAAATTCGCGCCGCTGTCGGCACACGGCGTGACAAAAATTTTGTCATCATGGCGCGCACGGATGCGCGGGCTTCCGAAGGTTTGGACGGTGCGATTGCACGGGCGAAGGCTTACGTTGACGCTGGTGCGGACGCGATTTTCCCCGAAGCGCTGGCGGATGAAAGCGAGTTTGAAAAATTCCGCAAGGCTATCCAAGTTCCTCTACTCGCGAACATGACCGAGTTCGGCAAAAGTAAATTGCTGACGGCGAAACAGCTTGCCGATCTTGGCATCAACATCGTGATTTATCCGGTGACAACACTGCGACTGGCGATGAAGGCCATCGAGGATGGCTTGGCGACAATCAAGGGCGAAGGCAGTCAAGCGTCGCTCGTCAGCGCGATGCAGACGCGCTCGGAGCTTTACGAACTGTTGTGCTACGAAGATTACGCGAAGTTCGACAAGGAGATTTTTAATTTTAAGTTGTAGCAGCCGACGTGAGGAGGCTCTGACTAAAGACCGGTTGAAATGAGCCTCCTTACGTCGGCTGCTACGAGAAAATAATTTATGAGCGACGAGACAATCCATCACGGTCTCGACGGCGTGATCGTGGACACCACGGCGATCTCCAAGGTCATGCCGGAGATCAACTCGCTGGTGTATCGCGGCTATCCGGTGCAGGAACTGGCGGAGCATTGCCGCTTCGAGGAAGTGGCGTGGCTCATTTGGAATGGTGAATTGCCGAGCGCGGCACAGCTTGCGGAGTTTCAAAAATCCGAACGCAGCCAGCGCGACATCAGCAAAGACTTGCTTGCGGTCATCCACAAGACGCCGCGCACGGCGCATCCGATGGACGCGTTGCGGACGGCGGTGAGTTTTCTGGGAATGGAGGACGCGGAACTAGAGAAGAAGCACGATGCGGCGACGAACCTCAAACGCTCGGTCGCCATGCTTGCAAAAATTCCTACGATGGTCGCGGCGTTTTATCGCTTTCGTAAAGGACAGGAATTTATTCCGCCGCGCAAGGACATCGGCTTCGCGGAAAATTTCTTTCACATGGTCTTCGGCAAAGTGCCCGCTTCGGAAGTGGTGAAGGCGTTCGACGTTTCGCTGGTGCTGTATGCGGAGCACGGCTTCAATGCATCCACGTTCACGACGCGCGTGATCACGTCGAGCCTGTCGGATATTTACAGTGCGGTCGTGGGCGGCATTGGTTCGCTCAAAGGGCCGTTGCATGGCGGTGCGAACGAGGCAGTGATGCACCTGTTGCTGGAAGTCGGCGAGCCGTCGCGCGCGAAGGACTGGATGCTCACCGCCCTGCGCGAGAAGCGCGTGGTGATGGGCTTCGGCCATCGCGTTTACAAGAACGGCGATTCGCGCGTGCCGACGATGACGAAATATATGCGGCAGATGGCGGACTTCACCGGCAACAAGAAGTGGCTGGAGATTTCGGACATCCTCGCCGCGACGATGATTGAGCAGAAGAACATTCACCCGAACCTCGATTTCCCCAGCGGCCCGGCCTATTACATGATGGGTTTCGACATTGACATGTTCACACCGTTCTTCGTGATGGCGCGCATCACCGGCTGGACGGCGCACATCATGGAACAGCAGGCGAACAACCGGCTCATTCGTCCGCTCTCGAAATACACCGGCGCGGGTGAACGACGCGTTGTGAAATTGGAACAACGCAAATGAAGCTCCAAGCACCAACATCCAAGCTCCAGAGAAACTTCAAGCACCAAGCTCCAATGTGCGCCGCACGATTTGGATTGGATGTTGAAGTTTGGATCTTCTCTGGATGTTGGAGCTTGGAGCTTGGAGCTTTTAATTTATGACCCCCGACTCCGGCCTCGCTCAAAACGCCCCCGATATCGAAGCCGACATCGCGCAGAGCCGCCTCTACAACGACGACCTCGCGCCTGTGCCGATGTCACGGCGCAAGTGGGGCATGTGGAGCTTCGCGGCGCTGTGGATCTCCATGTCGGCGTGCATCCCGACTTACATGCTCGCGTCGTCGCTCATCGGCGGCGGGATGAACTGGTGGCAGGCGGTGCTCACGATTTTTCTCGGCAACCTCATCGTGCTCGTGCCGATGATCCTTAACGCGCACGCCGGGACGAAATACGGCATCCCGTTCCCCGTCTATTGCCGCGCGTCGTTCGGCACGCTCGGCGCGAACGTGCCCGCCATCCTCCGCGCGCTCGTGGCCTGCGGATGGTTCGGCATCCAGGCGTGGATCGGCGGCGACGCCATCTACAAAATCCTCGGCGTGTTTTTCCCCTCGATGCTCGGCGGTGCGGCGTTGCCGGGACTGGGCATCAGCGCGGCGCATTTTCTCTGCTTCCTGTTTTTCTGGAGCATCAACATGTTCGTCATCTATCGCGGCATTGATACCATCCGCTTCCTGCTGAACATCAAAGCGCCGCTGCTCATCGCGCTTGGCCTGCTGCTGCTCTACTGGGCGTGGAGCAAGGCTGGCGGGTTCGGACCGATGCTGGCGCAGCCGTCCGCGTTCGACGCCGGCCAGCCGAAGGCCGGGCAATTCTGGGGTTACTTTTTCCCCGCGCTCACCGGCATGATCGGCTTCTGGGCGACGCTCTCGCTGAACATCCCGGACTTCTCGCGCTACGCGAAATCGCAGCGCGACCAAGTCATCGGCCAGGCGCTCGGCCTGCCGGCCACAATGGCGCTTTACGCGTTCATCGGCGTGGCCGTCACGTCCGCGACCACCATCATCTTCAAGGAGACGCTCTGGAATCCCGTGGACGTGCTCACGCGCTTCAACAACCCCGCCGTGCTCGTCACCGCGATGGTCTCGCTCTGCATCGCCACGCTCGCGACGAACATCGCCGCGAACGTCGTCTCGCCCGCCAACGATTTTGCGCACCTCGCGCCGAGAAAAATCTCCTTCCGCGTGGGCGGTTACATCACCGGCGTCATCGGCGTGCTGATGATGCCGTGGAAACTCGTCGCCGACCCGACCGGCTACATCTTCACCTGGCTCATCGCCTACAGCGCGTTGCTCGGGCCGATCGGCGGCATCCTCATCGCGGATTATTTCGTCTGCCGCAAATGCACGTTGAACGTCGCCGCGCTTTACCAGGCAGACGGCGAATATCGTTTCACCAACGGCTTCAGTCTCGTGGCGTTGCTCGCGCTGGTCGTCGGCGCGCTGCCGAGCCTGCCCGGTTTTCTGGTGAACATCAAAGTGCTGTCGGCGGAAAGCATCCCCGTATCGCTCGCGCAC
>JANMJO010000140.1:0-1588 GCA_031371425.1 Verrucomicrobiales bacterium | reverse complement strand
AACTCACGCGCGAGAGGTAAGCTTTCTGCGCGACTTGCGCAAACGCCACCGTCACCTCCGGCAGCTCGCGATGAAAAACAAACCCGTCCGCGAAAACCAACTTCTCCGTAGCAGCCGACGTGAGGAGGCTCTGCTCAATCGCCAATCGCCAATCGCCAATCGCCAATCGGCAATCAGCGTTCGGCGATTGCCTATTGCCTATTGGCGATTTCAGTTTGAGCCTCGTTACCTCGGCTGCCACCAACTCCAGCGCCACCGGCGCGAGCCGCGCCCGCAACGTCTCACACGCATTCTTCACCGCAGCGCCGTTCAAGTCCGTCCCCGCGCTCGCCGCCGTCGCCGAGGTGTTCGGCACCTTGTCCGTGCTCGTCGGCATCACGCGGATGTCCGCCAGCTTCACGCCGAGCGTCTGCGCCGCAATCATCGCCACGTTCGTATGCAACCCCTGCCCCATCTCCGTGCCGCCATGGTTCAACTGCACCGTGCCATCCTGATACACCAGCACCAGCGCGCCCGCCTGATTCAGATGCGTGACCGTGAAGCTGATGCCGAACTTCACCGGCGTGATGGCAATGCCGCGCTTTCGCCAAGCATTTTTGAAATTCCATTCCGCAATTTCTCCACGCCGTTTTTCCAGCGCGGAAGTTTGCTTCAGCTCCTGCCAGATGGTCTGGATGCGGTTGTCTTCGATGACCTGACCGTAGTGCGTCGTGTTCGTCGCATCCGTCCCGTGATAAAGATTTCTCTCGCGCACAACTTCGGGAGCAAGCCCCAGCCGCCGCGCCACGCGGTCCAGAATCTCCTCGATGACCAACATCCCCTGCGGCCCGCCGAAACCCCGGAACGCGGTGTTCGACGACACATTCGTCTTCGCCACCTGCCCGCGAAATTCCACCGCCGGAATGTAGTAGCAGTTGTCCAAGTGAAACAGCGCACGGTCCGTCACCGCCTGCGATAAATCCTGCGCCCAGCCTCCGTTGGAAGTCAGGTGCGCCCGCACCGCTCGCAACGTGCCGTCCGCGTCAAATCCCACCTTGAACGTCGCGAGGAACGGATGCCGATGTCCCGTGAGCGCCATGTCCTGATCGCGGTTGAACCGCACGCGCACCGGCCTACCCGTGTGCTGCGCCGCCAGCGCGGCCAGCGCGGCGGGCGTGGCGGCCTGCGTCTCCTTGCCGCCGAAACCGCCGCCCATGCGCGGCATCTGCACCACCACCCTGTTCGCCGGCAGATGCAACACGTGCGCCACGACCTGCTGCACTTCCGAAGGATGTTGCGTGGACGAGACGACAAACACCGAGCCATCCTCGCCGCGCGTCGCGTGCGCCGCCTGCGTCTCCAGATAAAAATGCTCCTGCCCGCCGAACTCAAATTCGCCTTCGAGCGTCAGCGGCGCAGCGGCCAGACTTTTCTCCGCATCACCGCGCCGGATGAAGTTGGGTTCGTTGTGAAAACTTCCTTTCGCTATGGCGTCGCGAAGCGTGAGGATGGGCGTGAGCGGTTCGTATTCCACGATAACTTTCTCGGCGGCGGCGCGGCAGGCGGCTTGCGATTCGCCGACCACGAGCGCGACCAGTTGGCTGTGGAA
>JANMJO010000092.1:0-3219 GCA_031371425.1 Verrucomicrobiales bacterium | reverse complement strand
GCGGCAGCGACCTCGTTTGGAGTTCCGCCTTCAAGCGGTTCGGGGTGCGTGCCTCACCAGTCAGGCCGCGTAAACGCGGAACTCCAAACCAGCGGCAAGACGCGGCGCGTGTAATTCACGCGCGGTGCGTGATAATTCCGCTCGCGACGGCAAGGCGCAGGTTTTTGAACTGCGGTTTACAAGGGGTTTCAGCTGAATTTGTGGCAAAAAGCGGGATGGCATCGGCGGTGCTAGGTATGCGGGACAGTTGCAGAAAGCCGGTTGACAGTTCGAGTGATATCTATAGATTTCGCGGACTGTTCCCGGAAACAAGAATAACAAACAAACAAAACAACAGCAGAGAATATGAAGAATCTTAAAAAATTGCGGGCGTTCACTTTGATTGAATTGCTCGTCGTCATCGCCATCATCGCCATTCTGGCAGGGCTGCTCCTGCCCGCGCTCGCCAAGGCCAAGGCCAAGGCTCAACGCATCAAGTGCGTCAGCAACCTCAAGCAGGTCGGCCTCGCCTTCCGCATGTGGGGCAATGACAATGGGGACAAGTATCCGTTGCTCGTCGCTCAAAGCAGCGGCGGCGTGCAGGGTATCGCCAACGTTTACGGCTCCGCCATGTGGAGTGTTTTCCAAGTGATGTCCAACGAGGTGAACGACCCGAAAGTGTTGCTCTGCCCTTCGGACGACAACCATACAACGCCAGCGACCAACTGGGCACAGTTTAACTCTGGCGGAAACACCCTCGTTTCCTACACGGTCGGCCTTGGTGCTGATGAATCCATCCCGGGAATGATCCTCTCCTCGGACCGCAACATTGCAGCAACAGCCACGACGGGCTACGGATATGGCGCAAGCGCGACAGGGACAGCTTTGGGAGTAAACGCCAACGGCACTGTTTCCTGGACGACCGACAAACTGCACCAGGCCAACGGCAACATTTGCTTGTCCGACGGCAGCGTGCAGCAGGTCAGCTCCTCCAAGCTGCGCGTGCAGTTGAGCACCTCCGGCGACACCTCCAACTCGATGTGCTTCCCGAACTGATTTGTTCCAACTGAAATTCAAGGGCGTCCGCAAGGACGCCCTTTTTTCTTTTTGCGGGATGCGGTCAGCTGGTGCAGGCGCGAATCATTTGACTGGTAACGCGGGCAATCCCTTGCCCGCCGAGGACGTGGGTTGGCACGCGACCGGCGCGCCCTACCTCGCTGCCGTCAGCTCGATGATGCGCTGCAACGCCGTCGCCGGGCGGAAGCCCGTGAGCCGTTCCAGTTTGTCCACCACCGGCCTGCGGCGGCGCATGTCATCGAAGCCCGGCGAATACGCCTGATCGTAAGGCACAAGTTCCACGCGAGATTCCGAGCCGAGCGCGTGGATGACGCGCGCCGCGAGTTCGCGGATGCTGACTTCCTCCGTGCCGCCGATGTTGAAGATTCCTCCGCGCGCCGCGAGGCAGCCTTGCAGGCGGACGAGCGCCTCCACCGTGTCGTTCACAAAACAAAAGCACCGCGTCTGCTCGCCGTCGCCATAGACCCGCAACGGTTCGCCGCGCCGCGCCGCCGCGATGAAGCGCGGCAGCACCATGCCGTAGCGCCCGGTCTGGCGCGGGCCGACGGTGTTGAACAGCCGCGCGATGACGACGGGCAATTCCTTTTCCTTGGCGTAGGCCAGCGCGAGAAATTCATCCATCAACTTCGAGCACGCGTAGCTCCAGCGCGATTGCGTGGGCGGGCCGATGAGGAGGTCGTCATCCTCGCTGAACGCGGCCTTCTGGCTCTTGCCATAAACCTCGGAAGTGGAGGTGATGAGCACCGGCGTGCGCGCCGGCGTGGCGGCTTGCAGCAGCACTTCCGTCTCACGCAGATTCGCCTCGATGACGTGGATGGGAGATTGGACGACCAGCTCCACGCCCACGGCGGCGGCGAGGTGAAAGACGGATTCCGCGCCGGCAACGAGCCCCGGCAATTCCGCGCAGCCGGAAATCCTCGATTGAATCACGCGCAACTGCGGGTGTGCTTTAACCGCGCTCAAGTTTTTCAGACTGCCCGTGGAAAGGTCGTCAATGACCACGACGTTCTTGCCGTCTGCGAGCAACCGCTCCACGAGGTGCGAGCCGATGAAGCCCGCGCCGCCCGTGACTAATACAAACGAGGATGGAATGTTAAGTTTCAAGTTGCGGGTTGCAGGTTACAAGTTGCGAGCCGCCTCGCCAAACTTTGTTTAACCCGACTTCCGAATTTCAAACCACGGATTACGCGGATGGCGCGGATAAACAAAAACTTGAAGCCGAATCCATCCAGATGAGTCTGGAGCACACCTCGGAACTAAATCTGTTTTCCATCCGCGAAATCCGCGTAATCCGCGGTTACAATTCCGGCGTTCGGAATAAACACGCCCGCTAGGAAGCGTGCGTTCCGCCGGAGCGCCCGCTTCCCAGCGGGCAAGTTCAGGCGGCATCCCGGTGGGTAGCACAGGCCACCGGCCTGTGCCGAGCGGCGACCCGCCGCTCGGAACGGGGAGCGCACCCGAACTTTCTCGAGCGTCCGTTTCCACGGCCAACGTCCTCCCCGTTCCGTCCGGCCAGTGGCCAGCTGGCACAGGCGGGTCTCAAATTTGTCAGCCAGACTCTGCACCTTTGCGTTTCGTGAGATAGATTTCACAGATGCCGATCTTTCCTTTTTCAGTTTCACAACGTGTAAAATAAAGATCGTTTCCGTTTGCATCCATCGTTGTCCCGCCTTCACTTGCATTTGAATTTACGGGTGGAAGCAACGGCTTCGGACTGCTCCATTTTCCTTTCTTGTCGAAAGCAGCTTCAAAAAGATCCTGGAATTTTTCTCCTGTCCAGCCATCGTTATTTTTTCCTTCTGATTCCTGGCGTGCTGAGCTGAAGATTATATGGCGATGGTCCTTTGCAGAATACGTTACTCCGAAATCAGAATATTTTGTGTTGATGGCAGAGACATTATCAAGATGGTAACGGGTGGGTTTGTCTTTCCACTTCTGTGCTTGCTGACATGATTCGATTCCAAGATCTCCTGCAGGATCGGCACCATTTGCTTTCTTGTAATTGGTATATTGGACGATGGCTTCGTCGTATTTTCCGTTTTTCTTCAGGGCATCGGCATAATGCAGGATTGCTGCCGGGTCTTTGAAGTTTGCTTTGATTGCTTTCGCGTACCAGACTTCCTGGTTCTTGTAATCATTTGTGATGCGATATGATTCTGCAAC
>JANMJO010000071.1:0-9066 GCA_031371425.1 Verrucomicrobiales bacterium | reverse complement strand
CGCGAGACGGCCCGGCTCGCAGCGGCCCCGAATGCCGGGAGCCGCCACGAAGTTTTCTTGCGGCCTCGGGTTGACGAACTGCTGCGAGCCGGGACGTCTCGCGCTCCGGCCGGTGATGCGCCCCTCTCGTTGGTGGTGGTGTCAAGTTGCACCCCTGAAAAACCAACGGCGATTTTTTTCCGCGCAATTTCCAACTGGTCTGCCATCATCACTCCCTCATGATTCTCACCAAAGCAGAGCTTGCGAGTCTCGTAGAAGCGCGTCATTCCTCGCCGCACCAATTGCTCGGCATGCACGCGCTGGGCGATGGCTCCGGCCTCGTCGCCCGCGCCATCGTGCCAGACGCCGAAACTGTGGAGGTGCAGCCCGCGCGTGGTGAAAAAAATCCTTCGTTCATCCTCAAGCGACTCGGCAAGACCTGCGTATTCGAGGGCGTCGCTGTCGCCGCCAAAAGAATCTACGCCTACGACCTCGTCATCACCGACCGCCACGGCAATGTCCGCCGCACCCGCGACGCCTATTCCTTTCTGCCGACCTTGGGCGATTCGGATTTGTATCTGTTCGGCAAGGGCGACGAGCGGCGCATCTACGAGAAACTCGGCGCGCAACTTCGCGTCATTGACGGCGTTTCCGGCGTGAGCTTCGCCGTCTGGGCACCGAACGCCCGCCGCGTCAGCGTGGTCGGCGACTTCAACAATTGGGACGGACGTTGCCACGCATTGCGGATGCTCGGCGGGTCTGGCGTGTGGGAGATTTTCGTGCCCGGCGTGGGCGAGGGCGCGCATTACAAGCTGGAGATGCTGAACGCGCACGGCCACATCAGCCTGAAGGCCGACCCCTACGGCTTCTTCTTCGAGGCCGCGCCCAAGAACGCCTCCATCGTTTGGAACAACCGCAAGTTCCAATGGACGGACGCCGCGTGGCTGGAGAAGCGCGCCAAGCAGGACGCGCTGCGCTCGCCGTTGAGCGTGTATGAGGTGCACATCGGCTCGTGGCGCAAGAAGTCCGCCGCCGAATCCTTCGGCTACCGCGAGTTAGCCGCGCCGCTCATCGAGCACGTCTTGGCGCTCGGCTTCACACACGTCGAATTTCTCCCGGTGGCCGAGCACGTTTATTATCCATCGTGGGGCTATCAGGTGACGGGCTTTTACGCGCCGACCTGCCGCTACGGCACGCCGGAAGATTTCCAGTTTCTCGTCAACGAGCTTCACGCTGCGGGCATCGGTGTGATTCTCGACTGGGTGCCGGCGCATTTCCCGCGCGACGAATGGGCGCTCGCCAAATTCGACGGCACCGCGCTCTACGAACACGAAGACCCGCGCAAGGGCGCGCATCAGGACTGGGGCACGCTCATCTTCAACTTTGGCCGGCACGAGGTCGTGAATTTCCTCCTCGCCAACGCGCTCTTCTGGTGCGAGCGATTCCACATTGATGGCCTCCGCGTGGACGCCGTTGCCTCCATGTTGTATCTCGATTACTCGCGCAAGGCCGGCGAGTGGATTCCCAACCAGTTCGGCGGGCGCGAAAATCTGGAGGCCATTGAGTTCCTGAAAAAGTTCAATCACCTCACGCACACCGAGCATCCCGGCGTGATGACCATCGCCGAGGAATCCACCGCTTGGCCGCTCGTCACGCGCCCGCCATCCGTGGGCGGCTTGGGCTTCTCGTTCAAGTGGAACATGGGCTGGATGCACGACACGCTCGGCTATTTTCAGCACGAACCCATCCACCGCCAGCATCACCAGAACGACCTCACGTTCGCGATGCTCTACCATCACAACGAGAATTTCTGCCTGCCGCTCTCGCACGATGAAGTCGTCCACGGCAAAGGCTCGTTGCTCCGGCGCATGACGGGCGACGACTGGCAGAAGTTCGCCAACCTCCGCACGCTGCTCGGTTACCAGTGGTTTTTCCCCGGCAAAAAACTTCTCTTCATGGGCTGCGAATTTGGCCAGAGCGCCGAGTGGAACGCCGACGCCGGCCTTGACTGGCATCTGCTCCGAGCTGGGCTGTATCACGGCGGCTTGCAGAAATTCGTCTCGGACATCAACCATCTCTACCGTGCGCAGCCTGCGTTCTGGCGCTCGGACTTCGACCCGCACGGCTTCGCGTGGATTGACTGCGCCGACACGGCGAACAGCATCCTCTCCTTCATCCGCCGCGATACGCAGGGGCAGGGCGCGGCGGTGGTCATCATGAATTTCACACCCGTGCCGCGTCACCACTACCGCATCGGCCTGCCGCGCAAAGGCGAGTGGCACGAGGCGGTGAACAGTGATGCGACAATTTACGGCGGCAGCGGCACGGGCAACTTTGGCCGCGTCCACGCCGTGGAACAGCCGTGCCACGGCCAGCCGTTCTCGGCGGAATTCACCTTGCCGCCGCTGAGCATCCTGGTGTTCACTTCCGCGCCCGCCGAACCGAAGAAAATTTAAAAATGAATCTGACCGAAGAACAAAAACAAAAAGTCGCCGCGTGGATCAACGAAGGCCTCAAGCTCTCCGACATTCAAAAGCGCCTCGATGCCGAGTTCGGGTTGCGCCCGACCTACATGGAAGTCCGCTTCCTGATTGATGACCTCAAGCTCATGCCCAAAGACCCCGAGCCGCCCGCCGCGCCCGCCGTCGTTCCGGCTGCGCCGCTGGGCCAACCCGCTCCCGCCGCACCCGCTGCGCCCGCCGCCGCGCGTGTCTCCGTGGAGGTGGATAAAATCCCACGGCCCGGCGCGCTCGTGAACGGCAAGGTCACTTTCAGCGACGGGCAGACGGCGATGTGGTATCTCGATGAGACCGGTCGCCTCGGCCTGACACCGGCGCAGGCCGATTACAAGCCCACCGCCGAAGATGTGAAGGCATTCCAGGCGGAACTCCAAGCCCAGCTCCAGAAAATGGGCTTCTAATCTGCCCAGACGCAAAACGTGAATCTCCCGAACAAACTGACGCTCTCACGCTTCGTGCTGACCGGCGCGTTCTTGGGCGTCACATTTTCAAAAATCCCCTGGCATCACACCCTCGCGCTGGCGCTGTTCAGCGCAGCGAGCCTCACGGATTATTTCGATGGCCGCATTGCGCGGCGCGATAAACTCATCACTAACTTCGGCATCCTCATGGACCCGCTCGCGGACAAGGTGCTCATCTGCTCTGCCTTCATCGCGTTCGTTGGCCTCAACCTCATGCCCGCGTGGATGGTCGTCATCATCGTCGCGCGAGAGCTGGCCATCACCGGCCTGCGCCTGCTGGCCGCGTCCAAGAACGTCGTCCTCGCCGCCGAGGGCTACGGCAAGCACAAGACGATTTCCCAGATCGTCGCCGCGATTTCTATCCTCGTGCTCGCGAGCTACGGCGACTGGGGCGTGGTGGGCAAAACCATTTTCGGCTTCCAGCTTTTCGGCGTGGGCGGGCCGTGGGTGGTGTGGTTCACGGAACTCTCCAAGTGGATCGCCGTGGGGCTGACGATGCTCTCCGGCAGTTTCTATCTCTGGCGCAACCGCCGCCTCTACCTCGACGATTTGTGAAGGACAAATTCATCCTGTTCGTCGCGCAAGGCTTCGGCGTGGGGCGGATTCCCTTCGCGCCCGGCACGTTCGGTTCGGTGGTGGGGCTGGGCTGGTTCGCGCTGCTGCTGGCGACGGGAAATGTCTGGCTGTTCGCGCTGGGAACAATTCTCGGCTTCGCGGCCTCGGTGTGGTTCTGCGGTCGGGCGGAAAAAATTCTTGGGAAAACCGATCCCGGCTCGGTGGTGCTGGATGAAATTGCGGCGATGCCGGTTTGTTTTCTGGGTTGGATTCTATTCACACAGCCGATGATCGGCGCATTGCCAGAGCCTGTATATTTTTTCTCCGACGGAGGTGTTGCCATGACCTTGATTGTTTTTGGTTTGTTCCGATTTTTTGATGTGGTGAAGCCGGGGGTGATACGTCGGAGTCAAAAATTACCCGGTGGTTGGGGCGTGACCGTGGACGATTTGTTGGCGGCCATCTGGGTCAGCGCTGTCTCTTTTCTGCTATTCGAGGGATTGGCCTGTCTGGCCAGGACGTAGATGTAATTATTTACGCGGGCCAGCTCCCGGCAGCGGCAAAGTTTCCCCGCTGGAGTTCTGCGGCTGGTAAATCCCCGGTTGCAATCCCGCCAGCGGGTCGCTGGTCTGGTAATGCCGCCAGCCGAAATAAATCCCCGCGCCGATTCCCAGCACCGCGAGGACGCCCAGCGCGATGAGGCTTTTCTGCCAGTTGATTTTCGAGAGCAGCAGCGTGAGCGTGTCCACGATGGTGTGGGGCCGGGTGGTCAACGGCGGCATCGCTGCAAATTTCTTCGTGTGACTCAACTCGCCGTCGAGCAGCGCGAGGAGTTGCGGTTCATCCAGCTTCAGCAGCCGCGCGTAGCTGCGGACAAAGCCGCGGATGTAAATCTGCGCGGAGAAGACATCGTAGTTGCCCTCGTCGAGCGCCTCGATGTGGTCGGTGCGGATCTTGGTGTAATCGGCGACCTGATGCACCGTAAGCCCCTGGGCTTGGCGCGCCTGACGAAGTTGTTCCGCAACAGCTGACATTCGCGCTTATTTAGCGGGTTCGCCGCGTTTTTGGCAATCACCGAAAATGACTCCTCTCGTAATCGGGCGCATCTTGGCACTGCCCCCGTTTGGAGTTCCGCCTTCAGGCGGTTCGGTGCGTTCATCCACCCGGGCCGCATAAATGCGGAACTCCAAACCTAGCTCCAGCGTTCGTGGGTGGGGGGGCAGTGCTAAGAGTCGCCCCTCGTAATCATAATCGTAATCCTAATCCTAATCGGCCGAGAGATTACGATTACGAGCAGGATTAAGATTACGACGTGAAGAAATCACCGCGCCGCTTTGCCCAAAGCTTCCAGCACAATTCCCGGCGTCAGCACGGCGGGCAACACCTGCGGCGGCATCGCGGCATCCGCCGGATAGACCAGCACCAGCGGCACTCCAGCGCGACCGAAGCGCGCCAACTCCGCGCCGATGTCCTCCGGGAAATGCGTGTAGTCGCCGAGCAGTGCCACGGCGTTCAGCTCGCGCAACTTCGCCTGCACCGCCGGGATTTCCAGCGCGAGCGCCTTGTTCGCGCGGCACGTCAGACACCAGCGTGCGGTGAAATCCACCAGCACCGGCCTGCCTTGCGCCCGCGCGGCTGCGAGGGCGACGGCGCTCCACGGCTGCCAGTCAATTCCCTCCGCGCCCGTCTTCAGCGGTTCTGCGGTCATCTCGGTCAGCGCGGTGCGCCAGTGCAATTGCCCTTCGAGCGCGTAGCCGTAGCCCGCGATCAAGAGAATGAGTGCGATGGCTGCGGCCAAGGTTTTGCGCGTGCGTCCGCGCTGAATAAATTCGCCGAACACCCACGCCGCGAGCGCGAGGATGATGAGGAAGATGCCCAGCCACCAGGTGCGTTCGCCATAGAACGCAGAGGCCACATCGTAGAGCCACACCGCCGTGGCGAGCATGGGGAAGCCCATTGCGATCTTGAATTTTTCCATCCACGCGCCGGGCTTCGGCAGAAATTTCAACCACGCCGGTTGCCACGTCAGCACGACGTAGGGCAGCGCGAGTCCCGCAGCGATGGTGGCGAAGAACAGCACGACGACGCCGGGCGGCTGTGCGAATGCGAAGCCCAGCGCGGGCGCGAGGAACGGCGCCGTGCAGGGCGTGGCCAGCACGGTGGCGAGGACGCCGTTGAAGAACGCGCCCGCCGCGCCGTGTTTGGAAACGAGTTTGCCCGCCGGGTTCAACACGCTGCCGCCGAGTGTGACCTCGAACACACCGAAGAGGTTCAGTGCCACGAGCGTGACGAGTGCGGTGAGAGCGACGAGGAACGGCGGGTTGCTGAACTGCATGCCCCAGCTCGCGCGGTGGCCGGTGGACTGCACGGCGATGACGAGCGCGGCGAGCGCGAGGAAGGAGACCAGCACGCCGCCGGCGTAGATCAAGCCGAGCTTGCGGATGCGTGCGGGGTGTTCGCTGGCTTGCGAGACGAAGCCGAGAATTTTCAGCGCGATGACGGGCAGCACGCAGGGCATGAAGTTGAGAATCAATCCGCCGACGAAGGCGAACAGCAGCATCGTCCAGAGTGAGACGGGCGCGGCGGCGGCGGGGATTGCCGCGACAGTGGTGGACGGCAGCGTGTGGGTGGGTTTTTTCTGCCAGAGCGCGAGGGTTGCGGCGTCGGCGGATGGCTTGGTTTCGTTGCCGATGGTGAGGGTGTTGGTGAGGGTCTGGTCTCCGGGGTTGCATTGTTCGAGGCATTCGATCCACGAAACTTTGGCGGTGAGTTCGAGCGCGCCGGGTTTCAGATCGGCTGCGAGGTGGAGCGGCACGAGCAGGATGGTTTCGTCCGCGTAGATGTAGGAGGTCAGGCTGTCGGCGATAATTTTTTCGGCGGCGGGCCATTGGATTTTCCCAGCGGTGACGCCGGGCGGCAGCAGCCATTGGATTTCTGTGGCCTGCCCGGTGTTCTCCGAGTCGGGCGCGTAGGTGTGCCAGCCGTCGCTCATTTGCAGGTGGACGCCGGCGAGGACGGTATCGCCGGGGCGCGCGGTGTCGGCGGCGAGGAGGAGTTGTGCGTGCGTGTGTGCGGCGTGGGTGTTGAGGCTGAGGGCGACCAGGAGGATGGCTGTTAAAATTTTCAGTTGAGGTCGCACAGGGATATAGATGCCTGAAACGGTGGAAAGTTTGAAACTAAATGTTGGAGTCCAGCCTTCAGGCTGTCGGCTGGGAACACGCTGGAGCGGGTTCTTCGCTGTTTCCGGTGGAGCCAAACCGCCCTCACCCCTAACCCCTCTCCCATCCGATGGGAGAGGGGGACAGCGGGCGGACGTTTGCTGGGCTGCGGATGCCGGCTGGATGAACACAGCAGTTGCCAATTCGTTGAACAGTCCCGGCGCGTGTTCTGCGTTCAGTGCATCCGAGTTCCCGAAAGCGTTCGCAAGCTCTCCCTCTCCCATCGGATGGGAGAGGGGTGGGGTGAGGGCTGGTCGCACGACCGTTCCAGAGTGGAGTTCATTCTGCAAATCGGCTCCACCGAAAACAGCGAAGAACCCTGGAGCGCGAGCTCCAACCGTGCGCACTAGTGGGTTGGATTTGGTGTTGCCTCTTGCAAATTAGTCCGCCGGGAATAGAGTGAGGCCATGACAAAGACAGTGGAAATGATGGCGTTCGGCCGTGGTGTGAGGCCGGTGGCGGAGATTGTTTTCCCCGAGAAGGCGTCCGCCGTGCTGGGCTTTCGTCCGGCACCGGAACTTCTGGCACGCATTGAAGAACTGGCCGGGAAATCCTCGGAAGGGCGGTTGACCCAAACAGAACGCGAGGAATACGAGGGCTATGTCCGGGCCAATAAGTTTATCGCCATCCTCAAGCGTCTCGCCCGAGATGTAAGCCGTCGGGCAGCCTGAAATCATGGAGGCACAGACCCGAACACGGGTGCGGGAACGGGCTGGCAACAGGTGTGAATATTGCCAGTTGCATCAGGATGATTCGCCGCTGGCAACCTTGCATATCGAACATGTCATCCCAAAAGTTCACGGAGGAACGGATGATTTGGAGAATCTTGCGCTCGCCTGCATTGACTGCAATCTGCACAAAGGAACAAATCTCACGGGTGTTGATCCGGAGACACGCCAGATTACGAACTTGTTTCATCCCCGCCGCGAGCGGTGGGAGGAGCATTTTACTTGGGATGGAAACCAGATTGCAGGACTGAGCGCAAGTGGACGGACAACGGTGCGCGTTCTGCAAATGAATTCCGAAGATCAGTTGGCGCTGCGGTCAGTCTGAACCTTTCCTGCGCGGCGTCGCTAATTGCCAAGCGTCGCGCTTGCCGATAGTTTGCGGCCATGTCCGCGCCGCAAACTGTCGTCCATGAGTGGCTTTACACAGGGTTGGAAATTTTTCCGGCCATGCTCAAGGCCATCGCGGCGGCGCGCGAAAGCATCCTGCTGGAGACCTACATCTACACGGACGGTGAACTGGGCCGGCAATTTCTCGAGGCGCTGGTGGCGGCGCAACGGCGCGGGGTGCGGGTGCGGGTGCTGGTGGATGCGTTCGGGTCGTGGCTGTTGCCGGAGGATTTTTTCGCGGAGCTGACGGCGGCGGGCGGGGAGATGCGGTATTTCAATCCGCTCCGGTTCTGGCGCTACGGCGTGCGGGATCATCGCAAGCTGCTGGTCTGCGATGGGCGCGTGGTTTTCGTCGGCGGTTTCAATCTGGCGGATGAATACGCCGGCGACGGCGTGACGCACGGCTGGTGCGATATCGGCGTGCGGCTGGAGGAATCCGTGGCGACGCAACTGGCGGCTTCGTTTGACGAACTGTTCGCGCTCGCGGATTTCCATCGCAAGCCGCTGTTGCGCTTGCGGGCTTTCAAGGCGCGGCGCAAGTCGGCGGTGGCTGGTGGTGGCAAGCTGTTGTTGAGCCAGCCGGGGCGCGGTGCGAGTCCGATCCAAAATGCGTTGGCCCACGATCTCGCTCATGCTGTGGATGTGCGGATTGTCACGGCGTATTTTCTGCCGACGCGGCGGGTGCGGCGGGACTTGATGCGCGTGGCGCGGCGCGGCGGGCGGGTGCGGTTGATTCTGGCGGGCAAGTCGGACGTGCTGCTCTCGCAACTGGCGGGGCGCAGTTATTATCGCCGCCTGTTGCGCGCTGGCGTGGAGATTTACGAGTATCAGCCGCAGGTCCTGCACGCGAAGCTGTTCGTGTGCGGCGACGCGGCGTATGTCGGCTCGGCGAATCTGGACGTGCGCAGCCTCAACTTGAATTACGAATTGATGCTGCGGTTGGAGGATGAAACGGTCGTCGCCGGGGCGCGCGCGGTGTTCGACCGGCTGCTGGTTCACTGCCAGCGGATTGAGCCGGAGGAATGGCGGCAGTCCCAGACTTTCTGGCAGCGGTGGCAGCAGCGTTGGGCGCACTTTCTGGTGGCGCGGGTGGACCCGTGGATTGCGCTGCGGCAGTTCCGGGGCGTGAAAAGTTGAACCGCCGCCCGTAAAAACACTTCATCGAATCCTCGCGCCGGAAAATTCTTTTGCAGTTCCGGCGTGCTTTGTTAGGGTGCCG
>JANMJO010000057.1:0-7635 GCA_031371425.1 Verrucomicrobiales bacterium | reverse complement strand
AAGCCAGCGCGGGCGAGCGAGTTGAAGGCGGTTTTGGCGTAGCGTTTGCCGACGTTGGTGTCGGTGATGATAGCGCAGCGCGGGCCGAGTTGGAGGCGGGCGCAGTCCTTGCCCAGCCCCGCCAGCAGGCCCGTGCCGATGTGGATGGGGTAACTTCGTTCGCCCAAGGAAACTTTCACGACGCGCATGGGGGCAAGGATACGTTTTGGCGGCCGGGTGTCAAAGAATTGAGCGCGATTCCAACCCTCACCCCGGCCCTCTCCCATCCGATGGGAGAGGGAGACCAATCGGACGTTTTTGGAGAATTGAAACTCGTGTGTTTGCCGGACACCCGTTGGACAAACGCAGAACATCCCGCTGCTGTTCCCCTCTCCCACCCGCCGCGCCGGAGCGCGAGCGAGGCGGGTCGGATGGGAGAGGGGTTAGGGGTGAGGGCTGCTTTGCAAATGCTGAACCGCTCTTTGAAAACTCCCCGCACTTTTTTCATTTTGCCTTTGGCTGTTTGCCTCTAACGTGACGGCGCATGGAGCTGACGCCGTTAATGGCCGGAGCGGGGATTCTGTTTTTCGCCGGAGCGAGTTTCTTTTTCTCGCTCGCGGAGACGGCTCTTTTTTCCTTGAGCAAATGGCAGGCGCGGCAACTGGCCGAACGCTCTCCCGCGCTCGGCAGCGTGGTCGCACGGCTGCTGGCGACTCCGCAAGACTTGCTCGGCACCATCGCGCTGGGCAACACCTTCGCCGGCGCGGCCATGCTGGTCATCGCGCTGTGGATGGCGTTCCACGATTTCTGGCCGCTGCTGCCGACGGCGGCGGGCTTGCTCATCCTGACGTTGCTCGGCGGCGAGGTGTTGCCCAAGGCGCTGGCGGTGCGCGCGCCGGAATTGTGGGTCGTGCGCGTGGCGCGGCCGATGTTGGTTCTGCAATGGCTCTCGTCTCCGCTGCGTCGCATCGCGCAGGCGATCAACACTGCCATTCTCCAGCGCGTCGGCAAACATTCTGCCAAACCCCAGGCCACCTTTGCCGACGAGGAATACCGCGAGCTGCTGGAACTCGCCTTCCAGCACGGCGCGCTGGCGCAGGCGGAAAAGGAAATCATCCTCCAGATCATCAGCCTCGACCGCCGCGCGGTGCGCGAGGTGATGCGTCCCCGGTCGCAGATGGCGGCGATCCCCGATGACTTGTCTGTGCCGGAAATGATTACTGCTGCGCGCCAACACAAGCACCGCCGCTTGCCGATGTTCGACGAGACGCCGGATACCATCGTCGGCGTGCTGAACACCCGCGCACTGTTGCTCGACCCCAATGCCGACCTCGCGGACGTGATCGAGTTTCCCTCGTTCGTGCCGGAGAGCATGAACCTGTTGCAGCTCCTGAAAAGTTTGCAGCGGCAGAAGCGCGGCCTCGCCATCGTGCTGGATGAATTCGGCGGCACGGCGGGGCTGGTGACGATGGAGGATATTCTCGCGGAGTTGATGGGGAAGATTCACGTTGCGACGGAGGCGGAAGGTTTTGTCATGGCCGCGCTCGCGCCGGGCAGGTGGCGCGTGAATGGCGCGATGCGGCTGGATGATTTCCGCCGTGAACACCCGCCGCTCGGCGATGTGCCGGAGGTGGAGACAATGGGCGGCCTGCTCACGAGCTTGTTGGATGTCGTGCCCGCCGTGGGCGAGAGCGCGACGTTTCGCGGCCTGAAACTCACGGCGCACGTCGCGGATGAACGGCGCGTGCGGGAGCTGATTGTGGAGGTGGTGAAATGAGCGAGGCGTCCTTCTTCATCGTGCTGGTGTTCGGCGCGGGCGCGGCGCTGTCGTTCCTGCTTTCGGGCATGGAGGCGGGCGTGCTGGCGTTGAGCCGGCTGCGGATTCGCCGGCAGATGCGCGCCGGCAGCGCTTCGGCGGGCGTGCTGCACGGCTTTCTGGAAAACCCGGAGAACTTTCTCTGGACGATTCTCGTCGGCAACACCATCGCCAACTTCGTCATCCTCGGCCTCGCGTTCGCGTGGTTGCACGAGCAACTCGGCGAACACGACGGCTGGTTCATCGCCGCGCTGGTGGCGATGGCTTTACTGTTCTACACGTTTTGCGATCTGCTGCCGAAGATGTGGTTTCAGCTTTATCCGAACCGGCTGTGCCTGATGCTGGCGCGGCCGTTTCAGGTGGTCCATGTGGGGCTGCGTCCGCTGGTGGCAGCGGTGGAATGGCTGTCCGACTTCATCCTGCGCTGGACGGGCGGGAAAGTTTTCACCGGCCATTTGTTCGGCAACCGCGAGGAGTTGAAATTCGTCATGCAGGAATCCGCGAAGAATTTCACCACCGAGGAGCAGGCGATGATTAGCCGCGTGCTCGACTTGCAAACCTTGACCGTGCGGCAGATCGCGCTGCCCATGACGCAGGCCGCGACGGTGACTCTCGTCACGACGATGGGCGAAGCGCTCGCGCTCTGCCGCGACCGTCAGCTCACGCGGTTGCCCGTGTGGGAAACGAAGGAAGGCCAGCAGCGCATCACCGGCATCCTCGATCTCGAACCGCTCATCTACCGCGCGGATGTGGATGCCGCCAAGCGCGCCGGCGATTTCGTGAAGCCCGCGCTTTATCTCGATGAGGATTTGCGGCTGGAGATTGCGCTCCAACGGATGCAGCGCAGCGGCGAGCGCCTCGCCATCGTGCTCGGGCGCGACCGGCGCGAGTCGGGCATCGTGAGTCTGGAAGATATTCTCAAAGTCGTGTTCGGCGAGGTGAAATTATAAATGGACTGGAACACCCTATTTGATGACGGCTTGAAGCTCCTCGCGGTCATCGCGCTGGTATTGCTGAACGCCTTCTTCGTCGCGGCGGAACTCGCGCTCGTCCGCATCCGCTCCACGCAGCTTGAGCCGCTCGTGGCCGCCGGCAACCGCCGCGCCAAACGCGCCCGCCACATCTCCCAGCACCTCGACGCCTACATCGGCGCGACGCAGTTCGGCATCACGCTCGCGAGCCTCGCGCTGGGCATCGCCGTCGAACCGGTGTTCCACGATTTGCTGGAGCCGCTTTTCCATGCGGCGAAAATCACCTCGGCGGAATTGCAGCGCAACATCGCCATCGGCGTCGGCTTCTTCGTGAACTGCTACCTGCTCATCGTCGCCGGCGAACTCGCGCCCAAGGCCATCGCCATCCGCCGCACGCTGGACACTGCGCTGTGGACGGCCACGCCGCTGCACTGGTTCTACCGGCTGTCGTATCCGTTCATCTGGCTGCTGAATCATTCGTCCCAATGGCTGCTGCGCCGGCTCGGCGTCGAGCTGAATGAAGTTCATGGCGTGCATTCGGAAGAGGAACTGCGGCTGCTGCTCTCCTCGGCACGGGGCGAAACCGGGGCGACCAGTTTCAGCCGCGACATTCTCCTCAACGCCCTCGACCTCCGCCGTCGCATCGCCCGCGAAGTCATGCGCCCGCGCCAGGAAATTGTCGCCTTCGACACCGAGGCGAGCATCGCCGACTGCCTTGCGCTCGCCGAGAAAACCCGCTACTCGCGCTTTCCGTTGTGCGACGGTGGCGACTTCGACAAGACGCGCGGCGTCGTTCACTTCAAGGATTTGTTTGCCGCGCGTGACACCGCCAAGCGTGGCGCGGATCTGCTGCCGGTGACGCGCAAGCTGATTTACGTTCCCGAAACCGCGCGGTTGGAGCGCGTGTTGCAGCTACTCCTCGACCGCCGTCTGCACATGGCCGTGGTCGTGGATGAGCACGGCGGCACCACCGGCCTGCTCACGCTGGAAAACGTGCTGGAAGAACTCGTCGGCCAGATTCAAGACGAGTTCGATGCCGAGAAGCCGCTGCTCACGCGGCGCGGCGAGAACGTCTGGGAGATTGATGGCGCATTGCCGCTGCACGACCTCGCCGAACTCGTCGGCGAACCGCTCGCTGCCGAGGGCGTGACCACCGTCAGCGGCTGGGTCACGCAACGGCTCGGTGGTTTTCCCCGCACCGGCGATACCTTGCCCGCAGGTCGCCATGAACTGCTCGTGGAGGAAACCGATGGCCGCCGCGTCTCCCGGCTCAAGCTCACGAAGCTACTGGTTTAGCCAAAACTCCGCCGGACTTTATCCGCAGATTGCGCAGATTCGCGCAGATTTTTTTTCATCTGCGTGAATCTGTGTAATCTGCGGATTCTCGTGTTGAAGTTCATTGACCGAGGTGTGCGCGGTGGCGCAGCAGATAGGCTATCGGAAAGTTGCCTCACTCATCGGCGGCTACAAGGCGATGGTGGCCGCCGGCTGGCCGATGAAAACCGGCGCGTGAAGTTGGGGAGGGAAATGCGGAGGCCGTTTACCAGCCCAGCATCCGGGCGGTGGCATCCATCACTTCAGAAAATGATTCCTTGGGAAAAGGCGCGATGCGCCGGATGATTTTGGCGGTGTCCACCCCGGCGATGCCGAGCACGTTCACGACGGATTCCTGATTCAGCCACGCCGGTTTGGGAAAAGCCACCTCGCACTCGCCACCGCGAATCTCCGTGGTCAGCGGCACCACGACGGCCATGTTGCGCTCGCTGTCCGGGCGGCGCGTGGAGACGACCACGCACGGTCTGGTCTTGGCGGCCATGCCGAGGTCCACGATCACCACGTCGCCCCGGTCAAATTTTGTCATAATCAATCTCCGGTGCCGGGCCGAGTTTTTTCCAGGTGTCGGCTACGAGTCCCTCCATTTCGCGGGCGGGCGGCTTCACGTTTGGGGCGGGCGTCACCCACCAGCCGCCGTTCTCGGCGGTGACGAGATACGGCTTGCCCTTTTTCGTTCCCCGGATGGATACGCGTCCTTTTTCGTCAGCCTTCACCAAGGTTGTTTGCATGTGGGGAACTTCCCACACCCACCAGCAAGCGTCAATCTCAACGTCATCAAACCAATTGAGCAGCGGCTACCAGGCGATGGTGGCTGCTGGCTGGCCGATGAAAACTGGGGCGTGAAGTTGGGGCGGGGCGGTATGCTCTCGCGATCGCGGCGAAAAGTCAGTTTGACCTTTCATATCAATTATTGGGGCAGACTTTTATCTCCAAATTTTTTCGAGGCAAATGACCAGTGACGGAAGAAAAACAGGAACAATACCACTGATAATAAATCTGAACACGGCTGTCAGATTGTGCCAGACCAAACATGCCCAGATCGCAGCACCGGCAGAAACAAGACCAAATTTGCTGCATAATAAACTATGCGTCATCGCGGGCGTTCCGCACCGATGATTCGACAGAGGGCCAGACCAACCAACGGTCAGACAAACGGCAATCATATAAAACGCGAGCGGAATCCACGTTTGAACGTTGAACCATCGCATTGGCGTTTGCATAAACTGATTTAAGTTATCGGCTGTGGGTCGCGCCAGGCGTGGCCGCTTTGGGCGAGGAGGTCTTCGGCGGCGACTGGTCCCCACGTTCCGGCGGCGTAAAATTCGCGGTTTGAGAGCGGCTTGCCTTCCCAGCCTTGGCGGATGGAATCCACGATGCCCCACGCGGTCTCGACTTCGTCGCGGCGGATGAAGAGGGTGGCGTCGCCGGCCATGGCTTCGAGGAGGAGGCGTTCGTAGGCTTCGGGTGTGTAGGCGCCGAATTCGCTGTCGTAGCTGAAGTGCATGCGGACGGGGCGGACGGCGAGGCTGGTGCCGGGGACTTTGCCATTGAAGCGGAGGGAAATGCCTTCGTTGGGTTGGAGGCGGAGGGTGAGGGCGTTGGGGTCGAGTTTGTCGCCGCATTGTGCGGCGAAGAGGACGTTGGGGGTGCGGCGGAATTGGATGCGGACTTCGCTGGCGCTCATGGGGAGGTTTTTGCCGGTGCGGAGGTAGAAGGGGACGCCGCTCCAGCGCCAGTTGTCGATGAAGAGTTTGGCGGCGACATAGGTTTCGACGTTGGAATCGGGTTGGACTTTGGTTTCTTGGCGGTAGCCGGGGCGGGCCTCGCCGGCGACGGTGCCGGCGAAGTATTGGCCGCGGACGATTTGTTTGGCGATGTCTTCGGGTTTGAGGGGGCGGATGGATTTGAGGACTTTTACTTTTTCGTCGCGCACGGGTTCGGCTTCGAGGGAGACGGGTGGTTCCATGGCGATGAGGGACATGACTTGGAGGAGGTGGTTTTGCATCATGTCGCGGAGTGCGCCGGCTTCCTCGTAATAGCCGCCGCGTCCGCCGACGCCGAGTTTTTCGCTGACGGTGATCTGGACGTGGTCTATGGAGTCGCGATTCCAGAGGCGTTCAAAGATGGAGTTGGAGAAGCGGAACATGAGGATGTTCTGCACGGTTTCTTTGCCGAGGTAATGGTCGATGCGGAAGACGTGGTCTTCGTGGACGAAGCGGGTAAGTTCGGCGTTGAGGGCGTGGGCGGATTGGAGGTCGTGGCCGAAGGGTTTCTCGACGACGATGCGTTGCCAGCCGGGGCCGTGTTTGTGGAGCATGCCGGCGGTGTGGATGTGTTCCACGATTTCGCCGAACTGGCTGGGTTGGGTGGCGAGGTAGAACATGCAGTTCTGGCGGAGCGCGGGGTTGCCGAAGGAGGTGAGCAGGGCTTCGAGTTTGGTGTAGGCGGCGGCATCGGTGATGTCGCCCATGCAATAGTGGATGTTCTGGGAGAAGGCGGCCCACACGGCGTCATCCACGGGTTTGGTGCGGGAGAATTGGGTGAGTCCGGCGCGCAACTCTTCGCGCCAGGAGACGTCGGTTTTTTCGCGGCGGGCGAAGCCGACGACGCGGAAGGCGGCGGGCATCTGGCGTTCTTTGAAGAGGTGGTAGAGCGCGGGGATGAGTTTGCGGATGGTGAGGTCGCCGCTGGCGCCGAAGATGACGATGGTGCAGGGGTCGACGTTCTTGCGGGTGTCCTTGAGCTGAAAGGTCATCGTATGGTCAGACATGGGGCAACGATGAACCAGTCGGCGGCGGGTTTCAATCCTTCTTGTGCGTGGAATAAACGTGTTTACTTCACGCGCCGGGGAATTATATTCCTCGCACTTTGTAGCCGGCGTGGCGGAATTGGCAGACGCGCTAGACTCAAAATCTAGTATCTTCACTGATGTGTGGGTTCGACCCCCTCCGCCGGTACCACTCTTTTCAACAGTTCAGCTGTGTGCACGGTTTCTGAAAGTCTTTTTTTCGCGGTCTCCCCGGCCAATTGTCATATTTGAGTTGTCACTTTTTTTATTTTGCCAAATACTCCGCATACGAGAAGCCATCCGAAACAACGTGGCTCTGATTGGACACCAGTGCAGCATATGAAACAGTTCATCGCCTCAACAGTTATGGTGATCGTGGCAGCGGGGTTGATCGCCGGCTGCGATTACGCCCCGGAATCGCCCGCTCCGAAAACCGTCCGCCACCCCAAGCGCATCGAACCCAAAGTGGTCGTGCCCCGCACCAACGTGCCGAAGCCGGTGAAGATGGTCATCCCCGGAACGGTTGATTATCTGGACATGAAGAACGGTTTTCGGGATACCGCATTCGGCCAATCGGAAGCGGATTTCAGCAATCTGGTTTTGAAGGAGAAGGATGAGTCTCGTCAGATGGCGACCTACACGCGCACCGGCGATGTGTTGAGTCTGGAGACCGTTCCGCTGGAAACAATCGAATACACCTTCTTCAAAGGCCGCCTCTACCGCATTGCCCTCAAGTGGAAGCTGGA
>JANMJO010000016.1:0-1910 GCA_031371425.1 Verrucomicrobiales bacterium | reverse complement strand
AATTTATGCCAACCAAAGTCCGCATCCCCACCCCGCTCCGCAAGTTGACCAACAACGAGGAGCTTGTCGAAGTCACCGCCGCCACCATCGGCGACGCCATCAAGGAATTGCAGTCGCGCTTCCCCGGCATCGAGGAACGCCTCGTGGACGAGAAAGGCGAAGTCCGCCGGTTCGTGAACGTCTACGTGAACGAGGAAGACATCCGCTTCCTCCAAAACCGCGCCACCCCGCTTAAAGACGGCGACGAAATCAGCATCATCCCCGCCATCGCCGGCGGCTAGTGCCGCCAAGGCAAAAGGAAAAAGGCAAAGGGCAAAAAACAGAGCGCAGTGCCCCGCCGATTTCATTTTTGCCTTTTGCCCTTTGCCTTTTACTTTTCAAAAATATGGCCACCAAAACCAAACCCGCCCGCAAGCCCACCACTCCGAGTTCGCCCGAGCAGACGCGCCTGTGGCTGATGTATCCGCCCAAGCTCATCAAGAAGCCATTCATCTGGGAGGTCGGCCACAAGTTCAAAATCACCACCAACATCCGCCAGGCCAGCGTCAACGACGAGATCGGCATCGTTTGTCTGGAACTCGACGGCCCGCGCAGCGAAGTGCAGGCCGCCATCAAATGGCTGGTGAAACAAGGCGTGAACGTCGAGCCGGTGGAGATTAGCGCCATCGCGGGCTAACGAGAATGGGGCGCGGGCGGTCCCTCGCCCGCAGCGCGCACGCATATCGGAAATGGTCTAGATTTTCCAACGCTCTTGACGATTTCCATCCGCTGCGACCGGGGACCGGTCGCGCTCCGGTAAAGCAAAACGGCGCGGGATGATTCCCGCGCCGTTCGTGTTTTCAGAACTGAAATCATCTCTGCCGACGCTTCACCTTCAACTGCGCCAGCGAGTGGGCGAGCGCGGCGCTGACGTTGGCAACTTCTTCATCATCGAGCTTCTCGGCGAGGCGGGCTTCGGCGCGCTTGCGGGCTTCCTCGGCTTTCGCTTCATCAATGTTCTCGGACTTGATCGCCATGTCGGTCAAAATCGAGACGCGTTCGCCGGTCACTTCCACGAAACCTTCGCCGACGGCGAGGAAGAAGTCCTGACCGCCCTTGCGGACGGAGACTTCGCCCGCCGTGAGCTGAGTCATGAGCGGGACGTGCATCGGGAAGATGCCCATTTCGCCTTCGACGCCCGGCAGCGTGACCATGTCCACGTCTTCGGAATAAACTTTCGCTTCCGGCGTGACGATTTCTAGTTTCAGCGTGGCCATTTGAATTAGTTGATGGTTGAGAGTTATTGGTTGATAGTCCGAAATCAGAGCTATCAACCATCATCTATCAACTATTTGCTTTCTTTAATCTCGTCAATGCCGCCCTTCATGTAGAAGTTCACTTCGTTGACGTCGTCGTGTTTGCCTTCGAGAATTTCTTTGAAGCCGCGCACGGTCTCGGCCACGGGGACTTGCTTGCCTTCGATGCCGGTGAAAACCTGCGCCACGGTGAACGGCTGCGAGAGGAAGCGTTGAATCTTACGCGCGCGCAACACGGTGGTCTTGTCCTCGGGCGAAAGTTCATCCATGCCGAGAATCGCGATGATGTCCTGCAAATCCTTGTAGCGTTGCAGAATCTTCTGCACACCACGCGCCACGTCGTAATGTTCCTGACCGACGACGTCGGCGGAAAGTGCGCGGGAGCTGGAAGCGAGCGGGTCAACGGCGGGATAGATGCCGAGTTCCGCGATGGAGCGTTCGAGCACGATGGTCGCATCCAAGTGCGCGAAGGTCGTGGCGGGCGCGGGGTCGGTCAAGTCATCGGCGGGCACATACACGGCCTGGAAGCTCGTGATCGAACCTTTCTTGGTCGAGGTGATGCGTTCCTGCAAGTCGCCCATTTCAGCAGCAAGCGTCGGCTGGTAACCGACCGCC
>JANMJO010000015.1:0-7050 GCA_031371425.1 Verrucomicrobiales bacterium | reverse complement strand
TCGGCTTTCCTTTTTTTTCTCACATGGAAGACGCGCAACAAATCGTGACGCCTAACCATGCGCTTCAGCGAACCCGGCCATCGCGTCCAGGTTGCAATCGAACGCCCTCGTGGGCCGGGTCGCTGAGCTTGGGTCGTTAGGCCGCTTCACACGCCATGCCCAAGAACGCAGACAAAGACTGGTTCGGATTCTGGGTGCATTTCGTTTTTGGCGCAGCCTTGGGCGCAGTCATTGGGTTATGGATTTGGGGACGGCCAGTCTTGCGGTTATACGATTCCAGCATCGCTGGTCTCCTGTGCATCGGCGGGGGCGCTATCCTTGGCGGCCTGCTCGCGGGATTCGGACGCGACTCCTTCTGGGAAAGTTTCAGACGATGATTTTGTGTATGACGACGTCGCGGCCTAACCGTCATGGCATCTAACCCGGCCATCGGCTCGCGGTTGCAATCCAACGCCCTCGTGGGCCGCCGTCGCTGAGCTTGGGTCGTTAGGCGTTTTCGCCCCGCAGAAACCTTGTCGTGCGGACGGCGTTGACTAGACTCCCCCAATGCCGGTCACTCTCGATCCCGATGCCGCCCTCATGCTCCGCGTCAAGCGCGGCGATATGCAGGCCTTCGCCGAACTCGTCGAGAAATACAAGCAGCCCGTCACCAACCTCGTCGCCCGCACCATCCGCGATGAAACCGAGGCCGAGGACATCGCCCAGAACGTCTTCATCCAAGTCCACAAATCCGCCGCTCGCTACCAAGTCACCGCCAAGTTCACCACCTGGCTCTTCACCATCGCCCGCAACCTGTGCCTGAACGAACTCCGCCGCCGCTCCCGCCACCGCGCCGATTCCCTGGACGCCGCGCCGCCCTCCGACGACGACCTGCCCGCGCGCCAATACGAGGATGTGAAAACCTTCGCGCCCGACGCCGCCGCGCAGCACAACGAGCTGGCGGAAAAAATCGAGGAAGCCCTCGCCTCTCTTCCCGAAAACCAGCGCACCGCCATCCTCCTCTTTCAGCGGCAGGAGATGAGCTACGAGGAAATCGGCGAAGTGCTGGACACCTCGCTCTCCGCCACCAAATCGCTCATCCACCGAGGCCGCGAGACGCTCAAGGAAAAGCTCAAGGCCTACCTCCGCACCGGCGAGTGGACGGAGGCTGGCGAATGACAAAGCACCGGAATCCGGGTTGGAGTCCAGGCTTCAGCCTGTCGGGGAACAAGCTAAAGCTTGGACTCCAACGGCGGTGGAAATCAGAAGCAACTTTGCCGCAACGCTGGTGTTGAAATGGAAGGACGCTATGAACGATAACCGCGACAACCAATTGGACACCCGCCTCGACGCGCTGCTCCGCGCGTTGCCGGATAAGCCCGTCGCCACCAACTTCACCGCCCGCGTCCTGCAAGAAGTCGCCCGCGCCCACGCCGTGCGCCCCGCAAGCGCGAGCCGCTTCTTCCTGCAATTCCGCTGGCTGCCTCGCCTCGCCGTAGCCTCGCTCGCGCTGGCCTCATGCGTGTTGACGTATCAAGTCCGCACCCAAGCAGCGCGCACGCAGTTCGCCCAAAGCATCGCCGCCGTCACGCAAGTCGCCTCCCTGCCCAGCGCAGAGACCTTGAAAGATTTTGAAGCCATCCGCCGCCTGAGCCAGACACCGCCGGCCGACCGGGAACTGCTCGCGCTGCTCCAATGAAACTTCCGCGCCGAGGCTGGTTGTGGCTCGTGACCGCGCTCATCGCCAGCCCGCTCTTCGCACAAGCCTCCACGAATCTCCCACCCGCGCTCCCGCCCCTCCCGACAGCGCAATCGCCCGTGGATATTTTCCGCACCCTGCTCGCGTTGCCGCCCGCCGAACAAAAGCAATATCTCGCCACGCGCACGCCCGAAACCCGCCAGCGCATCCTCGCCAAGCTGCGCGAATACGAATCGCTCAAGCCCGACCCGCGCGAACTCCGCCTCCGCGCCACCGAGCTGCGCTGGTTTCTGATGCCGCTCCTGAATTCGCCCGCTCCCAACCGCGCCGCGCAACTCGCGCTGATCCCCGATACTCTCCGCCAGCCCGTGGATGACCGCCTGCGCGAGTGGGACAAGCTGCCCGCCACCGCACAACGCGAGCTGCTTGAGAACGAGGCGACACTCGATTACTTCACGCAACTCCAAACCGGCACGGAGGAACAGAAACAAGCCGCACGCCAGAACCTCAGCCCCGCCCGTCGCGAAAAACTCGAGGCCGGCATCGCCGGCTGGCAGACGTTGCCCGCACCGCAGCGCGAGAAGATGCTCGCCCGCTTCAGCCAGTTCTTCGACCTCACCGCCGCCGAAAAAACGAAGGCACTCCATAACTTCTCCGACACCGAACGTCAGCAGATGGAGAAAACCCTCACCCACTTCGCCAAGCTGCCCAAGCCGCAACGCGAGCAATGCGTGCAATCCTTCGCCCACTTCACCGCCATGAACCTCGACGAGCGCCAGCAGTTCCTGAAAAACGCCGAACGCTGGAAACTCATGCCACCCGAAGAACGCCGGCGCTGGCGCGAACTCGTGCAGAAAGTCCCGCCGCAGCCGCCCTTGCCGCCGGAGATTCCTCCGCTGCCCCCCGGCCTGTCCGCGCCCGTCGCCACGAACAAATCTTGAGCCGCATCCCATCCGCAAAAACGAAACGCAGAGGCGCGGAGAATGCAGAGTGGCGCGGAGAAGAAACAGCGAAGACGGCAAAAGCGAATACAAATTTGGCTGCAAGCTCCGCGCTCCTCCGCGCCCTCCGCGCCTCCGCGTTTAGCCTGCCCCAATTTCCAAATTCCCAACCGCCGGATTTCCGCTAACTTCCCCCGCGTGCATCCGATCGCATTTCAATTCGGCCCGTTCACCATCCACTGGTATGGCGTGATGGTCGCCCTCGCCTTTGCGCTTGGCCTCTGGACCGCCAGCCGCCGCGGCCTGCGCGACGGCCTCGCGCCGGAAACCATTCTCGACCTCGGCCCGTGGCTCATTGGCGGCACGCTGCTCGGCGCGAGGACACTTTACGTCACCTCATATTGGCGGGAGGAATTCGCCGACAAGCCGCTCTCGGAAATCTTTATGATCCAGCACGGCGGCCTCGTTTTCTACGGCGGCCTCATCGGCGCGGTGGTCGTGGGCGTCACTTATATCCGCTGGAAAAAACTGCCGCTCTGGAAAGTCGCCGACGCCATCGCCCCCAGCATCGCGCTCGGCTACGTCTTCGGACGCATCGGCTGCCTGATGAACGGCTGCTGCTTTGGCCGCACCTGTTCCCTGCCGTGGGCCATCCATTTTCCCGCCGACCACGAAACCCACGGCATCGCGCGGCATCCGACACAAATCTACGACTCGCTCCTGAGCCTCGCCCTCTACCTCGCCCTCGCGTGGCTCCATCGCCGCAAGAAATTCGATGGGCAAATCTTCGCGCTCTATCTGGTGTGTTACGCCCTCACGCGCTCGTTCGTGGAATATTTCCGGGGCGATTACTCCGAAGCCCACCTCCACGGCGGCCTCACCCCCGCACACCTCGTGAGCATCGGCATCTTCGCGGTCGGCGCGGGATTGTTTGTGTTTCTGAAACAGCAAGGAGCGGGGAGCAAGAAGTAAAATGACCGCGCGTCCGCACCTGCAACCTGCAACCTGCAACCTGCAACCTTTGTTTCTGGCCGGCCCTACCGCCGTCGGCAAATCCGAGATCGCCCTCCTGCTCGCCGAGCAGATCGGCGGCGAAATCATCTCCGTGGACTCCATGCAAGTCTATCGCGGCCTCGATATCGGCACGGCCAAGCCCAGCGCCGCCGAACGTCAGCGCGTGCCGCACCACCTGATTGACGTGGTGGATTTGACCGCGCCGTTCGACGCCGCCAAGTTCGTGGAGCTGGCGCAAAAAACCGTGGCCGAAATCCAGTCGCGCCAGCGCGTCCCGATTTTCTGCGGCGGCACGGGACTATACTTCAAAGCCTTCCTCGACGGCCTCGGCGAAGCGCCGCCTTCCGACGAGACGTTGCGCGCTGAACTCGAAGCCGCACCGCTCGCCGACCTGCTGCGCGAACTCGAGCAACGCGACCCTGCCACCTTCGCCAAGATTGACCGGCAGAATCCGCGCCGCGTCATCCGCGCCGTGGAAGTGATTCGATTGACCGGCAAACCGTTCTCCGAACAGCGGTCTGATTGGGAAACTCGAAACTCGAAACTCGAAACTCGAAACTTTTTTGGCCTCACGCGCCCAGCCGCCGATCTCCACACCCGCATCAACGCTCGCGTGGACGAAATGTTTCGGCGCGGACTGGTCGCAGAAACCCGCGAGTTGCTGACGCATGGACTGGAGCAAAACAATACCGCCATGCAAGCCATCGGCTATCGGCAAGTCGTCGAGCATCTGCGCGGCGAACGAACGCTTCCGGACACGATTGAGCGGGTGAAAATCAAGACGCGCCAGTTCGCCAAGCGGCAGTTGACGTGGTTTCGCAAGCACGCGAACGCGGAGTGGATCGAATGGGCCGCGGGTGATTCACCCGAAAAAACATTGCGGCGGGAACGAATGATTTATGAAAATTCTTGAACTCAATCACGTCGCCATCCATGTCGCGGACGTGGAGCGCAGCGTTGAATTTTTCCGGCGCGTGCTGCTGTTAGAGCAGATCGAACGCCCTGCGTTTGATTTTCCCGGCGCGTGGTTTCGGTTGGGGACGAAACAAGAACTGCATCTCATCGGTAACCGAAACGAGCCGGTTTATTCCGGGGCTCGCAACAATCACTTCGCGCTGCAAGTGGATGACATCGCGGCTTGGGAGAAACATTTGGAGCAAGTTGGCGCGGACTTTTCTCCGAAGAAACCACGACCGGATGGCGCGCTTCAAATTTTTCTACGCGACGCAGACGGTCATTTCATCGAACTGTTCACGCCGCCGGACTCACTCACTTCTTCGCCGCCAGTGCCTGCACATACCGTTCGATGCGGTTGCTCGCCTCAATGAGCTGGTCGTAGTTGGTCGCAAAACACGCGCGGCAAAAACCTTTGCCGTTCTCACCGAAGGCCGAGCCGGGGACGATGGCGACTTTCTCCGTCTGCAGCAGACCGATGGCGAAATCTTTTTCACCCATGCCGGTCTTGCTGATGTCGGGGAACGCGTAGAACGAGCCGCGCGGCAGATGACATTTCAAACCGATTTCGTTGAACCGGCGCACGATGAAATCGCGGCGGCGATGATACTGGTCGCGCATCTTCTTCATCGCGTCCTCGCCGCGCAAGAGCGCTTCGATGGCGGCTTCCTGCGCGATGATGGACGCGCAGAGCATTGAGTATTGATGCACCTTCATCATCGCCTCGATGAGCGTCGCCGGGCCGCAGGCGTAGCCGATGCGCCAGCCGGTCATGGAAAACGCCTTGGAAAATCCGTGCAGGAAAATCGTGCGCTCCTTCATGCCGGGCAAGCTCGCGATGCTGGTGTGAACACCCTCGAACGTCAGCTCGGAATAAATTTCGTCGCTCAACACGATCAAATCCTTTTCCACCGCGAACTTCGCGATGGCCTCAATCTGCGTGCGGTCGCAAGTGCCGCCGGTGGGATTGCACGGCAGGTTGAGCATGAGAATTTTGCAACCCGGCTGCCACGCGGCGCGGAGCGCGTCCACGGTGAGCGCGAAGCCGTCCTTGGCAAACGTCGGCACGGGCACGGGGATGCCGTGCGCAAGCGTGATGCTCGGCGAATAGCTGACGTAGCACGGCTGGTGATACATCACCTTGTCGCCGGGATTGATGAGCGCGCGGCAGGCGAGGTCGAGACCTTCGCTGACGCCGACGGTGATGATGACTTCGTTTTCCGGCTCGTAGCTGACGTTGAAATTTTTCCCGACGTAATCGCAGATCGCGCGGCGCAGTTCGATCAAGCCAAGGTTCGAGGTGTAGTGCGTCTTGCCTTTTTCAATCGCGTAGATGCCGGCCTCGCGGATGTGCCAGGGCGTGTCGAAATCCGGTTCGCCAACGCCGAGCGAGATGGCGTCCTTCATCTTGGCGACGATGTCAAAAAAATCGCGGATGCCCGACTTGGGCAGGTTGACGACGTGCTTGGCGATGAAACGTGATTGGTCCATTTGAAATGTATTTTATCCGCAGATGGCGCAGATTCCCGCAGATTCAGAAAAAATCAGGTTTGGTTGTCGGAAAAAATCTGCGTTCATCTGCGTAATCTGCGGACAAGTTTCACGGCGCGACCTTGAGCCGTTCCGTTTCCTCGACTTTGCCGCCGAGCAGGAAGCCGTGTTCCTTGTAGGAGCGCAGCATGAAATGCGTGGTGGTGGATATGAGATTTTGGAAAACCATAAAACTTCAGGCCAGTTCCGCGACGTTTTCGTCCTCGTATTTTTCGATGAGCACGCCAAGGACTTCCATCAGCGAAGCGAGGGGGTGATTTTCATCCTCGCCCACTTCATCCACGAGGCGGTCGAGTTGCTTCACGAGCTGGCGGTATTCGCGGTCATTGTGTGGCACGCGCAACGCCGGTTCAACCTGCGGCCAGACGGCGAACGCTTTGTTCAGTTGAGCGGTTGACATATTATTTTCTCTCTTTCCATTTGCCCGCGTCGTATTCGGCGTGGGTCAGCACGGCGCGAATATACACTTTCCGGCGATTATAGTGAAGCGCCGCGATGAGACGAGCTTTGTTGCCGCCGATGTTGAAAACCGTCAGCCCGCCCACTTGGTCTGCGTGAGGAAACACTCGCCTCAATTCGACGAAGTTCGCCGGGTGGTTCCGCTTCAACGCGCGAAACCAATGCGCCAGCCCACTCGCCGCCGCCGGGTGCTTCTCGGCAAATTCATTCAGTCGTTTGCGCGTGATGATGTGCATGACTCACGGCGCGACCTTGAGCCGTTCCGTTTCCTCGACTTTGCCGCCGAGCAGGAATCCGTGTTCTTTATAAGACCGCAGCATGAAATGCGTGGCCGTGGAGAGCACGCCCTCGATGGTGGAGAGTTTTTCCGAGACGAACGCCGCGACCTTTTGCAGGCTCGCGCCGTTGACGAACACCAGCAGGTCGTAGCCGCCGGACATGAGGTAGCAGGAT
>JANMJO010000307.1:0-21553 GCA_031371425.1 Verrucomicrobiales bacterium | reverse complement strand
CTGCCGAGACGCGGCTGCGATGTCGGAAATTTTTTCGTGTCCATTCGTGTCCATTCGTGGTTTAACATCCCCCGCATGAGCCAACTCACCAATCAGATCGCAGTCGTCACGGGCGCGGGCCGGGGAATCGGTCGCGCCATCGCGTTGAAATTCGCCGCCGAGGGCGCGGATGTCGTGTGCGTCGCCCGCACGCAGGAAAATTCCGAGAAGGTCGCCGCCGAGATCCGCGCGCTGGGCCGCAAGGCGTGGGCGCACGCCGTGGATGTGGCGGACGCCGCCGCCGTGAGCGCCGCCGCCGAGAAGATTCTCGCCGAGACCGGCAAGGTGGACATCCTCGTGAACAACGCCGGCGTCACCCGCGACGGCCTGCTCATGCGCATGAGCGACGCGGATTGGGACACGGTGCTGGACACGAACCTCAAGGGCGCGTTCCTCGTTACCAAGTCTTTCGTGCGCGCGTTCATCAAGCAGCGCAGCGGACGCATCATCAACATTTCGTCCGTCATCGGCCTCATTGGCAACGCGGGGCAGTGCAATTATTCCGCGAGCAAGGCGGGCTTGATCGGCTTCACGCAATCCACGGCGCGCGAATTGGCGTCGCGCGGCATCACCGCCAACGCCATCGCGCCCGGCTTCATCGAGACGGACATGACGGCGGAGTTGAAGCCGGAGATGCGCGAGGCGTTGTTGAAGCAGATTCCGCTGAACTGCTTCGGCAGCGCGGAAGACATCGCGGGCGCGGCGCTTTACCTCGCCAGCCCGGCCGCACGCTACATCACCGGTCAGGTGCTGACGGTGGATGGCGGCATGGTGATGTAGGGCACAAGGGAATCCTAATCGTAATCTTAATCGCAATCGTAATCGCCCTTTTAAGCGGATTACGGTTACGAGCAAGATTAGGATTACGAACGGAAATGAAAAACGCGCTGGACGGCACGCGCTTGAACCGATAGATAAACCGCAGCCTTGACCTGCGACGGGTTTCAAGGTGAACTGTCCGACAAATTAACGTTAGGTTTGACGCTTTTGGACGCGTCGCCGAGTCTCAAACAAACTAAACCAAAGAAAATTATGGCTGATAAATCAATCGAACAACAAGTCAAAGACATCATCGTCGAACAGTTGGGCGTAACCGCCGACCAAGTGACGCCCGAAGCAAAATTCATCGAAGACCTCGGTGCGGATTCGCTCGATACCGTCGAGCTCGTCATGGCGCTCGAAGAGAAGTTTGGCCGCGAAATCCCCGATGAACAAGCCGAGAAGCTCCAGAGCGTCGGCGACGTCATCAAATACATCGAAGAAACCAGCAAGTAATCGCAAACCACCCTTTCGGGGCAGTTTCGGCTGGACACAGCTTGAACTGCCCCGTTTCATTTTGTCATGGCCTCAAACTGGACCGAACGCAGAGTAGTTGTCACCGGCATGGGCGTCGTCACGCCGCTCGGCCACCAACTCGACACCTTCTGGCAAAAGCTGATTGCCGGAGAGTGCGGCATCGACAAGATCACCCACTTCGACGCCGCCGCGTTCGACACCCAGATCGCCGGCGAGGTGAAAAACTTCGACCCCGCCCCCGCGTTCCCCTCACCCAAGGAAATCCGCCGCACCGACCGCTTCTCCCAATACGGCATCTACGCCGGCTGGGCCGCACTCCAAGACAGCGGCGCGGACTTGAGCAAGTTGAACGGCGATGAAATCGGCGCCATCATCGGCTCCGGCATCGGCGGACTCGAAACCACCACCACCCAACTCAAGGTTCTGCTCGAACGCGGCCCAGGCCGTCTCTCGCCGTTCATGATTCCCATGCTCATCGGCAACATGGCCTCCGGCATCTTCTCCATGTATCACGGACTGCGCGGCCCGAACTTCGCCACCTGCTCCGCCTGCGCCTCCGGCACCCACGCCATCGGCGAAGCCTGGCGCGCCATCAAAATGGGCGACGCCGTCATGATGTTCGCCGGCGGTGCCGAAGCCACCATCGTCCCCATCGGCGTCGGTGGCTTCTGCGCCATGCGCGCCATGAGCACCCGCAACAACGACCCCAAGCACGCCTCCCGCCCCTTCGACAAAGAACGCGACGGCTTCGTCATGGGCGAAGGCGCGGGCGTCATCTGCCTCGAAGAACTCGAACACGCCAAGAAACGCGACGCAAAAATTTATTGCGAAGTAGTCGGCTACGGCAACACCGCCGACGCCCACCACATCAGTGCCCCCTCCCCCGGCGGCGAAGGCGCGGCCCGCTGCATGAAAATGGCCCTCCGCACCGCCGGCCTCAACCCCGAAGACATTTCCTACATCAACGCCCACGGCACCTCCACCCCGCAGGGCGACGTCTGCGAAACCCAGGCCGTCAAGTCCGTCTTCGGCGACCACGCGCGCAAACTCTGCGTCAGCTCCATCAAGGGCGCGACCGGCCACATGCTCGGCGCGGCTGGCGCCGTCGAGATGGCCGCCTGCGTCCTCGCCCTCAAGCACGGCATCGTCCCGCCCACCATCAACCTCGAAGTGCCCGACCCCGACTGCGATCTGGATTACGTCCCGCACACCGCCCGCGAAATGACCGTGAACGCCATCGTCAACAACTCCTTCGGCTTCGGCGGCCACAACGGCACCATCATCGCAAAACGCTTCAGTTAACGGTTTAGGGTTCAGGGTTCAGAGTTATGGCCAGCATCCAGCGATTCGAAGAAATCGAAGCCTGGCAAAAAGGGCGTGACCTTACGCGGCGGATTTATCAAATCACGGCGAAGACAACCTTCGCCCGCGATTTCACCCTGAAGGATCAGATTAAACGCGCTGCCATTTCCATCACTTCCAACATTGCTGAAGGCTTTGAACGCAGCGGCAATCGCGAGTTCATCCAGTTTTTAGCCATCGCCAAAGGTTCGGCTTCCGAACTGAAATCCCAACTCTACACCGCGCTAGACGCGGGCTACCTGACCCAAACCGAATTTGACGAACTCTACAAGCTCGCTCACAGCATCGTCCTATTGCTCGGTGGCTTCATAAAATATCTGCAACAATCCGAGCTGCGCGGACGCAAGTTCAAAACCGCGCCGAGCCAACCAACCCTGAACCCTGAACTCTAAACCGTGAACTTCTTGTCTCTCATCGAAGCCAAACGCTCCGGGCAAACGCTCACGCGGGAACAGATTCAGTCCTTCATCCGCGAATTCACCGCCGGGAAAATCCCCGACTATCAGATGGCCGCCATGCTCATGGCCGTCTTCTTTCGCGGCCTCAACACCGCCGAGACCACCGCCCTCACCCTCGCCATGCGCGATTCCGGCGACGTCCTGAAATTCTCGCAAGACTCACGCCCGCTCGTGGACAAACACTCCACCGGCGGCGTCGGCGACAAAGTCTCCCTCCCCCTCGCGCCGCTGCTCGCCTGCCTCGGCTTCCGCGTGCCGATGATTTCCGGGCGCGGCCTCGGCATCACCGGCGGCACGCTCGACAAACTCGATTCCATCCCCGGCTTCCAGACCCTGTTGCCCGTCCCGCGCCTCACGGAGATTGTGCAGACCACCGGCTGCGTCATGTGCGGCCAGACCGACCGCATGGTGCCCGCCGACAAAAAACTCTACGCCCTGCGCGACGTCACCGGCACCGTGCCCAGCATCCCGCTCATCGTCGCCTCCATCCTCTCCAAGAAACTTGCCGAAAACCTCGACGCCCTCGTGCTCGACGTGAAATTCGGCTGCGCCGCCTTCATGCAGACCCACGCGCAAGCCCGCGAACTCGCGCAAGCCATGGTCGCCCTCGGCAACGAATGCGGCGTGAACACCCGCGCCGTGTTGGCCGACATGAACACCCCTCTCGGCCGCGCCGCCGGCAACTGGCTGGAAGTGAAAGAATCCGTCGCGTGCCTCAACCCTCGTAGCCGCGCTTGTGAAAGCGCGGAAACCCCGTCCGCGCTTTCACAAGCGCGGCTACACGAGGACCTCCGCTCGCTCATCCTCACCTTCGCCGCGCACCTGCTCGTGCAGACCGCCAAAGCCGCTTCACTCGACGCCGCGCTCCAGCAAGCCGAAGCCTGTCTCGATTCCGGCGCGCCACTCGCCAAGTGGAATGAAATGCTCGCCGCCCAAGGCGCGGACATGGACGCCTACGAAAAGAAACTCGCGCTCGACCACACCGCCCCTGCCCTCGTGGAATTGCAGGCCGACCGCTCCGGCTACGTCGCGCGCTGCGATGCGCGCATCCTCGGCGAAGTCATCCGCGACCTCGGCGGCGGACGGCTCACCAAAGATTCCCTCATCAACTTCGACGTGGGAGTGGATCAACTCGCCAAGCCGGGCGAGGCCGTGAAGCCCGGCGCAATTCTCTGCCGCATCCACGCCGCCGACCGCGCCCAAGCCGATGCCGCCGCCGTCCGCATCAAGACCGCGTTCAGCTTCAGCGACACACCGCCGACGATTGCGCCGCTGATTTGCGAAGTCTTGTGATGAGGGTGGGACGGCATGTTGCCTCCCAAACAGAATTGGGGACAGCGGCCCGCTGTCCCTCCCGCACCGCTCAAATCTCCAACACCAGTTGATATTCCGGCATGAGGACTTTGGCCTTCAAACATCGGCCTGCCGGATGGACGCGGCTTCGGGATTGCGCGGCGGCAGGCGGCGGCTTAATCTTCAATCATGAGTTCAGCAGCCCTAGAATTGATTAGCATCGTGGACGGATTGCCCGAGGAAAAAGCCCGCGAGGTCGTGGATTTCGCGCGGTTTCTCCAGCAGCAGTCCGGCGACCGGGAATGGGAACGCATCATCGCGGAGCAACGCGCTTATCCCAAACTGGAAAAGTTCGCCGCCGAATCCTTGCGCGAAGGCACAGCGCCAACACTAGACCCATCCAAGCTGTGATTTCCAAAGTCCGGCCTTCGTTCTGGCGGGCTTACGAGCGGCTTGCTCCGGCAGTCAAAGCTCGCGCCCGGTTGGCGTATCAGCTCTTTGCTGAAAACCCGGAGCACCCGTCGCTGCGGTTCAAAAAACTTCAAGGCGGCGGCGAAATCTGGTCCGTCCGCATCACCGATCAATATCGCGCCGTGGGCGTGCGTTCCGGCGACACGGTGGAATGGATTTGGATCGGCACGCACAATGAGTTCGACAATCTCTTCGGCTGACCTTCTTGCCAAACAAGCGGAACTCGACGACTCAGGCCGCTCAAATCTCCAGCACCTGCTGATATTCCGGCACGAGAACTTTGGCCTGGGGCTTCATCTGCTTCAACGTCTCGGCGTGGGCGAGGCACTGTGATTCTTCGCCGTGGATGCAACTGATGACTTTGATGTCGCCGGAAATCTTTTCGACGTAGCGCCGCAGTTCGTTCTTGTCCGCGTGGCCGGAGAAGGAATCAATTGAAGCAACCTTCGCCTTGACGGCCACGGGCAGGCCGAAAATGTTCACGGGACTCTTGCCGGCGACAATCTGCGCGCCGAGTGTGTTCTGCGCACAGTAGCCGATGAACAGGATGAGGTTCTTCGGATCGCCGAGGTTGTTCTTCAGGTGATGCCGGATGCGCCCGGCTTCCGCCATGCCGGATGCGCTGATGATGATGGCGGAGTCCGCAAGGTCGTTGAGCTTCATCGAGTGCGCCACCTCGCGGATGTAGGTGAGGTTCTCCATGCCGAACGGGTTCGACTTCTCGCGCAGAAATTTGAAGACCGTGTCGTTGAAACATTCCGGGTGCAGGCGGAAAATTTCCGTGGCGTTCACGCTCAACGGGCTGTCCACAAAGATTGGCACCTTCGGCAACTGCCCGGCATCGGTGAGCTGGTGCAGCGTGTAAACAATCTGCTGCGTGCGCCCCACGGAGAAGGCTGGGATGATGACCTTGCCCTTCTGCGCAAGCGTCTCGTTCACGAGCTTGGCGACGAGTTCGTTGGCGTTGGCCTTGGGCGTGTGTTCGCGTCCGCCGTAGGTGGATTCGATTTGCAGATAATCCACGTCGGCCACGGCCTCGGGGTCGCGCAGGATGTCATCGCCGCCACGGCCAACGTCGCCGCTGAATAGGTAGCGGAATTTCTTCGCTCCCTCGCGGACGTCCAGCACCACCTGCGCAGAGCCGAGGATGTGCCCGGCGTCGCGGAACGTGACGGTCACGCCGTCCAGCACGGGAAACGGGCGGTCGTAATTGATGCCCACAAACTGGCGGATGGCTTTATCGGCATCAGCGGCGGTGTAGAGCGGCTTGACGGGCGGCAGGCCTTGCTTGGCGCGCTTCTTGGAGACGAACTCGGCGTCGGAGCGTTGGATTTCCGCCGAGTCCACCAGCATGATGCTGGCGAGGTCGCGTGTGGCGAACGTGCAATAGATATTTCCATCGAAACCCTGCTGGCAAAGATTCGGCAAGTTGCCGCAATGGTCAATGTGCGCGTGGCTCAGGACGACGGCATCCACCTGCTTCGGGTCGAACGGGAAACAGCAGTTGCGCTCGATGGCTTCATCGCGGTGGCCTTGATACAGACCGCACTCGAGCAACAGCCGTTTGCCGTTGATCTCAAACAGATACATCGAGCCGGTGGTGGTGCGAGTCGCACCGAGGAAGTGGACTTTCATGGGCTGCAATTAAGCCACAGCCAAGCGCGCCGTAGCAAGAAGCGATAGCACGAAGAACGCGGGGACAAGATTGTCATCCGCGAATTTCACGGATTGACGCGAAGAGACTGACCCCGCTAACCCGCTTTTGTCGCCTCAGATTCCTGCACCCACTGCGCCAACAGCGCGGCGATGAGCATGCACACGCCGCCCGCCATCACGGCGTAAACGAGATTGCCGCCGAGATAGTTTTTCACCAGCGGCCCGAACGTGAGCGCCGCCAGAATCTCCGGCAGCACGATGAAGAAGTTGAAAATTCCCATGTAAACGCCCATCCGCGCCGGCGGCAGCGCGCCCGCAAGGATCGCATACGGCATGGAAAGAATCGAGGCCCACGCCACACCGCCCAGCGCCAGCGCGACGAGCAAAAGATGTTTCTGCTCCTCGCCGTGGATGAAGCCGATGGCCAGCAGTCCAATCCCGCCGAGCGCGAGGCAGATGCCGTGGATGCGCCGCCTGTCAAACTTCCGCGCCGCCGCCATCAGCACGAATGCCGCCAAGAAAGTCACCGCGTCCTTCGTGGCGTAGCAGACGCCCGCCCATTCCGCGCCTCGCTTGAACAGGTCGGAGTTCGGGTCGCTGCTGCCGAAGACGACGGGCACGGCGTTGGAGAAGTGCAGCCACATGCAGAACAAGCCAAGCCAGGTGAAGAATTGCACGAGCGCGAGACGTTTCATCGTGCCCGGCATCTCGCGGAGCGCGGCGGGAATTTCATGCAGCAAATGCGCGAGGTTGCTGCGCTCGGATTTCTTCCGGCGGAATTCCTCCACGTCTTCCGGCGGATATTCCTTTGTTGAAAAGATTGTCCACAACACCGCGCTCAGAAACGCCGCTGCGCCGATGTAGAAGGAAATTTTCACGTTGGGCGGGATGGCGTTGCCCACGCTGGTGTCGCTCGAAACATGAAACCAGTTGCGCAGCATCCACGGCAGCATCCCCGCTATGACCGCACCCACGCCGATGAAGAAGCTCTGCATGGCAAAGCCGGTGCCGTGCTGTTCCTCCGGCAGCTTGTCCGCCACGAACGCGCGGAACGGCTCCATGCTGATGTTGATGCTGGCGTCGAGAATCCACAACAGCCCCGCCGCCATCCACAGCGTGCTGCAGTTCGGCATCGCCACGAGCGCGAGCGAACTCAGGATCGCGCCCACGAGAAAATACGGTCGCCGCCGACCGAGCGGACACCAGGTGCGGTCGCTCATCGCGCCGATGATCGGCTGCACGATAAAGCCCGTGAGCGGTGCGGCGAGCCAAAGCAGCGGGATCTGGGAATCGGACGCGCCGAGGTATTTGTAGATGGGCGACATGTTGGCCATCTGCAAGCCCCAGCCGAACTGGATGCCGAGGAAGCCGAAGCTCATGTTCCAGATTTGCCAGAAGGAAAGACGTGGTTTGTTCATGGTATTGCGGGGTCGCGGCACAGGAAACCGGAAACCAAAGCGGAATGCTACCGCATATTTGTGCGCCTCAATGGATGGAGGTCTTTCGCCGCTCGGGAAAGCGATTCTTCCGGCGAAAGAACTTGCACCGAAATGAAAGCGTGGCAGTATGCCGTCCGCGGGGTGGAGCAGCCCGGTAGCTCGTCAGGCTCATAACCTGAAGGCCGTAGGTTCAAATCCTACCCCCGCAACCAATTTTTTTCTTCCTCGGTCTGCAGCCAGATAGATTCCACCAGCTCATTTCGATTATTCAAAGCAGCCCGACCGAGACGAACCATGCCGGTCTGGGTTACTGCTCGTCTCTCCACTACTTCCCGATGCAGAACTGGCTGAAGATGGAATCCAGCAAATCTTCCGTCGTCGTCTTGCCTACCACTTCGCCCACGGCGTTCGCGGCGATCCGTAAATCCATCGCCACCAATTCCAGCGCCGCCGCATTCGTGCGGAATGTCTCGATGCTCCGCTGCGCCGCCTCGCGTGCGCGGCTCAATGCCTCCTGATGCCGCGAATTGATCGCCACCTGCAACATCTCCGCCCGGATTTCACCCGCCCAAACTTTCTCTTTGATGGCGTCCTTCAATGCCTCCATCCCCTGCCCGCTCACGCAGCAGACGTCCACAGCAGGGGCATTCACGTTCGCTGGCAAATCCAGCTTGCGCGGCAAATCCAGCTTGTTCAAAACCAGAATCCGCTTCTTCCCCGCAAACTCCGTCAGATAATTTTCATCCGCCGCCGTCAACGGCTCGCTCGCGTCCAGCACGTGCAAAATAAATTCCGCACGCTCCAGCATCGCGCGGCTGCGGCGCACGCCCTCGCGCTCAATCTCATCGGCGGATTCCCGCAGCCCCGCCGTATCCACGAACACCACCGGCAGTCCGCGGATGTTCGCCGTCTCTTCAATCGTGTCGCGTGTCGTCCCCGCGATTGGCGATACGATGGCGCGGTCATGGCCTAGCAGTTGATTGAGCAGGCTGGACTTGCCCACGTTGGGCCGCCCCACGATGGCCGCGCGTATGCCGCGCCGGAGAATCTGCCCTTCGTTCGCCGTCCGCAGCAATTCATCCATGAACGCCACGCCGCGCTCCAACCGGCCGAGCAACTGCGCAGAGGTTTCTTCGGGAATATCTTCCTCGGGAAAATCAATGTAAGCCTCCACATGCGCGAGCGCCCGCATCATGTCATCGCGGAGCAAGTTGATGCGCTGGGAAAGTTTACCGGCGAGCTGCTCATTGGCCGCGCGCAACGCGAGTTCCGTGCGGGAATGAATCAAATCCGCCACCGCTTCCGCCTGCGCCAAGTCCAGACGGCCGTTGAGAAACGCGCGGCGTGTGAATTCGCCCGGCTCGGCGGCTCGCGCGCCATTGGCCAGCACCGTGTCCAAAACCAGCTTGGCCGGCAGCAACCCGCCGTGACAGGTGATCTCCACCACATCCTCCCGCGTGAAGGTGCGCGGCGCTCGCATCACAGCCACGAGCACCTCGTCCACATCGCGCCCGGCGCGGACGATTTTGCCGTAATGGATCGTGTGCGTCTGTGCGGCGGACGGCTTCAATGAGGATTTGCCGATGGGTTGGAAACTTTCATCCGCCACCGCGAGCGCGCTCACTCCCGAAAGCCGGATGACTGCGAGCCCGCCCTCGCCGAGCGGTGTGGCAATGGCCGCGATGGTATCGTCAAACATGGTGGCAGGTTACAAGTTGAAGGTTGAAGGTAGCAAGCCGGGCGCGGAGCAAGTTCCACGCGCCACCGCCGATATCCGACTCACACATGACCGCAGCCGCCCGTCGTATTTTCACAGTCACGGTCGAGCAGAAACAACCGTGCCTTCTCATAGCTTTTCTTGTTGAGGTAATGCCGCAAGTTCGGGTCGGCATCATGCGGCAGATCGAGCGCCAACGCATCCAAACGCCGGAACAGCGGGAGCAGATCCGGCTTCGGCTGCGACACAGCCATCGCCTTAACCGCGATGTCGAGTTCCGTCAACGTCTGCAAAATATTTTTTTCAAGCGCGGTCATGCGCGGATAAAAATACCGTGCTGCCACGGATTCACCAAGCCGTTTCTCAACCGGTTTGAATTCCAACCTTGAACCCCTGACGCCGCGCCATAAACTCGCCGCATGGCTGGACAGATATTTCACCACACCCACCGCGTCACCTACGCCGAATGCACCGTCGGCAACCACATCTACCATGCGCGCTATCTAGACTTGTTAGAAGCGGCGCGTGGCGAATTCTGCCGTCATCTCGGAGTGACGCTGGTGCAATTGCAGGAACAAGGCACGATTTTTCCCGTCATCGAATGCCACCTGCGCTTCAAAGCACCCGCGCGCTACGACGATGTGTTGACCATTGAAGTGTGGGTGACAATGGCGGACAAAGTGCGCTTAAATTTCGGTCACCGCATCCTGAACCAACGCGGCACAGTCATTTTAGAAGCGGACACCCTTCACGTCTGCACTTCGCTTTCGGACAAGCCCAAGCGGTTGCCTGAAGATCTGGCCAGCCGGCTCGCCATGTTTGTGCGTGCTGCAAGTGCGTGATTGCATTCGCCGAGAGAGCTTGCTAGTTATCTAACAGTCATTGTGGGCCTGCTGCTGCAGCGAAACAGCAAGTCACCGCAAGGCGGGTGTGGTTCAATGGTAGAATGTGGCCTTCCCAAGGCTGAGACGAGGGTTCGATTCCCTTCACCCGCTCCAACTTCGATTCCAATCAACGGTATCAATATTTTCGTTGGTTTTGAGGCTGCCTATTTCAGAGATGTTTCCCTTGAGTTCACTCTCCAGTCGGCCAAGTCGGGTAATCCCGACTTCCAAATTGGCCTGCGCCCTTTCGATGGCGACCCGCATTCTCGGTACTTTCAAATCAAGCAGTCCACCTACCCTTCCTACGGCAATTTTCCGGCTCGGCCAAACAGTGTCCACGCCCAATGCGCTGGCGCATCTGACCCAAGAAGATATTCTTCGCGGGCTTCAGCGTCATCAATCCGGCGATTGGGCTGAGCTTGATGCAGAGGATGTCAGACCAACGACCAAGCATTCGTTGCAGTCATGCGATTGCTCTCCGCATATCTTGCCGCCAACGGCACAAAGTTCTGAATTATCCCCGAAGCTGATCGTTCGATCACCACGGTGTTGCTATCAACTTGGGTGTTCGGATTTAACCCGACATCGGATGTCGGTGTCAGCTTCTTACGCGCGACATCGCCGCGAAACTTTGGAATTTTCTGTGCGCCCAAGTTTTCCGCGAGGGCGCGGAAAACTGCGCCCGGGGCGGGGGCGCTCCTCTTTCGCTTCGGAGTTCGGGTTAATGCTGCGGCTGGGGTTTCCGCCTACTGCGTCTCCACTCGGTAGTAGCGCGTAGCGCCGCTCGCGGTGGCGTCGGTGATGTTCGTGGCGCTGCCGTTGCCGGTGATGGTCTGGAGCGGCAGCCACGTGGAATCGGCGAGCGCGTTCTTGTAGCGGACGTAGTGGGTGCGCCCGGCTTGCGTCTGGAAGCTGAAGGTGGTTGTACTGCCGTTGTGGTGCGGGTTCAACAAGGTCACCCCACCCGCTCCGCCCGTGGTGGCGCGATAGGCTTTGATGGAATTCCCATTCGCCGGGTCGTTGATGAGGATGGGTTGTCCGTTGGTGCGGTCTATGGAGTAGAGTTCCAGGCTCGCGCCGAATCCGCCTTGGTAATACAGCAAGCGCATGGGATACACGCCGGTGGTCTGGACGACGAAATAAAACTCGGAGGGGTTTTGTGCGCCGCGATAGCCTTCATAATCCATGATAAGTGTGTTGGTGGGATTCGCGCTGTTGCCGGTGGCGAGGCGGAAGCCATCGTCGCTGCGGACGGCCCAGCGATGCAGGCCGGCGGTCAACTGGACGTAGGTGACGGCGGAGAGGGCGAAGTTGCCGGGGCCGTTGGTATTCGCGCAGGGTGCATAGCCGGCGAGGGAGATGCCGGGGAACACGACTTCGTTGGCGAACGTGTAACCGTCAGGCGACTGCACGCCGCAGAGTTCGTAATTGATGACGTTGGTTTCCGCGAGGGAGATATTACTGACGGGGGTGGCGTTGGCGACAGAGGCGGCGAGCATGGCTTCCGCCCAAGTGGATGAACCCGGCGTCGGCGTGGCGGTGACGGGCCAGACGTCAGGATATTTGACGACGTGAAGGTTGAAGCCGCTGTTCAAGCCTGATCCGGTGGGGAGCGCGTAGGCCGGAGGGATGACGAGAATGTTGGCGACGCCGAACTGCCAATCGTTGGTCTGCGTGATGCCCGAGGCGTCGGTGAAGACGGCGCGCAGGGTGGTGCTGGTGTTGAGCGGGTAGAGCGTGGCGGGCTGGCAGGTGTAGGTGGTGCCGGCGGTGTTGTTGCTGTAGTTGAGGCTGCCGGTGACTTCTGCGCCGTTGATGTAGAGTTTGGTGAGAGTGGGCACATTGGTGGTCTCGCGGTTGGCGATGGTGAAGCTGATGGTCTGGTCGGGGAGGATTCCTGCGGCACCGGGATACGGGAAGCCAGCGGTGATGTAGGGGCGCTGTGTGTTGGTATTCGCGACTGTGATGGGGACGAAGATGAGGTAGTCGAGGTTGTAGCTGTCCGCGCCGATGTCGGTGAGGCGGAAAGTATTTGTCGTGGGCGCGTTGGTGGAGAAGCGGAGCAGGACCGGGTTGCTGAAGAAATCTTTCAGCGGCACAAAAGCGTAATTCAAGGAGATGTTGCCGGTATCCACTCCCACGAACGTGCCCAATGCCACACGCGGTTGGCTGGCGGTGGTGGCCGTGGGGCTGGCGGTGCGCTCCAGCAACATCACCGGCGCGGGGCCGCCGCTCATGCGGGCGTAAACATTGTAGGCTCCGTTGGTGAGGCGGCGGGTGTAGTTCTGCCATTCGCCGTTGGCGATGAAACCCATGGCGTAGTTGGTCACACTAAAGGCCGTGAAATTATTGTGGTCGAGCGAATCGCCGGAGGCTTCGAGCCAGATGGGGTCTTGGGGACGGTAATTATTGGCGAATCCGGTGGCGTTGGTGGGGTCACCGTATTCAAAGATGTCCACCGTGTTGGAAGCGAGCGAAATGATGTTGCCATACCAGCCGATTGTGGGCGCAGGATTGAAGAGGCCCTTGTTGTAATTGTAGTCCTCGGCCTCGATGTAGGTGGCGCTCGTATTCCAGGTGTTGAACGTGAATGTATTCGTCGCGCGGTTGCCGTTGATGTCGGCCACCACGATCTTGGCATTGTAAATTGTGTTGGCCGCGAGGGTCGGCATAGCGGTGACGGACCGGTTCGTGGACGAGCCGGCGAAGGCGTAGCTGGTGACGTTCGTGCCGTTGAGCGAGACGGTGATGCCGTTGGTGGCGATGCCGGAGAACGGAGAAACGGCATTGAAGGTGATGGTCTGACTCGTCGGCAGATAGACGGAGTTGTTCGCGGGCAGAACGTTTTGGATGACGGGCGGAATCTGCGAGGTGGGGACGACGGCGAACTGGTTGACGAACAAGTCGCCGTTCGCCGTGTCGTTGTCCAAAGCGTAGCAGGCAAAGCTGTCAATCGTGCCGCTGCCTTGCAACGGATAATCAATGACGGAACTGGAAATAATAGCCGTGCCATCGGCGCTCTTGACGGTGAACGCATACGTGTCCGCCGAGCGGAGCGAAAATTCCAACGTCAACCCATCACCGTGATACGGCACGTCAGAGATGAACGAGCCGCCGCCGTCCCAGATGGTGTAGCTGGAGTTGCCGCCGACGAAATAAAAGTTGAACCGCGCTGCTCCGGCGAGCGTGTTGAAGTCGTTGGTCTGCGTGAAGGTCGTGCCGTTGAACAGGCTCACGCCAACCTGCTTGCCGGTGGCGATGGCGTTGTTCTTGAACTTGAGCGTGAACACCACACTAGTCGTCAGCGCGCTGCCGAACGCGCGCTGGGCGATGGCGTAGTTGTAGTTCGCACCGTTGGCGTAGATAGCGAAAGACTTGTTGGACACATTCACCGAACCCGCGCCGGAGCCGCCAATGTAAAACCCGGAGAAGTCTCCCACGCCGGGATTGGCGAACAACGTCCACGGCCCGAAACCCGTGCCACCGTTCGTGCCGGATTGCCAGCCGTTCGCGTAAACCAGTTTGGCGGCGTCATCCTGCGCTACCGATTGCGCCTGAATCTGGCTGGCGACCAAAAGCCCGGCCACCATCGCAAGCAGGCGTTGAGAAATGCGGATGGAAAATGATTTCATGATTTGCACGGATTCAGGAACGAGTCATTGCGTCGGTCGGTTACGCAACATTGATTAATAAACTACTAACGCATCACGGACAAGGTTGCTACCGCATGTTTATGCGATGGTTGCAGCACGAACCGATGATAGAATGCTTCCGTCAGCCAAAAAAAATGCGCAGCCGGCGAGCCTGTCTGCCGGAGATTGACAATGAAAGAGCATCAACTAAATTTCCGCCGCATCACCCCCATGCCCGCAGGAGACCCTATGCAAGCGACAAAAAAATCCGGCTTCACCCTCATCGAGCTGCTCGTGGTCATCGCCATCATCGCGATTCTCGCCGGCCTGCTGCTGCCCGCGCTCGCCAAGGCCAAGGAAAAAGCCCAGCGCATCAAATGTCTCAGCAACAACAAACAGCTCGTTCTCGCGTGGATCATGTATGCCGATGACAACAACGACAGCGTGGCCATGAACGGCGACCAGTCCACCAACACCCTGTCCAGTTGGGTCAAGGGCATCATGAGCTGGAACGCCGGCAACACCGACAACATCAATACCGACAATCTCATCAACTCCGGACTGGGAGCCTACTGCAACCGCACCCCCGCCATTTACAAATGTCCCGGTGACAAATCCGATGTTTCAGGACAAGGCCCGCGCGTCCGCACCGTCTCCATGAACGCCTTCATGGGCGGCGACAGCGTTGATCCGAACATCACCTCCTCGCTCGGAACGAAGAGCGCGGGCGGCTACAGGGTCTTCCAAAAAATGTCCTCCATCACCGCACCCTCGCCCTCCTCCGCCTGGGTGTTCATTGACGAACAGGCTGATTCCATCAACGACGGTTTCTTCTTCGTCCAGATGCGCACCGCACCTCTGCAATGGTTCGACCTCCCCGCCAACTACCACGGCAAGAGCAGCGCCTTCGCCTTCGCCGACGGCCATTCAGAAACCAAAAACTGGCGCGACCCGCTCGTCAAAGACAAGCCCATCACCCAGCAAAACCGCAGCAGCTTCACCGCCTACGGAAACGCCGATGGCAGCGGCGACCTCCAATGGCTGCAAGCCCGCACCACTTCCAAGTAAGCGACAGGAGCGCGGGCGGCTCGCCCGCGAGTTCGGAGGAATTTTCAAAAGCAATTGGGATTATGCTTTTGAAAAACAATCTGGGTAGGGCGCGTTACTCCGTGCGCGCCGCCACTTGTCAATCCGCGCATTCGGCGGGCAGAGGACTGCCCACCCTACCTGTTCGCAGTGTGTTTAGAGTCGTTTCAATAAAACTGTATTGCAGGGACTTTGGTTCGAGCTTGGGAAGACGGCAGTAGTCAGCCCGACAGCCATCATTTGATCGCTTTGGCGAGCGTCTTTGGAGTTGCTCCAGGTTTCCACGCCCCTATTGCTTCCCCGCGCACTTGCCCAGCATAACCAGCCACCAAATGCGCTGCTATAATGACAGCACATATTCACATAAATCAGTTATCTCTCCGCTGGAAAGATTCGAGGTTGTTCCCAACTTATCGTCAGGGTGTGGAGCAGATTGGCCACCAGCAGAAATTTTCCATCCTTGGTGATGGCGGCGGCGACCGGTTCACGCTGGACGGCCACGCGGCACACCTCTTTCTTCGCCACCAGATCAATCACGCTCACGTCATTGTTGAACCGGTTGCAGACGTAGAGCGTTTTGCCGTCTGGGCTGACGACGGGAGCCATGGCCGTGTGACCGACGGGAATGGTTGCAATAATTTTTAGCTTGGCGCGGTCAATGACACACACCCGACTCTTCGGCGCGGCACAGGTGACGAACAATTGCTGGCTATTCGGCGAAAGGATCATACTCAGCGGCGCATCAGGGACGGCAATGAAACCTGAAACTTTTCGGCTGGCGGTATCAAAACGCAAAATGCGGTTGGCCGTGGCACAAGCCACATAAAGCACCGAGCCATCCGAAGAAGCAACAACGGCAGTGGGCGACAGCAGCTCGGGTTGTGCCGCCATCAAATTATAGGAAACAAAAAATAGCAATACGAAGAACAGACGCATATTTGCCCCGCGCCGCCGAGGGTAACTTAACTGATACCCTTTATCGGAACGAACCGCCGCAATGTTCGCAGCGAATAGGAATACCGAACTCACGACAACTAGGTGGCTGCACCCGCTGATACCCGGTTGTCCAAACCGGTTTTTTACAATTGGGACATTGGGTATGAAATACTATGTATGCACACCATAGTGAAGAACTGATAAGAACCATCATTGCGGTTCGAGGGCATTTAAGAACCTCAATAATAAAAATGGATAGAAAAAAAGCCGTAAAAGGGACAATTCGCAGGGCTAAAATATATCGCTTGGTTATACTCATCGACTTATAATAGACGTAATGCTACGTCATTAAGGATTTACTACAATAGCGTCATTTTGAAGGCTAATGATGGCTGAGCCAATTTTTAATTTTAGGCAAATAATGATGAATGAAATCATGAATGAAATCACTAATGGTATACAACGGATCAGTATCCGTTTGTGAAATCGCTGCGCCCACCCCTGGACCACATGTGACTGCAAAACCTGCGAATTCGTGGCTTTCACTATCCATAGGTACTGTAATCGAAATCATACCTGCATTCACATCTAGGTTTTTTGTTTTTCCAGCAACACTGTCCATAGCAAAAACAAAACCAAACCCAAAGCCAAAAGTTTCTCCCATTGCGGGGCCAACACTAGTATAATAGCCGGAATTTTCTGGGGTTTTAGTATCCCAAACACCTGAGAAACTAGTATCAAATCCATATACATGCGCAGCTTCTCCTTCAAGCGTTCCACCAATTTGGCAAAGCCCAAGGGGGTCAGACCAATTTAACGGGTTGTTCAGGACATAGTTATACAGATTAAGACCCGCCGACTCGTTAAGCGGATCACGACTTAACCAGCGAGCGATTTCCGCATCGTAGGCTCGGAACGGTGCGAGATGCAGCCCGCTTGCCGCATGAACATAGTGACCAGTAAAGCCAAAATCTGCATCCAAACTGCCGGAGATTTTGGTTCTCTGGCCATAAGGATTGTAATCATATCTGGCCTGAATCGTCCCCGATCCATCCACCATTTCACGAATTGAACCGAGATGATCTCTGGTAAAGAAATAATTCGTTCCTGAAATTTGCTCGCCTTGTCCGAAAAATCGCTTAACCACAATTCCGGTGCTGCTTCTCTGGTCGGATATGTGCTTACCCAACCATAAAAACTTATTCGTGCCCATCGCCACGCCATTTGTCTTCTCAATGATCTGCACGCGCCTACCAAGCCCATCATAGCCAAACAAACTCTGATTCGTCGGCCCAGTGATGCTCACCAGCCGGTTGGCCGCGTCCCATTGGTAGGTGTTGGTGCTCGTTGCCGTCACCACTGCCGTCTCGTTCCCGTTCAAGTCAAACGTGATCGTCTTCGCCATGCCATTGTTGGTCACCACCACCTGATATTTGTTCGTGGCCGAGTTGGCGCTGTAATCCGTTGCCTTGACCGGAATGACATTGGTGCCATTCGTCACGCTGGTATAGCCATAAAAGTTCGTGGTGAAATGATTCATCGCCGCCGCAGTGCCCGCCACCGTCACCGTCCCCTGTTCATTGAGGCTTCCGGCAAAGAGCATCTGTCCCGTGCCACCCGTCCGGCTCGTCAGTTGGTTGTTGCTCTTGTAGGTGGACTGGCTCATGGCTACCGGCGTGGTGGTGGCAGAGCCACTTCCCACTTGTTCCGTCGTCCGGTTGCCACCCGCATCGTAGCCATAGGCATATTGCTTGAGAATCGCCCCGGCCACCGTGTTGCTGCGAACCGTGACGCTCAACAGTTGATTCACGGGGTCGTAGGCGATGACCTGAACATTGGTGGAAGCGGTGTCCACCTGCTGCGTCCAGTTGGTGATCTGGCCCACCGCGTCATAGGCGTAACTGAATTTCGACAGGGTCACGCTGTTGGTCTTTTGATTCCAGATGGATGCCAGCCGCTGGTCATTCGTGACGCTCAAGTAGCTGAAAATCGTTTTCTTGCCCTTCGGACAGAAGTTGGTCGTAATCAAAGCCGTCGCCCGCAGATACGCATTGGTAAAGCTGCCCAGCGCGTTTGTGATCACCGTCACCCGGCCCAGGGCCGGGGTGAGGGGAAATGCGGCTGACAAAACAACGGCTACAGAATTATTTAATCCGCTCTAGCCGCTCGTCCCATCCTTGTTGCTGTGGCCGGGACGACCACACTCCGCCCGCTTTGAAATTCCACTTCGGAGTTGGGGTTAAAGCAGTCCATCACGGCCCAAGCTTCACCCGGTAAAACTTCGCCTTGTTGGTCGCCGTTGCATCCGTGTAGGCGGTTGTCGGCGCAGCCGAGGTGATTACCCCGCTGATCGCAGTGAAGCCTGTCAAGAGCGAGGTCGTCCCCATCACCGTGTAGGTCTTGCCGGAGACGCTGGACCACGTCAGCAGATGGCTCGGCGTGATGTTCAGAATCTGCAACCGCGACGTGCTGTCCAACGGATTCGTCCCCGCTGCCGCCTCCGCTGCGTTGCTCATGCCGTCGCCGTCGCTGTCCACCGCTGGGTCGAGCAGGATCGTGCCGGAACTCGCGCCGCTCAGCGCACCCTCGATGCCCGCGTTGTTCACTGCCGACACGCGCGCGTAAAGCGTTTGGCCATAGCTGCCGCTCACCGTGTTTGAAATGACCGCGACAGTTCCGTTGAAGACATTCGAGCCCGTCGGATTAGTCCCCACCAAAACATGATAGCCGGAAATCCCGCCCTCGGCATCCACGACAGTGTTCCAGACGAAAGTCACACTCGTGCCGACAACGTAGGCGGCGGGCGCGGCGGGCGTGCCTGGCGTGGGCGGTGGCGTCACGTCGTAGAGCTTCAGGTATTGCGCCTCGAACGGATGTTGATTCCAAGCCGGGTCGTTGGTGTTCGCGCTCGTATCCATGGTTGGGACTTTGCTCATGCCGACATAAATGCCGCCCGAGAGTATGTTGCTGCCTGCCCGGCCGCCGGCAATCTCATTGGGCCAGAGCCAGACATTGCGGCGGTTGGGGTCGGATGCGGTGTAGGCGGAAATGTTTTTCACGTTGTAGGTGCGGTTGGATTTGATGCCGAACAGATTGCCGCCGTTCTGGGTAATGTTGACGTTGAACGTGCCGGTCTGGTTGTTGTTGCGGTCCAAGTTGGCGAAGCCGAACACGACGTCCGCCTGATTCGGCGAGGCGTTGGCCGTCTCGTATTTCGCCACGGAGAAGATGTTCGGCTGCGAGCTGCCGCTGGTCTGGTCAATGAACCAGCGGTTCGAGCTGCGCAGCGCCGGGCTGAACTGCCGCGCCTGGTTGACGGCGGCATAAACCGGGAAAATGAAATCCACGCCGTTGGCGCGGTTTGTAAAGATGGGTTGCAACGAATTAAACTTTTTGAAGTGCGGGATGCTCTTGCCGAAGTTCAGTTCGTAGCGGTCGAATCCGCTGGTGCGCGTGATGCCAAGTTCCTGACCGTAGAAAATCATCGGCGCGCCGTCCACGCTGCCGCAGACGAGGTGGCGGATGAGCGCCTGGAACGGGTCATCGTAGGTCTCCTCGTCGTGCGAGGTGCTGTTGAGCAGGACGAGCGACTGGCCGTAGTTGGCGCGTCGCGATTCGAAGATGCTCCGGTAATCACCCGCACTGGCAGCGGCTTTCAGGGGGAATACAATGTTCTCATTGAGCATATCGAAGTGCCGGTTGGAGCGGTAGGTCACCGCGCCGCCATCGAGCGACTCGCTCATGAAGACGAAATCCCACTTCCGGGCGCGCGTCTTGTTGATGATGTATTCCCAGCACTGCGGCGGCAGCCCCTGCCCGAAATCGGCGCGCAAGCCGTCAATGCCTTTCGCGGTCAAGTTCGCAGGCGTGCCGTTGGGGCAGCCGGTCTTGTCGAGCCAGTAGAGGACGTAGTCGGCGAAGTAGCGCCAGACATTCCGGGTGACGGCGTCAAAATGTCCGTTGCCGCTACCGGAAGTGTTCTCATCGCCGATGGTGTAATCGAACCAATCGCCTTCGTTGCTGAAGTTGCCGGTCTGCCCGGAGTTCGCCACGAGCGCGGCGTAACGGCCAAAGTAAATGTCGTGAACGTCGTTCCACTTGCCGAAGTCGTAACGGTCCGGCGCGGTGGCGACGTTGCCAGAGCCGGAGGCGCGCAAATCGTAGGCGTCCGTTCGCGAATAGACCCACGCCGCGAAGCTGCGGATCTCGTCGGTCGGGCTCGCGGACGGCGCGAAGTAGTTCGTCCCCTTCGCGTCCAGTTCGCAGTCGTGCGCGGTGTGGTTGAAGGCGGCATCGAGCATCACGTTCATGCTGGCGGCGTCGGCGGCGGCGACAAAGTTGGTGAATTCCTGGAGCGCAGCGTCGCGGGTGTTGGCCTTGCTCAACAGCGGATTGATTTGGAAAAAGTTTTTCACGGCATACGGGCTTCCGACCTCGTAGGCGGAGCCGGTGGCAGTGTCGTTCTCGCGCCCGACAATGCCGATCGGGTGGATAGGCTGAAACCAAAGCCAGTTCACGCCGAGATTTTGAGCGTAGGTCAGGTCGAAGCGGTTGGTGACCGCGTCGTGGGCGCGCGCGCCGGGGCCGCCATACAGATCCGTGAACGTGCTGCGCTGGTAATCCTGCGTGCCTTGCGCGCCGATGTTCATGGCGTTCAATTCGTAGAGCATCACGCTGCGCGCCTTCTTCGGAGTCACTACGACGGCGTGGTCGCGGCGGCCGTTGCTGGAATACCAGACCCAGTTCGTGTTGCCGATGACCTTGTAGCGGGCGGTGAGCCGGTAAGCACCGGTCTTGGTCGCGGGCAATGTGTAATTGAAAACGCCGCCGCCCGCATCGGTCATGGCGTAGGCCTTGTAATAATTGCTGTCATCGCCAGCCACGATGCCGTTGCCGCTGGGCGCGATGATGCCGTCCTCGATGCCGTCGCCGTTGGCGTCCTGCGCGGCGCGGTCGCGGCGGTTGACGTTGGAGAAGACTTCCACGTTCGTGATGCTGGGCGTGTTGGGCGCGAAGGAAATCACGAGCGGAAACGAATCTGCGGCGACTTCATCCACAAAGCAGTGCGTGGTGGTGTAGTCGGCGTTGAGGCCGTTGATGGAGAGCGCGGGGTCGCCGACAGTGCCGACGGTGAAGCTGAAGGTTGTGTTGTTCGTGCTGGTGTTGTAGTCGGCGAATTTCTCCTCGTTGTTCGCGCTGTGCCAGAGGCTGATCTTGTATTTGATGGTGGTGAAGGTGGGCGCGTTGGAGATCGTGCCTTTCCACCACATGGCGTTCCCGGCGG
>JANMJO010000280.1:0-4798 GCA_031371425.1 Verrucomicrobiales bacterium | reverse complement strand
AGCGGGGGCAGGTCTGGGCGATGCTGAAGATGCCGCGGGCCATGACGACCTGGCCGCGGCCGCCGCAGTGGGTGCGGGTTTTTTTGCCGGAGCCGGCCGCGGCGCCGGAGCCGTGGCAGGTTTCGCAGGCGTCGAGTTTGGTGATGCTGATTTCGCGTTCGCAGCCGAGGGCGGCTTCCTCGAAACCGAGTTCGAGATCGTAGCGGAGATCGGAGCCGCGCTGGGGGCCGCCGGGTTCGCCGCCGCCGCTGCCCTGGCCGAAAATTTCGTCGAAGAAGCTGCTGCCCCCGCCCCCGCCCGCGTTGCGGAAGGCTTCGCGGAAGATGTCCACGGGATCGTGGAAGCCGCCGGCGCGTCCGGCTCCGGCGCGGGCGCGGGCGTCGAAGGCGGCGTGGCCGTATTGGTTGTAGGCGGCGCGTTTCTGCGGGTCGCTCACCGCTTCGTAGGCCTCGCCGAGTTCCTTGAATTGCTCCTCGGCGGCTTTGTCGCCGGGGTTTTTATCGGGGTGATATTTGACGGCGAGTTTGCGGTAGGCTTTTTTGAGGTCTTCCGCGGAGGCGTCGCGGCTGGTGCCGAGGATTTCGTAGTAGTCGCGTTTGGACATGGCTGGTTAAGGCAAAAGGCAAAAGGGAAAAGGCAAAATCAGTTTGCCGCCGGCGCTTTGGCGATGATGACGGCGGCGGGGCGGAGGAGGCGGTCGCGGAGTTTGTAGCCGCGGCGGAGTTGTTGGAGGACGTGGTGGTCGGGGACTTCGGCGGATTCCTGTTCGGTGAGGGCTTCGTGGAAATTGGGGTCGAAGGGTTTGCCGGTGGCGTCAATTTCTTCGAGGCCGGCTTCGGCGAGGGCGGCTTTGAGCTGGGTGTGGATCATGGCGACGCCGTCGGTGTGGGATTTGATGTTCTCGGTGGAGTTGTTCTGTGTGGCGGCGAGGGCCATCTCGAAGTTGTCGAGTATGGGGATGAGTTTCTGGAGGAGGGATTGGTTGGCGTAGGCGGTGGCTTCGGAGCGTTCGCGGCTGGCGCGTTTGCGGTAGTTCTCGAGGTCGGCGAGTGCGCGGAGGTAGTGGTCGTGGTTTTCGCTGGCCTTGAGTTTCAGAGCTTCGATTTCTTCGGGAGTGAGGGGTGTGTTGGTGGCGGCGGGGTCTGCGGGTGTGGCGGGCGGGATTTCTGGGGCGTGGCGTTTCATGGTTTGATGGTGCGGGGAATGTGGATTTGCCGCTGTAAAATTGGGGAGGCGGATGGCCGGGGCAATATCTTGGCGTGGCGTGGCGTGCGGTTATTGGGCGGCGATGATTTTTTGGAACTGGGCGTTGGTGCGCAGGATTCCGAAGCGGGGGTCTTTGAGTGCTTCGATGCGGAGGTTGCGGGTTTTGGGGTCTTTGAGTGCGTGTTTGTCGGCGAGTTGGATGGCGGTGGTGAGTGCGGCTAGGGCTTTGTCGTTTTTGCCGAGGATGGTCTTGAGTGCGGCGAGGTCATACCAGGATTCGGGGAGTTCGGGGGCGAGTTGGGAGAGGCGGTCGAGGGCGAGTTCGAGTCCGGGGTAGCTGTTCATTTGGGCGAAGGCTTGGGCGACGACTTTGGCGACGTTGGCGTCGGTCTTGGGGTGGTTGAGGGTCTGGATGAGGATTTCGGTGGCGCGGTTGGTGTCGTTCATCGAGGCGAGTGTGGCGGCGAGGTCGAATGCGTTCTGGAAGTTGGCGGGGTTGGCGGCGTATTCGTGCTGCATGCGGGTGAGTTCGGCGGCGGGTTTTGCGGGGACGGGTGCGGGGACGGGGTTGGAGCGGACGCCGCCGAGGTTTTTGACGAGGTCGGCGATCTGGCCGTTGAAGGGGTCGAGTGCGGCGGCTGTCTGGGCGATGAGGAGGGCCTCGTCGTTGCGTTGGACGTTGATGAGGAGTTGGACGTAGTGGAAGAGGGCTTCGGGGCTGTAGGGGCAGAAGGCGAAGGCTTGGCGGTAGGCGAAGTCGGCTTCGCGGATCATGCGCTGTTGTTCGGCGGGGGATTTGCAGTTGTTGATGCGCCAGCCGTAAACGCTGGCGGCGATGGAGCTGCGGAGTTTGGAGAAGGCTTTCTGGGCTTGGTCGTCGCGGATGAATTTACGGTCGCCTTTGAAGCCGCTGAAGTCGTGGCGGAGGTAGGCTTTGTGGACGAACTCGCAGATTTCCTTCACGGAGGTGTCGTAGGTGATCCAGTTGCCGATGAGTCGTTGGGAGTATTGGCTCCAGAATTCGTGGTCTCTGCGGATCATGTCTTCGGTGATTTCGGGGATGGGTTTGCGGTTGACCTTCATGATGACGCCGAAGGGGGTGAGGTGGGGATACATCCAGTCGAGGGGGAAGCTTTCTTCGACGAAGAATTCGTGGTTGGGGTTCTGGTCGAATATGACTTTGGAGATGAGACCGTTGATGGACATGACGGCGACTTGGCCGTTGACTTGGATGCGGCCGTCGATGACCTGGACGTTTTCGCCGGGGCGGATTTGGCGGGGTTCGTTGGGGAGTTGTGTGTCGTGCTGCATTCGTTTTTGCACGTCGGACATGTATTCGTTGAAGCAGTTCTGGGAATCGGTGGGCGTGGCGATGTAGATTTCGCGGTCGGGGTAAACGCCGCCGAGACTGGTGGTGAATGCTTGGGGGTAGGCGGCTTCGAGGAGGATGCGGTTGAGGCGGATGCGGGTGTGGCTCTGGGGATTTTGGGCGATGAAGGCGCGGGTGGTTTCGGGGAGGGTGACGCCGGCGAATCGTTCGGGGGTGTAGAGCGGGCCGTGTTTGGTGGCGGAGTCGGTGTCATTTTCGAGGAGCTCGCGTTCGAGGAGGATGTTGAGGTCGGTGGCGAGGGCTTTGCGGAGATCGGCGTTGTTGCCGGTGAGGAGGCTCTTGGTTTTTGGTGTAAGATTTTCTGCCAGGTATTTGGAGAGCGGGTCGGTGGCGGACTTGAGTTTGGCGGTGAAGCCGGGCAGGTCGGTGAAATCGTTTTCGGTGAAGAGCGAGCTGCCGGCGCGGCGGCTGCGCTCGATCTGGTCGCCGAGGTGGGTGAAGAAGGTGTCGAGCGGCTTCAGGGCTTTCGAGACGATGTTGGTGCGGTAGTTCAGCTCCTTCTCTTTGGTGCCGCGGACGAGTTCCTGGAAGAACGGCGCGTCAATCTGTTTGCTGCGGTTGTAGTGGGCGCGGATGTAGCAGAGGTAGGTGCCGTCGGCGAGGGCGTTCTGGGTGACGATGTAAACATCGCGGCGGTCGAACTTCTGGTCGAGCGCGGGTTGTTTGTCGTGCGGGGTGAAGCTTTCGGCGAAGACCATGTAGGTGGGGCAAAACCGGCCTGGGTCGGTGCCGCCATACAGGAAGGCGCCGCGGGTCATTTCGGGATAGAGCGGTTTGTTGTCTGCGCCCTTGAACGGCGGGGTGAACATATCGTGGCCGAACCAGTAGCCGAAGTAGTGGTTGCGCTGCTCGTTCTCGAACCAGTGGCACATGGGCGAGTGGAGCGGTGCCAGCGCGAAGAGGAACAGGATCAGGCCCATCACCGCGCGTGTGCGGGCGCGCCAGACGGTGAAGGTGAAAATCACGGTGATGGCCAGCAGCATCATGCCTGCGAAAACGGGCAGGGCGTATTGGTCGGGGCGGAAGGAGGCGGCGACGGCATGGGCGAAGATGGATAGGCCATCGAGTTTCATCTGGTTGCCGAGCATGGCGACGAGAGTGAGGCCGAAGGAGATGGCGATGGAGAGGATGGCGGCGTAGCGGAGCAGTTGTTTTTGCTGGGCGAAGTGTTCGCGGGCGGAGAGGGCGAGGCCGGTGGCGGCGATGGCCCAGAGCAATACTTTCCAGAGGTCGTAGCTGGCGGTGGCGTTGGAGAGCTCGGTGTTGCCCAGCAACGCCTGGCTCGCCGCGACGAGGGTGAACAAGGCGAAATCAATTGCGGCAATGCCTCCCACGATCGCCACGGGACGGAAGCTCTCATACCGCACCGCGAGGCAGGCGGCGGTGAGTGTCAGACCGTATCCGACAAAGAGGGCGATCAACACATGTCCCGCCGTGAAGAAAACTTTCAGCAAAGACATGGAGGAGCGGTCGGGGCTGATGTTGAAGAGGACGGCCAGCAACGGCCCGAGCGTGAAATAGATGGCGGCGAGGCCGATCATCCACGCTCGTTCGCGCCGTTGCATCTTGAAGAAAAAGGCGAATGGAATCAGGGCCACGAGTGTCAGCACCCAGTTGAATTCATCGGCGATGCCGGAGAGGAGCAACCCGCCGTAAGAGACCACGCGGGCGGGGGAATTGAACACATCCGTGGGATTCGGCTGCTCATATTGTCCACGGGTGAGTGCGTGAATGAAACCCTCGACGGTGCGGGGGTAGCCCCATTGCATCGGAGGATTGCTCATGCCCGCGACCGCCATATACAGATAGAAGGCCGCTCCGAATGCCCACGCCGCCGCCATGATGGTCACCACCCAGCCTTCAGTGAGAAACTTCTTGGTACGAATCGTCAGCCAGACGCAGCCGATGATGGAGCTGATGCCGATGCCGTGAAATAATTTGAACAGCAACGCGTTGGTTTCCAAGTTGTGAAACATCTGATGGCCGGTGACGATGGTCATCAAATTGTAGGTCATGTAGATGAGCGCATTGCCGCAAAACATATCGCGGCCCAGTTTTGGGGAAGCGGCGGCGATGGCGATCTCGATGCCTATGCAGGCGACAAGGAGGCTCTGGTGGTTGGTGAAGCAGATGCCGAACAGGAACAGCGCGTAGTAGAGAAAACGGTGCTGGTGCGGCGCGTAAATCCAGCGCAGCAGACAA
>JANMJO010000273.1:0-3843 GCA_031371425.1 Verrucomicrobiales bacterium | reverse complement strand
CCGGACTCAAGTCGGGCATCGTCAACCTTGCCAGTCAGGCGGGGCGCACGATCAACGGCCTGACCCTCAAGCCGTTGGGCGATTTCACCCAAGACGCGTACGGCGACCTGTTCCAGAACAAATCGGTCGACTGGAACCCGTTCTCGTCGGGGGACGAGTTCAACCAGGCGCTCGACACCTACAACCGGGAGAACATCCCTCTCGCCAAGATGCAAGCCGACTCCCTGGTGTCGACGGCCAATGGCGTCAATGAGCTTGGTCCATAGGTCGGTCAAGGTGGCATCGCCGGCTCCGCCTTCGCTCCGCTTCGGCGCGACAGGGGTGGGCGCGCTGGCCGGCGCGGTTGGTCTTGGTGGGGGTGGAGCGCTGGTCCGCGAACTCACGTTCGCGGCTACAGGCGGAGGAGCGGCGGCGCTGGTTTGGCCGCCGCGCAGGGCGTTGAGTTGTTTCAGAACGGCGTCGAGGCTGACAGCGGTGCGGGCTTCGATGGCTTTGCAGAGGGTGACTTCGATGAGGATTTTTTTCGACGCGGCGTCGCGCAGGCGGCCTTCGCAATCGGAAAAGACTTCCATGATGCGCGTCAATGCGTCGGTGCTGATGGTGGTGGACTGTTCCTTGAGCGTGGCGGTCTCGGCTTCGGAGACTTCGAGTAGTTTCAGATCGCCGCGCGAAACCTGGTAGATGAGGAGGTTGCGGAAATGGTTCAGCAGGTCGGAGAGCAGGCGGCCGAGGTCCTTGCCGTTCTTGACGAGTTCGTTGAGCTCGCGCAAGGCGGTCTCGATCTCGCCGGCGAGGATGGCGCTGGTGAGCGCGAGCAACTGGCTTTGCGCGGTGAGTCCGAACATGGAGAGCACGTCGGCTTCGGCGATGTTCTCGCCGCAAAAGCTGATGAGCTGGTCGAGCGTGGATTCGGCGTCTCGCATGCCGCCTTCTGCACCACGGGCGATGGCGTAGAGCGCGGCGGCGTCAATCTTCACCTTCTCGTTTTCGGCGATGGCGGCGAGTTGTTTGACGATGAGCGCGGCGGGAATGCGGCGCAGGTCGAAGCGCTGGCAGCGGGAGAGGATCGTGGGGAGAACCTTCTCGGTGTCGGTCGTCGCGAATATGAACTTCACATGCGCGGGCGGCTCTTCGTGGGTTTTCAGGAGCGCGTTGAACGCCGCGGTGGAGAGCATGTGGACTTCGTCAATGATGAAGATTTTGAACTTCGACGAGGCGGGCATGTATTTGACCGTCTCGCGGAGTTCGCGCACTTGCTCGACGCCGTTGTTGCTCGCGCCGTCAATTTCCAACACGTCCACGGAGCGGCCGTCGGTGATTTCCTGGCAGCGCGGGTCGGCGTCGTCGAAGTCAATCTTGGGGCCGCCGGTGCAGTTGAGGCATTTGGCGAAGATGCGGGCGACGGTGGTTTTGCCCGTGCCGCGCGGCCCGCAGAAAAGGTAGGCGTGGGCGATGCGGCCCTGCGCGATGGCGTTGGAGAGCGTCTGGGTGACGTGCTCCTGCCCGACGACGTCGGCGAATTTCTGCGGGCGATATTTGCGGGCAATGACTTGGTAACTCATGGAAATTTTGAATGACGAACTTCGAATTGCGAATCTCATCGGTAATTCGTCATTTGAAATTCGTCATTCAAAATTTCAAAAGTGCTAGGGTGACCACGGCATACGCGGAGCAAACTACCGTTGCTGCCTTCCGGCCCTGGCGGGGTTCGTAAGTCTGCATTCCATGGGCCCTAGCGCCGCAGACTTTGCCGCAGCAGACCGGGGGCTTCAAGGAGAATTCCCGTCGCGGGCGGGGCGAAAAGCGGGCAATATCCTAATCTTAATCGTCATCGTAATCCTAATCCCGTTTCTTGGCCGATTAGGATTAGGATTAGGACACTGCCGAAAAGCGGAGCGGATTGATTTAATCCGCCCGCCGATTACCCTTCCGCCGTGGAATCATCCGGAAACATTTTTAACCGCGCCGCGCTGGCGCTGTTAGGGCTGCTCCTTGCGGGGCTGGTTCTGGCTGGCTGGCTGGGGCGTGGCACGCACGCCGCGCCGGGATTGCTCGCGCTGGTGCTCGGCCTCGCCGTGGCCAGCACGCTGGTCTCGCTGGGGCGCGCGCTGCAATTGCAGAACGTGTTCACGGTCGCGAGCATCATCAGCATTGTCTCCGGCATCGTGCTGACGGTGGGCGTCGCAACCGGCATCCCGTTCGGGCCGATCATCTTCACGGAAAATTGCGGTGGACTGTTGTTCGATACGCTGCCGTGGGCGGCGCCGCTGTTGTGGGTGGTGATCCTGCTGAACTGTCGCGGCGTGGCGCGGCTCATCCTGCGACCGTGGCGCAAGCTGCACGGCTACGGCTACCGCGTCATGGGCTTGACGTGCTTGCTGGTGGCGCTGTTCGATGTCGGCCTCGAACCTTTCGCCACACGGATACATCGCTTTTGGATCTGGCGCGTGTCGGGCGGCGGCAAATGCCTGGAATGGTTCGCTGCGCCGTGGGTGAACTTCCTCGGCTGGGCGTTGGCGGCGCTGCTCATCCTCATGGTCGCGACGCCGTGGCTGATCAACAAAATGCCTAGCCGGCGGCGCACGGCGGATTTCCATCCGCTCATCGTGTGGGCGGCGCTGAATGTGTTCCTCGTGGCGATGCTTGCGCTGCACCAGCTCTGGCTACCGGCGGGAATCACCTTGGCGGTGGTGGTGGTGGGAACGATTTCCGCTTGGCGCAATGCGGCGTAGGTTGGAGTCCACGCTTCAGCGTGTCCCCCGAACAAGCTGAAGCTTGGACTCCAACATTGAAAAAAAACGCGCCGGATTTTCATCCGGCGCGCTGGTTTCAAAACTGCGGCGGCTCTCGCCGCGATTATTTCTCGTAGATCATCTCCGCCACGGTCGCGCCGGCGGGGATGAAGGGCAGCACGTGTTCGCTGTAGGGCGTGATGACGTCGAGCAGATACGGTTCATTGGAGTCGAGCATGCGCTGGAGTGCGCCGCGCAGGTCCTTTTTGAACATCACGCGCTCGGCCGGCACGTTGAAGCTTTTGGACATGGTGACGTAGTCGGGATAAATCTGCTTCCGCTTGTCGGGATCGCCGAGGTAGGTGTGGCCCCGGTTGCCGCCGAAAAAACTATCTTCCCACTGCATCACCATGCCGAGGTGCTGGTTGTTCAGGATGATTACCTTGGCGGCAATCTTCTCGATGTGCGCGGTGGCAAGCTCCTGCACGTTCATCAGGAACGCGCCGTCGCCGTCAATGTCCACGACTTGTTTGTCCGGGCAGGCGACCTTCGCGCCGATGGCGGCGGGGTAGCCGAAGCCCATCGCGCCGAGGCCGGCGCTGGTGAGGAACTGGCGAGGGAACTTGTATTGGTAATACTGCCCGGCCCACATCTGGTGCTGGCCGACGCCGGTGGTGATGATGGCGTCGCCGTGGGTCAGTTCGTAGAGCAGCTCAATGACGTATTGCGGGAGGATGACCTGGTCGGTCTCGCCGCCCATGTGATCCTTGACGTGCTGTGATTTCAACACCTCGTCGGTGACGCGGTATTTCAGCGGCGCCTTGGCCTTCCAATCGGCGATCTGCTTGAGCCACGCGGGGAATTTCTTTTTGAGCGCGCGCTCGCGGAGCATGGCGTTCAGGCGGCGCAGGGCATACTTGATGTCGCTGACGACCGGCAGTTGCACGGGTTTGTTTTTGTTGATCTCGGAGGCGTCAATGTCTATGTGGACGATGGTGCCGGTTTCGCAAAACTTTTGCACCTTGCCCGTCACGCGGTCGTCGAAGCGCACGCCGAACGCGAGCAGCAGGTCCGCGCCGGGCGTGACCAGCTTTGCCGCATCGGTGGGCGA
>JANMJO010000266.1:0-6863 GCA_031371425.1 Verrucomicrobiales bacterium | reverse complement strand
GAAGTGCTGGAACGCGCGAAACAAATCCTCGTCAACCTCGAAGAATCCGAACTCACGCCGGAAGGCAACGTGCGGCAATCCGCGCGCCGCCAACAGGACCGCGACAAACTCAAGCAGCTCGCGCCGCCGCCGCAGATGGATCTGTTCGGCGGCTGACCTTTTCAATTTATGAACCAACCCGCCCCACCGTCTCCGCTCGCCAGGTTTCTGCACAAGTTCACCATGCTCCGCACCGCGCCGCGCGAATTGTGGATCATCTACGGCGCCTACGTCCTGGAGAACATCGCCTACAAGCTGAGCGCGGCAGCGGTGCTGGCGCTGTGGCTCACCTACGACCTCGGCTACACCGACAAAGCCACCGGCACCACCATCGGCATCTGGTCGGCGATGCTGACACTCGTCACCGTGCTCATTGGCTCGCTGACGGACGCGGTGGGGATCAAAAAAACGTTCATGCTCGGCTTCTGGATATGCCTTATCAGCCGCATCGTGATGACAGTGACGACGACACATTGGCAGGCACTGACGTTCGGCCTGTATTTGCAGGCGGTGGGTCTGGCGTTGATGACGCCCGTGATGACGGCGGCGATGAAGCGCTATTCCACCGCAGCGCAGCGGTCGGTGGCGTTCTCCCTCTACTACGCGCTGATGAACCTCGGTTATGCGATTGGCGACCGGCTGTTCGATCATTTCCGCCATGTGATGGGCGAACACGGCCACTGGGTCATGCCGTGGGTTGGCGAGACGTTGAGCACCTACCGCGTGATGTTCCTGTGGAGCGTGGTCTTCACCGTGCCGGGATTGCTGATGACTTGGTTCTTCATGCGCGACGGCGTGGAGATGACGGAGGAAGGCCTGCGCATCACGCCAAAAAAGCAGAACCAATTCCCCGGCAGAAATCCGCTCGCCACCGCCGCGCTCACCTGCCGCGAGACCGCCAAGGAAACGGGCCGCATCTTCGCAAGCCTGTGGGGGCACGCCGCGTTCTACCGCTTCCTCACGTTCATGACATTCATCGTCGGCGTGCGGATGGTGTTCTACCATTTGAGCTACACGTTCCCGAAATTCGGCATCCGCGAACTCGGCGAGGGCGCGCCCATCGCGCAGATCAGCTCCATGCTCAATTCAGTTCTCTGCCTCATCTTCGTGCCCATCTGCGGCGTGCTCACGCAGAAAGTTTCCGCGTATCGCATGGTCATGTTCGGCAGCCTCATCTCCGCGCTGTCCGTGTTCCTGCTGGCGATGCCCCCCGCCCTCTTCCAGCCAATCGCGGACGGATGGTTCGGCGACCTCATCGTCCACCGCTGGCTCGGCGTCGCCGGCCCGGTGAACCCGCTCTACATCGCCATCTTCCTGTTCACCGTGGGCCTGAGCATCGGCGAGGCATTCTGGTCGCCGCGCATGTATGAATACGCCGCAGCCATCGCGCCCAACGGCAAGGAGGCGTCCTACCTTGCGCTCTCGATGCTGCCGTATTTCGCCGCGAAATTCGGCGCGGGCATGCTCTCCGGCTGGCTGCTGCAGACGTATTGCCCCGCAGTAGGCGCGCGCAACTCCACGTTCCTCTGGCTCATCGTCGGCGTCGTGGCACTCATCACACCCGTGGGAACATTCCTGTTCCGCAAACAAATCCAAGTGCAGGAATCCGGCCGCGAACCCGCCGTCACCAAAATCGAAGCCGCCGCCAAGGAAGACGAAACACTGCGCTAATAATTTTATGCAGACCCACGCCATCCCCGACCGCGTCGCCCTTGTCCCGGGCAACGGCGGCCTGCCCAAAATCGTGGTCACGACAAAGACCAGCACCGCTGAAATCTACCTGCAAGGCGCGCACATCACAGCCTTCCAGAAAAACGGCGAGCCTCCCCTGCTCTTCATGAGCCGCAAAAGTTATTTCGCCACGGGCAAAGCCATCCGCGGCGGCGTGCCGATCTGCTTCCCGTGGTTCGGCCCGCGCGAAGGCCTTGCCGCCCACGGCTACGCCCGCGTCTCCAACTGGGAACTCGCCGCCGCCAACGCCGCGCCCGATGGCACCGTCACACTGCGACTCCGCCTCCCGGAAATCCCCGCCAACGCCGCGTGGAAAAACCTCCACGCGGAATTCATCGTGACCATTTCCGACACGCTCACCATGGAACTCACCGCCACGAACGACTCCGCCGCCACGCTGGAATTTGAAGACTGCCTCCACACCTATCTCCACGTCGGCGATATCAGCGCGGTGACCATCACCGGCCTGCAAGCCGCGCCGTTTCTCGATACTGCCGCCGACGCAGGTGGCGCGCGCAAGGTGGAGAACGATCCCGTTCTGCACATCGCAAAAGAAACCAACCGCATCTACCCCGGCTCGACCGGCGCGGTGGAAATCCACGATGCCACTCTCAAGCGTGTGATTCGTGTGGAAAAATCCGGCTCCGCCAGCACCGTCGTCTGGAATCCGTGGATCACGCAGAAACTCCCGGACGACTTCGACCCCGCCGAACACCAGCACATGGTCTGCGTGGAATCCGGCAACGTGAAGCAAGACCGGAAGACCCTTCACCCCGGCGCGACAGCGACACTGAAAGTCGTCCTCGCCAGCCGCGCCCCCGAACACTGCCACCGATGACAACCAGCCCAAAACGCTCCGACACCAAGCTGATTCTCGGAATCGAATGCGGCGGCACCCGCACCGTCGCGCTGCTGGCGGACGCGGGCGGACGGCTCATCAAACGCATCGAAGCCGGACCGGCCAACCTGCGCCTGCTCTCCGACGTGCAACTGCAACGGCATTTCAAATCGCTCGCAAAATCTTTTCCCGCTCCCGCCGCCATCGGCATCGGCATGGCCGGCGCGCGAACCGAAGCAGACCGCAATCGCATCCGCGCAGCCGCCGCCAAAGTTTGGCCGCGCATTCCCTGCGTCGCCACGAACGATTTGGAAACCGCGCTCGCCGCAGCACCAAGGCAGAATGAAGAAGGCAGAATGAAGAAACCCAAGCGCCCCGCTTCCGGCCATTCTTCATTCTTCATTCTTCACTCTTCATTTCCCCGCGTCTTGGTTTTGAGCGGCACTGGCTCGTGCTGCTTTGGGAAAACCGCCGAGGGCAAAACTTCCAAGGTCGGCGGCTGGGGTCATCTGCTCGGCGACCAAGGCAGCGGTTACGACATCGCAATCTCGGCGTTGCAGGCGGTCATTTTAGAATTCGACCGCACTGGAAAGTTATCGCCACTCGGACAACGGTTTCTCCGCGCCCTGCAACTCAACGAGCCTGATGAATTCATCGCGTGGGCGCAGGCTGCGGACAAAGCAACCGTCGCCGCGCTGGCCGTGGAGGTGTTCGCCGCTGCAAACAGCGGCGACCGCATGGCGGGCGCGATGATGCCGCTGTTCGTCAACAGCGTTGTCTTTCAGGCCGTTGCCTGCGCCCGTCGTCTTGCGCGGCCCGGCGAGCGGGTTGAATTCATTTTGGCCGGCAGCAATCTGCTCAAGCAGCCGCGCTTCGCCGCTCTCGTCACGAAGCGGCTCAAGGAATTCTGGCCGCACGCCGTCGTCAAGGCCTTGCAACGCGAGAGCGTCTGGGGCGCGGTTGCGCTCGCTGCGCAGCAAGTTGGAGTTCAAGCTTCAGCTTGTCTGCACAAACCAACAACGCTCGCCCGACAAGCTAAAGCTTGGACTCCAACATTATCCCCCACCGAACTTCGCAACCCGCGCTCGATGAACTTGGACACGCTGCCGCCGGCGAAAGCGATCCGCCTCATGTTGTCCGAAGACGCGAAGATTCCCGCCGCGCTGCTGGCGGAGCGACGCAGCATCGAGCAGGCACTGCGGCTCATCACGCAGTCGCTGCGCGGCGGCGGAAAACTTTTTTACGTCGGCGCGGGAACAAGCGGACGGCTTGGCGTGCTGGATGCCAGCGAGTGTCCGCCCACGTTCCGCACCGCGCCGGACACGGTGCAGGCCATCATCGCGGGCGGGCAGCGGGCGATCTGGTCCGCCGCCGAGGGCGCGGAAGACGACGCGGCGGCGGGCGAGCGGGCGGTGGAGTTTCGCGGTGTCGGCAGACGCGATGTGGTGGTGGGTATCGCGGCGAGCGGGCGGACGCCGTTCGTCTGGGGCGCGCTCGGCGCGGCGCGGCGGCGCGGGGCGAAGACAGTTTTGTTGTGCTTCAACCCGCACATTGAAATCCCGCGCGGCGCAAAGCCGGACGTGGTCATCGCGGCGGATGTCGGCCCGGAAATTTTGACCGGCTCGACGCGGCTGAAGGCCGGCACGGCGACGAAGCTTGTGCTGAACCTTTTCACCACGCTGGCGATGGTGCGGCTCGGCAAGGTGCGGAGCAATCTCATGGTGGACGTGAATCCCAGCAACGTGAAGTTGCGCGACCGCGCGGTGCGCATCGTGCGCGAACTGACCGGCGCTGACGCTGGCGCGGCACAGGCGGCGCTGGAAAAATCCGGCTGGGTGGTGAAGGCGGCGGTGAAGAAGCTCGGGAGCTGACGCCGCAGCGGAGGAGAGTTATTTCAAGTGCGGCAGTATCGCCCCGGCTTGGGACGCCGCATGGATCTGTTGTTCCAGAATCTTGCCGGAGAGAAATTGCGCCAGCGCGGTCAGTCCCGTCAGCGTCACCACCGTCATCAGGTAGAGGCCGAACGTCTGCGGCGGGTCGGGTTGCATCACGCGTGGCACGCCTTGGTAGAGGGCGGATGCCGCGAGCGCCATGCCCATCCCCCAGACCACCCAAGCGGGCATGAGCGGAAGGCCATTGACCATGTGGAGCAAAAACAGCGGGCTTAAACCGTAGGCTACCATGGTGAACGCCTGCACGAAAGTGTGGCGGCTGTGAAAACTCTGGCCGATGGATTTGATAATCTGCGCCGCAAGGAAAACCACGAGCAGGCCGAGCGCGAATTTGGCGGCTTCATACCGGATGGCTGCGGGTTGGGCGACGATGGTGGGCTTGCCGTATTCCGCGCGTTGCTTGCCCCAGTGGGTCAGGCCGTAAAATTCCCCCGCCGACGTGAGCAGCATGAGCGGCAGCAGATGGATCAGCAGAACAGTCGCGACTCCGCGCTTGGCCTCGACGATGCGATCCCACGCGCCAGCCGAATGAACAATCAAGAGCACTGCTTTTATCATGCGTTCAAAGTGTTCACTGCGGGTGTTGCGCTGACAACCTTAATCCGGTTGCGCCCGCGACTCCCGGAGTTAGATTATGGACATGAAGTTTTCAACCCGAACTCCGAAGCTGGGGAGCACGCCCGCCCCGGGCGTCGCTGACCGCGCCCTCGCGGTCAGCATCTTGCGGGCGCGTGTTGGCCAAGAACCTTTGGATGACTTCGGTGCGCCCGGGTTTTCCGCGAGGGCGCGGAAAACTGCGCCCGGGGCGAGCGCGCTCCCATTCCTATTTCGGAGTTCGGGTTCAACCCGACTCCGCATCGTCGCACAACTGCTGATGCTGCTGTTGCTGGCCGGCTGCGCCACAGCTCCAAAAATCAACTGGGCCGAGCGCGTGGGGCTTTACACCTTCGACCAGGCCGTCACCGAGTTAGGCCCGCCAGACAGGCAGGCGAAACTCACCGACACCAGCGTCGTCGCCGAATGGGTCACGCAGCGCAGCCGCGTCCACGCGATCCTGTCGGCGGGCTACGGTTACGGCTGGCCCTACGGCTACGGGATGTTCGCTTCCGGGCCGTTGGACACCGTGGTCACGCCCGAATATTTCATACGGCTCACGTTCGGGCCGGACGGCCTGCTCGCGGTGTGGAAGCGTGGCGCGCGTTGAATTTAATTTCCTAAATGCCGCGCCCATGTTTGAATGACCGCCATGAATGACGTTGACCTCGGCATCTGGAGCAAGCTCGCCCGCGTGGTGATTTGTCTCATCGCCATTGCCGTCGTGCTCGCCGTCATCATCTGGTATCTGCCGCTCATCCAGCGCAACGAACGGATGCGGAAAGATATCCTCACCAAAGACGCGCAGATTCAGAAAGAAGAGGCAACTTCCCGGCAGTTGAAGGCTTCGATGGACGCCCTCCGCTCCGACCCCAAGGCCGTCGAACGTCTCGCCCGCGACAAGTTCGGCTACGCCAAGCCCGGCGAAACTGTCGTGCGCTTCGAAGATCCCGTCACCAACACCGCGCCGCGCTGAATCACTCCAGGCTGCGGCGGTAATCCTCGATGCGCCACCGCAGGAACGGCGAGCAATGCTTCGTTGAACCCTTGTTCCGCAGCGGCCAGCAGGCCTTGAACTCACGCTCAAGTTTTTCCAGCCTCAAAATCCCCGCCGCCGCCAGCCGACTCGCGCCTGAAATTTTCCCCGCCGCCAGCGCCTGCCGCCACAGCATAATGCGGCACGACTCCGCCGCCATCCGCGCCGCCAGCTCCAGCTCGCGCGAGAGAATTTTCCCGCTGGGAGGGACGGCGTGCCGCCGTCCCAAACTTTTCAGCACGGCGATCTGGCTCTCCACTTCCGCCAACGCCGCGCGGATTTTCAACGCGGGAATTTTTGAAAACCATTTCGCCCCGTTGCGGCAAAACAATTCGCGTTGCTCCGGCGGATACGCAGCGATGACCGTTCCCAGCGGCGTCTCGTTTGGCGCAACGACACCGAGCTTGCGGTGCGCGCGCCCGAGCCGCAACGCCACCGCCGCGACCTTGCCGGACACATCGCCGAAAACATCGCGGCTCAACACGGCGATAAGCCTCTTGGTTTGGAGTTCCGCCTTTAGGCGGTTCGGTCGCGCATGCCGCCCAAAGGCGGAACTCCGAACTTGTGCGCCCGTTCCATTGATTGCATCAAAACTTTTCGCACACCAACTCACGCTCGCGCCGTAAAGATACGGCAGCCAGCTCACCGCCAGCGGTTGCGGATGCCCGCCATC
>JANMJO010000169.1:0-2114 GCA_031371425.1 Verrucomicrobiales bacterium | reverse complement strand
TGGATCGTGGTCGTTGATTCGGCGTATCCGTTGCAGACTGCGCCGGGCATCGAGACGATCTGCGCGGATGCGGATCAGTTGACGGTCGTGAAGGAAGTGCTCGCCGCGCTGGCCAAGACGAAACACGTCCAGCCGACTATTTTTACCGACGCGGAATTGAAACACGTTGCGGAGAAAAACGCCGCCGGCATCAGCGCGTATCGGGAGGCGCTGGCGAAAATCCTGGCGGACAAAAATGTTCAAGTGCTGCCGCACGAAAAAATCATCGGCAAGCTCGACGAGGCGGGGAACACCTTCAAAATCCTGATCATCAAGACGCCGCTGACGCTGCCTTACACGTCGGTTTTCTTCCAGTTGGAGTGCGGCTATTGGAACGCGGCGGCGGAGCAGGAATTGCGCGACGCCATCAAGTCCGCCAAATAAACCTAGTTTTCACTCACGCACTAACATAAGATTTCGCATCAAAATATTCAGCCCCTTTAGACTTTTATAAATATGAAACAAACCATCGCTAAATTCACCTGCCTCGCTGCCATCGCATTGATAGCCGGTAGTTCAATCGCCACCGCTGCCGGCTCGGTGAACCCGGATCTTGCCAAAGGTGAGAGGAGTGGCGTGAATCTCGCCGAGACCTGGAATTTGGGGCCGACCGGATTGCGCGGCTGGATTTACACGCATGCAGCGAATGACCTGGAAAGCCAGCAGGGCCGCATCACGACGGCGAGCCGGCAGATACTGGTCACGGACGTGGGTCTGAATACGCCAGCGGCGGGCGTGTTCCAAGTGGGCGACGTGATTCTGGGCGTGGGCGGCAAGCAGTTCGCCGACGATGCCCGCAAAAGTTTTGCGCGCGCTATCACGGAAGCGGAGACGGACGCCAATGGCGGCGTGCTCAAGTTGATTCGTTTTCGCGCCGGGAAGACGGAGAACGTCGAACTCAAGCTCAAGGTCATGGGGTCGTATAGCGACACGGCGCCTTACAATTGTCCCAAGTCCAAGCGCATTTTCGAGGACGCTTGCAAAATGCTGTCGCACGAGCCGCTGGATGAAAATTGGATTGGAGCCATCAATGGCTTGGCCTTGCTGGCGACCGGCAATCCGGAATACCTGCCGCGGTTGCAAAAATTTGCTCGGCGGCTGGGGCCGACCACGCTGAAGCTGGAATTGCGAGATGGGCAGGTGGTGTGGGACTGGGGCTACCGGAACATCTTTCTTTGCGAGTATTATCTTCAGACTGGCGACAAAGAAGTGCTGCACGCCATCAAGGAATACACGGTGACGCTCGCGAAGGGGCAGAGCATGTATGGAACTTTCGGGCACGGCATTTCCTCGCTCACGCCCGATGGGAAGTTGCACGGCTCGATCCCGCCCTACGGCCCGGTCAACGCCGCCGGATTGATTGGTAACATGGCCATCGTCTTGGGTAAGAAATGCGGAGTGCAAGATCCGGAAGTGGACCCCGCCATCGCGCGCGCCACCAAATACTTCGGCTATTTCGTGGATAAGGGCTCCGTTCCCTACGGCGAGCATGAGCCTTGGCCCTGTCACGAAAACAACGGCAAGAACGCCATGACCGCACTTCTGTTCGCGCTCCAGGGCGATCAGAACACGCAGTCAAAGTTTTTTGCGAAGATGTGCACCGCCAGTTATGCCAACCGCGAATACGGCCACACCGGCCAGGGCTTCAGTTATCTTTGGTGTGCCTTGGGCGCCAATGTCGGCGGGCCGGAAGCGGGCGCGGCTTATTTCAAAAATGTCGCCTGGCACCTCGAACTCCAGCGGCGCAGCGATGGCTCCTTCACCTACGACGGCGGTGAGCAACATGGGCCGGGCCAAAAGCATGGTTTGGAGAACACTTACTTTGGAAAACCCAGCTACGATGGCTTGAGCCCGGTCGCCACCTATGTGCTGACGTATTCCCTGCCGCTGAAAAATCTTTGCATCACCGGCAAGGACGCGACCAAGGCGAACTGGCTGACCAAGAAGGAAGCTGCGGACGCCATCGCCGCCGGACACTTTGATTTGGACCGCAAGAAAATGACTGTGGCGGAACTCGTGGCGGCATTCAGCAACTGGTCGCCCATCGTGCGCGGCTGGGCGGCGGAGGAATTGGC
>JANMJO010000120.1:0-16997 GCA_031371425.1 Verrucomicrobiales bacterium | reverse complement strand
GCCCTCTGCCGCTGTGAATGTGGTGGGATGATCGAAAGCGGCAGAGGGCTGCCGCAGTCCAAGACCTCGCGGAATTTTTTAGCAGCCTTCCAAATCGTGGCTACAGGTTTATTGAAATTGCTCTAATCCCTCGCACCCTTGCGGAGCAATGCTCCGCGCTCCGTCCAGTTACGACGCCAAGTTTTTGTTTATCCGCGCCATCCGCGAAATCCGCAGTTACAATTCCGGCGTTCGGGATAAACACGCCCGCTAGGAAGCGTGCGTTCCGTGGAGCGCCCGCATCCCAGCGGGCGAGTTCCAGCAGCATCATGCACGGTCGGAGCTTCTTCAAGAATCGTGACAAGTGCGCGGCGAGGGGTCGTCACCTGAAGCGGTTCAATCAGATGCACCTCGCCGTTCGTCTCAATGATGGCTTCGACCGTTTTCATCTTGGGCCAAATATAACCCGCACTGCGCGCCCACGAACCCATCAACGTGCGTTTGAGTTTGTGCGTCTTGAGTTGCGGATGAAACGCGTCCTCCGGCAGCCGGTGCTGGAGCATTTGCACGAGCGATTCCTGCTCCTCAAAGGCCAGCCCATCGGCGGAATCCAGACATTGCCCGCGCACAGACTTGCGTTGAGCCGGAGGCCATGAAATAATGCCCCCCGCTTTTCGCCTGACGAATCAGGCGGCGTAATTTTGAAAATGACTCACTCCGCTCCTATTGTGAAACTAACCGCTCCATCTCTCGCCGCGTTCGAGCCTGTCCTCCGCGACGCCGCCCAACCCGCTTGGCTCGCCGCCATCCGCCAAACCGCCGCCACCCACTTCGTCGCGCTCGGCTTCCCCACGCTGCAACACGAGGACTGGCGCTTCACCAACGTCACCCCCATTGCCCAACTCCCCTTCAAGCCCGCCGCGAAAGCTGCCGCAGGCAGTGTGACCCAAGCCTCCATCAAGCAATTCGTCTTCGGCAGTCTCGAAGCCACCCGGCTCGTGTTCGTCAACGGCCACTTCGCGCCCGAGCTTTCGTCCATCGGCAAACTGCCTGCTGGCGTCAAAGTCTCCAACCTCGCCGCCGCGCTCCAGTCCGATGCCGCGCTGCTCGAAAAACACCTCGCGCATTACGCCAACACCGACGCCAACACGTTCACCGCCCTCAACACCGCGTTCTTTCAGGACGGCGCGTTCATCTTCGTGCCCGCCGGCGTCGCCGTGGAACAGCCGGTGCATCTGCTCCACATCTCCGCCGCCCGCGAAACCGGAGCGACCGCCCAGCCGCGAAACCTCATCATCGCCGAGGCCAACTCCCAGCTCACCGTGCTCGAAAGCTACGTCGCCACCACGGACGCCGCCTATTTCACCAACGCCGTCACCGAACTCATCGCCGGCGACAACGCCACCGTCGAGCACCTCAAGTTTCAGGATGAAGCCGCGTCCGCGTTCCACATCGCCGCCTTCCACGCGCACCTCGGCAAGACCAGCAACGTCATCCACCACTCCATCGCCACCGGCGCGAAACTTTCCCGCAACAACATCCGCACCAACCTCGCCGGCGAAGGTTTGGAGTGCATTCTCAACGGCCTCTACCTCACGCGCGGCGAGCAGTTGGCCGACCACCACATGGTCGTGGAGCACGCGCAACCGCATTGCGCCAGCCACGAATATTTCAACGGCATCCTCGACGACAAATCCAAGGGCGTCTTCCACGGCCGCATCCTCGTGCAGCAGGCCGCGCAGAAAACCGACGCCAAGCAGACCAACAAAAACCTCCTGCTCTCCGACGACGCCACCGCCGACACCAAGCCGCAGTTGGAGATTTACGCCGACGACGTGAAATGCACCCACGGCGCGACCATCGGCCAGCTCAACGCCGAATCCATCTATTACCTGCGCTCGCGCGGCATCGGCAAGGACACCGCGCGGCAGATGCTCATCCACGCCTTCGCCGGCGAAATCATCGATCGCGTCCGCCACCCCGCCGCCCGCGAGGAACTCGACAAGCTGATCTGGGATCGCCTCGAAACCACGCATCATCTGGCGGAGAAATAGGTTCAACCACGAATGGACACGAATTCACACGAATTATTCAGACACGAATTTCACGGATTTTCACGGATTCAATCTGTGCTAATCCGTGTCAGAACAGTTTTTGATCCGTGTCCATTCGTGTCCATTCGTGGTTAAACTCCCCCCATGTTCGACGACATCAACGATCTTTATCAGCAGGTCATCCTCGACCACTGCAAGAAGCCGCGCAATTTCCACGAGCTGCCGCAATGCACCTGCTCCGCCCAAGGCTTCAATCCGCTCTGCGGCGACAACCTCAAGTTGTTCCTCACGCTAGACGGCGATGTCATCAAGGACGCGAGCTTCGTCGGCTCTGGCTGCTGCATCTCCAAAGCGTCGGCGTCGTTGCTCACCGATTTCGCCAAGGGCAAGACCAAGGCTGACGTGGAAAAAATGTTCACCCAAGTCCACGACATGGTCACCACCGGCAAGATCGGCGGCGATGTCGGCAAGCTCGCCGTGTTCGCGGGCGTTTACAAATATCCCGCCCGCGTGAAGTGCGCCATCCTCGCTTGGCACGCCGTCATGGGCGCACTCAAGGGTGAGCAGAAACCCATCAGCACCGAGAACGAGCAGGCCTAACTTCCCCCGCGACACCGGACGATTCTTCAACTATCCTTCCCCCATGAATGGCAACGAAACCGTAATTCTGACCCGCGACGTCGAGGCCTCCGTGATCCCCGCCGGCACGAAGGTCACACTCCAAATGGGCGAGACCGCCAACATCACCCAATCGCTCGGCGGCAGCTACACCGTCGTCGTCAACGGCAACATGTTCCGCATCGAGGGCAAAGACGCCGACGCGCTCGGCCTCGAAGTCGCCGCCAAAGCCGCGCCCACCGGCACGCCCATCGCCGCCGACGCGCTCGAAAAAGAGATTTGGAATCAACTCCGCTCCTGCTACGACCCGGAAATCCCCGTCAACATCGTGGACCTCGGCCTCATCTACGATTGCCATCTCACCACGCTCACCGCGAACAGCTACAAGGCCGACGTGAAAATGACCCTCACCGCGCCCGGCTGCGGCATGGGCCCGGTGCTCGCGCAGGACGTGCAGACCAAGCTCCTCTCGCTCGAAGGCGTGGACGACGTGAACGTAGAACTCGTCTGGGACCCGCCGTGGAATCAAAGCATGATGACCGAGGCGGCCAAACTGCAACTAGGACTGCTTTAAGCCACAGATGAAACACGGATTGAACACAGATAAATTCAACTGGAATTGAGAACAATTTCTTTTCCATCCGTGTTTCATCCGTGTTCAATCCGTGGCTAAAAAATTCCAATGAATAACACCGTCGATTGGAGCAAGCTTCGCGCTGACTTCCCGATCCTGGACCAGCAAGTCCACGGCAAGCCGCTCATCTACCTCGACAACGCCGCCACCTCCCAGAAGCCCCGCGCCGTCATTGACGCGCTCGTTCACTACTACGAGCACGACAACGCCAACGTCCACCGCGGCATCCACGAATTGAGCAACCGCGCCACGCACGCGTTTGAAGCCGCGCGAACGCGCACCGCCAAATTCATCAACGCCCGCAGCGCCGACGAAATCATCTTCACACGCGGCACGACGGAAAGCATCAACCTCGTCGCCAACACCTGGGGCGTGAAAAATCTCAAGTCCGGCGACATCATCCTGCTCACCGAAGCCGAACATCACAGCAACATCGTCCCGTGGCAAATGCTCGCCCAGCGCACCGGCGCGAAAGTCGCCTACATCCCCGTCACCGGCGACGAAGGCACGCTCGACCTCTCCAAGCTCGACGCGCTGCTCACCTCGCAGGTGAAGCTGCTTTCGCTCGTCCACATCTCGAACTCGATGGGCGTCGTCAATCCCGTCGCTGAACTTTGCGCCCGCGCACGCAAGCTCGGCATCGTCACCCTCGTGGATGGCGCGCAAAGCGCCGGGCACATGACTGTGGACGTGCAGGCCATCGGCTGCGATTTCTTTGCGTTCAGCGGCCACAAGATTTGCGGCCCGACCGGCATCGGCGCGCTGTATGGCCGACAGGAGATTTTGGAAACCCTCCCGCCGTATCAAGGCGGTGGCGAAATGATTTTATCCGTCGGCTACGACAAGACCGAGTTCAAGAAAGCGCCGCACCGTTTCGAAGCCGGCACACCGGACATCTCCGGCCCCATCGGTTTGCACGCCGCGATGGATTATCTCGACGCCATCGGCCGCGACAACATCTGGAAGCACGACCAGGAACTTGCGCATTACGCCTACGACCAGCTCGCCGCGTTGCAGAACGTCCGACTCTTCGGCCCGAAGCAAGGCCGCGCCGGCCTCGTGAGCTTTCTGCTCAAGGACGTCCACGCGCACGATGTCGTCACGCTGGCGGATCAAGGCGGCGTGGCATTGCGCGGCGGCCATCACTGCACGCAACCGCTGATGCACAAACTCGGCGTCGAATCCACCGCCCGCGCGAGCTTCTATTTCTACAACACCAAGGCCGAAGTGGACCGCTTCGTGGAAGTGGTGAAGGAAATTCAGAAATTCTTTGCCAGTTAAGCAGTTCCCGGATGTAGCGCGGACATTCCTGTCCGCGGGTTCACGGGACTTTCCAGTCCCGTGTTTCAAAGTTCGTCAGCACTTTACCAACAGCACAACTGGCGACTGGAAAGTCGCCAGCACCTGCTGGACAGGAATGGCCGCACTACCAGCACACAACGCGCTTGCGCTCTGATTGTACGCAACACATTCTGCGACCATGAAATTCCGCAGCGACCAGCCTGATCCGCGCCGGCTTACGGCCGGATTTCATTCGCGCGGCGTTCTGCCGCATCTCAAACGCGAGGGCGCTTCCTACTTCGTCACGTTCCGGCTGGCGGGAACATTGCCAGCGGAGGTTCTTCGCCAATTCAAAGTGGAACGCGAAGCAATCATGGAACACGCCACGGCTGCCAAACGCCCGCTGACTTGGCACGAGCAGGAGGAGTTGTTCCGTTGGTATTCCTCACGCGTGGACAAGTATCTCGATGCCGGTCATGGGGATTGCTGGCTGACCCGACCGGATATCGCCGATGTGGTCGCTGCCGCGCTGCGACATCATGCCGGCCAACGTTTCGACTTGCTGGCGTGGGTGGTCATGCCCAATCACGTTCACGCGGTTCTCCGACCCTGGCCGAACCGGACGTTGAGCGGAATTCTGAAAAGCTGGAAAGGGTTCACGGCGCGGGAAGCGAATAAAATTCTCCAGCGCACGGGCACGACTTTTTGGCAGGAGGAATCCTTCGATCACCTCATCCGAGACGATGAGGATATGCACCGTTGCTGTCACTACACGACGATGAATCCTGTGGCCGCCCGGCTCTGCGCAAGTCCGGAAGAGTGGAAGTGGAGCAGCGTGTTTCGGGCTTTAGCGTAGTGCGGACATTCTTGTCCGCAGGTGCTGGCGACTTCCCAGTCGCCAGTTGTTGGCCGACAAACTCATTGGTGGTTTGTGGAACACGGGACTGGAAAGTCCCGTGAACCCGCGGACAAGAATGTCCGCGCTACACGGGAATGACAGTCGCGCTCCAACCGCTCACTCCCTCATCGTCTTCAACCCTGTGCGGATGATGCGTTCGATGAGTTGCGGGTAGGCGAGGCCGGCTTTGAGCGCGGATTGCGCGAAGTCTTCGTCGGCGGCGAGGATGGGATTGGGGTTGGCTTCGATGAAATAGATCTCGTTGGCAGGCGTGACGCGCAGGTCCACGCGCGCGTAGCCGTCAATGGTCAGCAGGTGGTAGATGCGTTTGCAGGTCTGCGCGATGTCGCGGGCGACGGCGGGGTCGAGCGCTTCGGCGAACTGGTTTTGCAGCCCCCACTTCTTGCGATATTCCTCGTCCCACTTCGCGCGGTAGGTCGCGATCTTGGGTTCATCGGGCGGGACTTCCCGGAACACGAGTTCGCGGATCGGATACACCTCCAGCCGATGGTTGCCGAGGACGCTGACGTAGAGTTCGCGCCCGGCGATGTATTCCTCGGCGATGGCGTCGTTGTCTGTCTTCTCGTGGATGAACTGGACGCGCTCTTTGAATTGTTCGTCGGTCTCGACGAATGACGCTTGCGAGATGCCGAGGGACGCTTCTTCTTTCAGCGGTTTGATGAGGATGGGAAATCGCAGGCGTTTGGGGCGGACGGGGCGTTTGCCGCGCGGGATGACGGTGAACTCCGGCGTGCGGATGCGATGGTAGCTGAGGATTTTTTTGGAGATGCCCTTGTGCTTGCAGAGCGTCAGCCCGGTCGAGCCGCAGCCGGTGAAGGCCACGCCGTGCATCTCGAGGAATGAGACGATGTTCTGGTCGAAGGCGCGGTTGTTCTTGAACTGGTCGGCGAGGTTGAAGATGAGGTCGGGCTGAAAGCTATCGAGCTTCTGGCGCAGCAGATTGAGGTCGTCGAAGATGGCGAGGTGCTCGACGGTGTGGCCGAGTTCGGCGAGCGCGGCGAGGACGTTGGCTTCGGTCTTCCAATCGTCGGTCTTGAGTTCGGCGCTCAAGTCTTGGTCGAGCGTGGTGGGCGCGATGGCATCGAACAGGGCGAGGATTTTTAGTTTCTTTTTCACTTCAATAAGTCGGAGGAGCGCCGGTTTCAAAACCGGCATGTGCCACAGTCAGCGTTCGCAACGCGCCGGTTTGGAAACCGGCACTCCAATTCGCGGAAAGGATGTATTGGTTGATTTTTCTGGTGGGACGGTTTCATTTCGTTCGCTTGAATTTTCCGGTGAACAGGTGGTTCATGACCAGCGTGGTGATGTAGGCGGAGACCTGGAGGTTTTGTTTCGGGTCGTAGGCTTTGATGTGGAGGTCTAGGCGGTCGCAGCGGGCGATCAGGCGCGTGAGCAGTTGGTTGACGCGGTATTTTTTCTCGTTGGTCCATTCGCACACGGCGTTCTCGAGTTGCCGCCGGTGATGGCGCAGATACACCGAGGCCTTCATCCCACCCGCGCCGTCGGCGGACCCGTCAAAGAGTTGCCGCAGGTCGTTATCGTAAAAATCGGGGAACGAATCTTCATAGACCTTGCGCTTGCGGGCGTAGTGGGTCTTGAGCTTGACGTTGAGGCAGTCGTAATCGGCCACGCGATATTCGGGCATGGGCAACGGCGGCTTGCCGGCGAGCGAGCGCATCAGCTCGTCCATGTATTCGAGTTTCTGCAAGGCCTTCCAGCCTTTGTAGCGCGTGCGCCAATCCAGCTCCGGCGTGAGCCACACGGCGAAGGTCTCGGCGAAATCCTCGTCGGGATGGCTCTGCGCATACCAGTCGTCGAGATGCACCACGAAGCTGCGGCTGTAGGGTCGCGGGCGATAGAACGATGGCGTCTCTTCCGCAGAGGATTTGCCAAACGTCTGCTGCCACTTGCGTTTGCGGACGAGCGGATACGCGTAGGCGTAGGCGTGCGCGGCCTCATGGCGGATGAGCTTCATGAACCACTCGTCCGTTTCGCCTTCGACTTCGAGGATGATTTTCTTTTCCAACTGCCGCAGCCGGTCGTGCGTGAGGAAGAACGGGATGAAAATCGCCGGGATGCCCACCGGCACGAACCATTCGTCGCCGATGTGGCAAGGCGGATGAAAGACCAGCCCCTTCTGCGAAAGCTCGTCGTAGAGCCGCTGAACCAGCGGCTGGAGCCTCGTGCCGTCCAGTTGCAAGCCGAGCTGGGAGATTTTTTTCTCCAGCAACTCGTCATCACTGAGACCGATCCAGTCCGGGGATTCCATGCGCGGAGACTAACACCCGCGCCGCGCCATCCACAAGCCAAGCCATCGCCCGCCACGCAGCCTATCCTATTGGAACGCAGCCACAGGCCGGTTTTAATGATTGACTGCACAAAAGGCTTAACTAGATTTATTTCTGCCAGCGAAGAAGGCTGCTCAACTAATTTGTACCAGGGACATTTTGTCGAGAGACGTTCATTTGAAGTAAACTACAACAACACAAAGTATGAAAACAACCGCATCATTGGTCAAACTGAGTCTGGTCATTGTCACCGCAGGCATCATCGCCGGCTGCACCTCGCAACCTTGGGATGTTCACTCACGGCAGGATCAAACCATCGCAAGCGTCCCCCAAACCAAAACCGGCTATGACACTTTCGGCCGTCAATGGGGCGAAACCCCCGCCGCGCCAACAGCCGTTGCACCCGCGGCCAAACCCGCGCCCGCAGCTCCGTCCGCCGCACCCGCACCCGCAGCCGCGCCACAAGCCTGCTCCACGATCAAGACCGGCCTCGTCAACCTCTCCAAGACCGCCCCGGCTGAAGCCAGCCTCGGTCAGGAATACACCGTGGACCTCGCTGCCAAAGCCGTCGCCTGCGCCGCCAACGTCGTCATCACCGACCACGTTCCCGCCGGTGCGAGCTACGTCCGCAGCGAACCCGCCGCCACTGTGGATGGCAACACCCTCACCTGGAAACTTGGCGAAATGGACGCCGGCCAAGTCCAGAACATCAAGGTCACATTGAAGGCTGATCAAGAAGGCACGCTCGCCTCCTGCGCCATGGTCGCCGCCGACCCTCGCGCCTGCGCCGCCACCTTCGTCGGCAAAGCATCGCTCTCCATCGCCAAGACCGGCCCGGCCACCGCCACCCTCGGCGCGGACGTCACCTATAACATCGTCGTCAAAAACACCGGCAACACCATCGCCCGCAACGTCGTCATCACCGATGCCGTCCCTGCCGGCTTGAGCGGCCAGCCCGCCAGCGTCACCGTGGGCGACCTCGCCCCCGGCCAAGCCAAGAACATCGCCGTCACCTTCAAGGCCGACAAGCGCGGCAAAGCCTGCAACACCGCAGTCGCCACCGCCAGCAACGCCGCCAAAGTCAGCGCCGAAGCCTGCACCGTCGTCCAGCAACCCGGCCTCAAGATCGCCAAGACCGGCACCAAGACCCAAATCATCGGCCGCAACGCTGACTACGAAGTCGTCGTCTTCAACACTGGCGACACCTCCCTCGAAAACGTCGTCGTCACCGACACCGCTCCCGAAGGCACCGTCATTGCCGCCGCACCGGGTGCGACCGTCAAGGGCAACAAAGCCACCTGGAACATCGCCTCCCTCGCTGCGGGCGCGAAGCAAGCCTTCGCCGTGAAGCTCACTGGCAAAACCGGCGGCGAACACTGCAACACCGCCACCGCCACCGCCGGCAACATGACCGACAGCGCGCAAAGCTGCACCACCTGGAAGGGTGTCGCCGCCGTGCTCCTCGAAGTGGTTGACGACCCCGACCCGCTGCAGGCCGGTGAAGTCACCACCTACACCATCACCGTCAAGAACCAGGGCTTCGCCGATATTCACAACATGAAGATCGTTTCCAGCTTCGCTGGAGAAGTCGCCCCGGTCAGCTCCGAACAAGGCAGCGTGAGCGGACAGGACGTCTCGTTCCCGAGCGTGCCCGTGCTCGCCGCCAAGCAGAGCGTCGTTTACACCATCAAGGTCAAGGCCGTCAGCGTCGGTGACTCGCGCAACAAGACCACCCTCACTTGCGACGAGATCAAGACGCCCGTCGTGGAAGAGGAAAGCACCACGGTTTACTAATCTGTAAAAACCATCCAGCTGGCCGGTCGCAAGACCGGCCAGCTTTTTTTCTGCAAACAAAATCATCGGTCAACCAAACTAAATAACATGAAAATCAAAACCGGACTCACCCTGTTCACCGCCACCGCGCTGCTCGTCACCGCCGTCGGCTGCAAAAAAGAAGAACCCACCGCCAAGGCCGTGGAAAGCACCAAGACCGCCGCGAGCGACATCGGCAGCGCCGTGAAAGACGTCACGGCAAAGGGCGTGGAAAAAGCCAAGGAAGGCGCTGCCGCCGTCAAGACGGGCGTGGAAAAAGCCGTGGAAGCCGTCAAGACCGAAGTGAAGAGCCTCACCGCTCCCACCACGGACAAGGCGCAGGAAATCATCAACAAAGCGCAGAGCCTCGTGACCGCGGGCAACTACCAAGATGCCCTCATCGCTCTCAACAGCTTGATCGGCATGCCGCTGACCGACGCGCAGCAGAAGCTCGTGGCCGGCATCAAGGCGCAGATCATCCGATAAGCCCTCGCCACCAAAGCCACCGAGCAGGCGACGAGCGCGGTGGGCAATCTGTTGGGCAAGTAAGCCCAACCCTCTCACTCACGCCGGCGGGTCCAACGACCCGCCGGTTTTTTTATTGTCTGCGCGCAAAACAAAACGGCGGGAAAGCCGCAGCCTTCCCGCCGTTTAGTTGAGAATCGAATCAGAATTACTCCCGGCCTGCCGCCTTGATGAAGGGCTTCAATTCCTTCATCAGCTTGGCGAAGTTGTCGAGCGTGAGCTGCTGCGCGCCATCGCTCCACGCCTCGGCGGGGTTCGGGTGCACTTCGATGAGCAGCGCGTCCGCGCCCATGGCCGCAGCGCCTTTGCTCATGGCCATGACGAGATCAGCGCGGCCCGCGCCCTGGCTGGGGTCAATGACGATGGGTGAGTGCGATTCCTTCTTGATGACGGGGATGGTGGAAAGGTCGAGCGTGTTGCGCGTGTAGGTCTCGAAGGTGCGGATGCCGCGCTCGCAGAACATGAGGTTGGGGTTTTCGTTGGCGAGGATGTATTCGCCGGCGAGCAGCCACTCCTCGATCTTCATCGAGAGGCCGCGCTTGAGCAGCACGGGCCGGCCGGTCTTGGCGGCGGCGATGAGGAGCTGGAAGTTCTGGGCGTTGCGCGCGCCAATCTGAAGGATGTCTGCGTATTCGGCGACGAGTTCGGCCTGGTTTTCGGAGAGCAGTTCGGTGATGACGGGCAGGCCGGTTTCTTTGCGGGCCTTGGCGAGGAGCTTCAGGCCTTTTTCGCCGAGGCCTTGGAATTCGTAGGGCGAGGTGCGGGGTTTGAACGCGCCGCCGCCGCGCAGCATCGTCGCGCCTGCCTTGGCGACGGCGACGGCGGTGGTGAGGAGTTGCTTCTCGCTCTCCACGGAGCAGGGGCCGGCCATGACGTGGAATTTTTTTCCGCCGATGACGTGCTTGCCGACCTTAACGGTGGAGTTGGCGGGGTGCGCCTCGCGGCTGACGAGTTTATAGCGTTTCTGGATGGGCATGACGCTCTCAACTGCCTTGGGGAAAATGCTCGGGAGCGATTCCAGCGATTTATGAGTGGTTTCGTCGCCGATGGCGCCGATGACGGTGCGGGCGACGCCGCGCATGATGTGAGGCTCGTAGCCGAGGGCGCGGATTTCCTTGATGACGGCGGCTTCGGCTTGTTTCGTTATTTTAGGTTTGAGAACGATAATCATAAACGTCCGGCGAGTGTGGCGGGTTTCGCGGTAAGAGGCAATCTTGCTCGGTGGATTTGGTGGGCGGGCTTGACCCGTGGGGGGACGCGCCCTAGATTCGCCGCAATCTTCTATGAGGTTTAAACGCGTTTCGCTTGTTATTTTGCAATGCGCCTGTCTCGGTGCGGGCGCGGTGGAAACTGTCGCCTCCGCGCAGCAGTTGCAGGAGCAGAACAGTGCGAGGTGAAGGTTGATTTTGAGCTGGGGATTACCAATTTGCCGAAATACTGAAATGCACCTCGGTCATGTAATGATGCGAAGCCTGTTATTGGCCGCCACCCTGTGGGCGGCCACGCACGCCCACGCCGGCACCGTTCGCGGCAAGGTGCGGATCATCGGATCATCGCCCCCACCCAAGCGCGATGGCGTCACCGTCGCCCGCGTGGAAGCCCCCAAAACCAACAGCACGAACCTGCGGGACTTCGTGGTTTTCATCGAAGGCAACGCGGGAACGAATTTCCCGCCGCCATTCACCCCAGTCCTCATCCAAGTCCGGCGCGACGCCAAGACCAACGCCATCTTCTCCCCGCACGTCCTGCCCGTGCTCGTCGGCACCACCGTCGAATGGCGCAACGATGACTCCGTTTACCACAAATTCTTCTCCCTGTCCGAAACCGCGACCTTCGAGTTCCCGCTGCTCAAAAACGGCGACCCCTCACCGCGCTGGACCTTCACCAAGCCCGGGCGCGTGGATGTCTTCTGCTCGATCTACGCCAACCTGAACGGCATCATCCTAGTGCTCGAAAACCCCTGGTTCACCGGCACCGACTACCGGAACAATTTCTACATCCCGAACATCCCCGCCGGCACCTACCAACTCAAAGTCTGGCACGAACACCTGCCCACCCAGACCCGAGAAATCACCGTGCCCGCCCATGGCGAACTGAAAATTGACTTCCTCCTCGACCTCGCCAACCTACCCACAGACTGACCATGGAATCCGCCAAAACAAAAATCCGGTTCAGCTTCCGCACCAAAGTCCTCGTCCCCGTCGTCATCGTCATGGTCCTACTGATGACTGTTTCCATGTGGCTCGCCTACCGTCGCGTCCACAACCAGCTACAAGACGAAGCTCGCAACCAACTCACCCAGAGCGGCCGCGAATTCACCTACCTCCAAGACATCCACGGCACTGAAATGGAATGGCGCTACCGCAACATCGTCAACGAACCCAAATTCAAAGCCCTCGCCTCCCTCGCCGAACCTCGCACCCCCGCCACCACCGGCCGCACCCAACGACCCGTGGACACCAGCGCCCAAAAAACCCTCCGCGGCCTCATCCACGAACTCATCCGCGACAAAGTCGCCGACGCCATCGTCCTCACCACCCTCGACGGACAACGCCTTTCCGCCACCCGCGACCCCCTCCTCACCACCCAGGAATTCGAAACCCACTGCACCGACTCCATCAACCTCGTCCTCCGCGGACTCCCCTTCAAATCCGACCTCGCCCTCTACGGCGGAAAACTTTTCGACATCATGTCCCTCCCCATCATCGTAGATGGCGACATCCGCGGCGCCATCAGCTTCGGCGTCCCCAACACCCTAGAAAACGACTTCCACCAACTCACCCACAGCGAAATCATCCTCCGCGCCAACAACCACGTCATCGCCTACAAACTCTCCAACCCCGACCTCCGCCCCGAAGCCCTCCGCGCCGAACTCGCCGCCCAAGCACCCGCCACCGACAACCCCATCGAACAACACATCCGCCCCATCACCCTCTTTCACGAACGCTACCTCTACCTCACCGTCTCCCTCAACAGCGCCAACAGCCAACTCAACTACCTCGTCCTCTACCCCATCGAAAACTCCATGCAGGCATTGGAAGAAACCCAGCGCCAAATCCTCATCGTCAGCCTCCTCGCCATCCTCATCGGCACCACCATCGTCAGCCTCATCATCCACAAAGCCGCCGCACCCCTCAAACAACTCCGCACCAGCGCCGAAGCCATCGGCGGCGGCGACTTCTCCCACCACGTCACCGTCAAATCACACGACGAATTCGGCGAACTCGCCCAAGGCTTCAACCGGATGACCACCAACCTCAAAAACTCCCGCGACCAACTCGAAAGCACCGTCCAACGCCTCAAAACCACCCAAGCCCAACTCGTCCAAAGCGAAAAACTCTCCGGCATCGGCGAATTCATCGCCGGCATCGCCCACGAACTCAACAACCCCCTCACCACCGTCATGGGCTTCTCCGAACTCCTCCAGCAGGACGGCATCAGCCCCGAACACAAAACCTCCGTGGACATGATTTTCAAAAACGCCCAACGCTGCCAGAAAATCGTCCACTCCCTCCTCAGCTTCGCACGCCGCCACCAACCCGAACGCAAATCCGTCTGCGTCAACCGACTCATCGAAGCCGCCCTCGACATCCTCTCCTACCAACTTCGCACCAGCAACATCGAGATCATCACCCACCTCGACCCCGCACTCCCACACGCCATGGTCGACTCCCACCAGATCCAACAAGTCTTCGTCAACATCATCAACAACGGACGCCAAGCCATCGAAGCCCACCAAACCCAAGGCCAGATAAAAATCACCACCGAAACCGCCGGCCACAACGTCCACATCACCATCCAAGACACCGGCCCCGGCATCTCCGACACCAACCTCTCCAAAATCTTCGACCCCTTCTTCACCACCAAAGAAGTCGGCCAAGGCACCGGCCTCGGCCTCAGCCTCTGCTACGGCATCATCCAAGAACACGGCGGCACCATCATCCCCTCCAGCCAACCCGGCAAAGGCGCCACCTTCACCATCGACCTCCCCATCACCTACGAAATAGATTCCTCCGCCACCTCGACCCTCAAGCCTCCCCCCTCCGACAAACTCGAAGGCGCCGGCAAAAAAATCCTCGCCATAGACGACGAAGAACCCATCCTCGAAATGATCCGCGAAATCCTCACCCGCCAAGGCTACCACGTCGACACCGCCAACAACGGCAAAACCGGCCTCACCCGCCTCCACCAAAACCAATACGACGTCATCCTCTGCGACTGGAAAATGCCCGGACTCAACGGCCGCCAAGTCTACGACGAACTCCGCCAAACCAACCCCACCCTCGCCTCACGCCTCATCTTCATCACCGGCGACCTCGTCAGCGAAAAAACCCGCCACTTCCTCGACACCGAAAAAATCCTCTGCCTCCCCAAACCCTTCAGCATGGCCGAAGTCCGCACCGCCATCACCAAAACCCTCGCCACCTGATCCCCGCATTTTCCCAGCCCACCGCTTGACCACATTAACCACCTGACCTACCATCCGCCCATTCGCATGAGACACCCTCTCCTCATCCTCCTGGCCAGCACACTAATCCTCGCCACCACCATCACCACCCACGCCGAACTCGCCAACGGCGTCAAAGCCATCGTCGCCAACACCGTCATCACCTACCAGCAAGTCGAAGCCAACGCCGGCCGCGCCCTCGAACTCCTCCGCCGCCAATACGCCACACAGCCCGAAACCTACCAGAAAAAAATGGTCGAGTCCCTCAACGACGCCCTCGAAGACCTCGTCCAACGCCAACTCATCCTCCACGAATTCAAAGCCTCCGGATTCAGCCTCCCCGAAAACGTCACCGATGAAGGCGTCCAAGAACGCATCCGCTCCCGCTTCGGCGACCGCGCCACCCTCACCAAAACCCTCCAAGCCGAACACCTCACCTTCGAAATGTTCCGCCAACAAATCAAAGACCAAATCATCATCGACGCCATGCGCGGAAAATACGTCTCCGCCAACGTCATCATCTCCCCCCTCAAAATCGAAGCCCACTACGCCGCCCACAAAGACGACTTCCAAGTCGAAGACCAAATCAAACTCCGCATGATCGTCCTCGACACCACCGCCGCCCCCACACCCGAAGCCCGCAAAAAACTCGCCGAAGAAATCCTCGGCAAAATCAACGCCGGCGCCGCCTTCTCCGAAATGGCCGCCATCTACTCCACCGGCTCCCAACGCAACCAAGGCGGCGACTGGGGCTGGGTCCAACGCTCCGTCCTCCGCCCCGAACTCGCCACCGCCGCCTTCACCCTCAAACCCGGCCAACGCACCCCCATCATCGAAACCCCAGACGCCTGCTACCTCATGCTCGTCGAAGAAACCCGCCCCACCCACACCAAACCCCTCGCCGAACTCCGCGACGACATCGAAAAAACACTCCAGTCCCAAGAACGCGCCAAGATCCAGCAAGAATGGATCAACCGCCTCAAGAAAAAAACCTTCGTCCGCTACTTTTGACCCCGCGCCCGCCACGCCCGAGGCTGCATTGAAAACACCACTTCGCATCGGCATCACCCTCGGCGACATCACCGGCATCGGACCGGAAGTCACCCTCAAAACCCTCGCCGCCGAATCCCCCGCCGACCCCACCCGCTACCTCCTCATCGGCGACGCCCCCCACCTCCACCAACTCAACCAACAACTCCGCCTCAACCTCCCCCTCGAAAACACCACCAGCGGAAAACCAACCGGGAAATTCACCCTCGCCAATCCACTCACCGAAACCCTCCTGCAAAATTTACCACCCGGCTCCCCCGCCGCCGCCCGCGCCGCCATCGCCTGGCTGCACGACGGCGCCCACCGCTGCCTCCGTGGCGAACTCGACGCCCTCCTCACCGCCCCCATCAACAAAGAAGCCATCATCCGCGCCGGCGAAAATAATTTCGTCGGCCAAACCGAACTCCTCTCCGCCCTCGCCGCCACCCCGCGCACCACCATGATGCTCCTCGGCCACGATGAACGCAGCCGCTGGCTGCGCGTCGCCCTCGCCACCACCCACATTCCCATCCGCCACGTCGCCCAAAACCTGACTGCGGATAAAATCATCCTCGCCATCGAACTCGCCGGCCAAGCCTGCCGCGACCTCCGCCTGCCCCGCGCCCGCATCGCCGTCTGCGGCCTGAACCCCCACGCCGGCGAAGGCGGGAAAATTGGCGATGAAGAAATCCACATCATCACCCCCGCCATCGAAGCCGCGCGAAAAAAAGGGATCGAAATCACCGGACCGCATGCCGCCGACGCCTTGTTCTACCACGCCCTGCGCGGCGAGTGCGATGCCGTCGTGGCCATGTATCACGACCAAGGATTAGTCCCGTTGAAAATGATCGGCTTCGAGACCGGCGTGAACTGGACACTCGGCCTGCCGTTCATCCGCACCTCACCCGACCACGGCACCGCCTACGATATCGCCGGCCAGGGTATTGCCAATCCATCCAGCATGATGTCGGCGTTGAGTTTGGCGAAGCAATTGGCCGGGCAGTTGCGAGATTGACAAGCGGACAAGACATCCTAAAGTGAACTCGTTCGGGCGGCGGTACGTTTCTTCAGCGGGGTTCCCCACCCCCACCTCCTTGGCGTCTGCCGCCCGAATTTTTCTGACTTCAACATTGACCTTTCCCGCAGGGTTCTCTAGGTTTGCCGTCCACGCGGGGGCGTAGCTCAATTGGTTAGAGCGCTGCCCTGTCACGGCAGAGGTTACGGGTTCGAGCCCCGCCGCTCCCGCCATTCTTCCAATCAGGACTACCCGTGACAGGTAGTGCCAGCACGTGACTTTCTCCAATCGCAGCAATCGTTTCACCCGCTTTCGACCCGCTGCTCATCGAGCTATAGCAGTTCAAACTAACATTGACACAGTGGGTGGGTAGGGCGCGTCGCTCCGCGCGCGCCG
>JANMJO010000098.1:0-2635 GCA_031371425.1 Verrucomicrobiales bacterium | reverse complement strand
CCGTTCGTGCAGATGTAGATGACGCGGCCCTGCGCGCGCAGACCGGCCACAAGCTCCTCGATCTTGGGGTAGATGAGCGGTTCGCCGCCGCAGATGGAGACCATCGGCGCTTCGCACTCTTCGGCCACGGCGAGGCATTTTTCCAGCGGCACCATGTCCTTGAGGTTGGTGGAATACTCGCGGATGCGACCGCAACCGGTGCAAGTGAGGTTGCAGGTGTGCAGCGGTTCGAGCTGCAAGACCATGGCGAACTTGGGCGTCTTGCGGACTTTGTGTTTGATGATGTGGCCGGCGATCTTCGCCGTCAGTGCGAGTGGGAATCTCATAAATTTAATTGGCTTGAGCGAACAGGTTTGCTGTTGCCACCGCCGGAATAGGCGCAGCGGCGGGCGGAGCATAAAGGAAACTGCCGATGCCGGGCATGAAAAAATCAAGCGGCGAGACGCTGTGTTGCGCGTGGATGCCGCTGCAGCCGGAGGCCAGCAACCAGACCGGCAGCAGCGCCGCGCAGATAAGTTTTCCGTTCAATTTCAATCAAATGCGAGTATAAGACGCATGAGCATGTTCGCAATCTCAAATTCCCCGTGGCACACCTGCCCGCGCCGTTGCAAGGCTTTCATCGCCGCAGCCCTGCTGCTGGCCGGCAGCGCAACCGCCCCGGCGCAGACCCACATTTCCGCCACCACAAACCCCGTCGCCTACGCGGAAAACATCCTCGTCTCCGCCCGCGTCCGCCTCGAGCACGAGCCGACCAACGCAGAAGCCGCGTGGCAGTTTGGCCGCGCGTGCTTCGACCGCGCCGAGTTCGCCATCAAGGACACCGAGCGCGCCACGCTCGCCGTGGAGGGCATCGCCGCCATGCGCCGGCTCACCGCTCGCGAGCCGAAACTGGCGGCGGGGCATTACTACCTCGCCATGAACCTCGGCCAGCTCGCCCGCACCAAGCTGCTCGCCGCGCTCAAGCTCGTGGATGAGATGGAGCATGAGTTCAAGTCCGCCCGCGCGCTGGACGAGCATTTCGACAGCGCCGGGCCGGATCGCAATCTGGGGCAGCTTTACTTCCAAGCCCCCGGCTGGCCCGCGAGCATCGGCAGCCGCAGCAAGGCGCACAAACATCTGGAACGCGCGGTGGAACTCGCGCCCGACTTTCCCGAGAACCGGCTCAACCTGCTGGAGGCATATTGCGAATGGAAAGATCATCGCGGCATTCAACGCGAGCGGAAAGCCATCACCGCCCTCTGGCCTGCGGCGAGAACCAACTTCACCGGCACCGCGTGGGCTGCGAGCTGGTCGGATTGGGAGAAGCGGCGCGGGGAACTGCAAGTCAAGGCGGCGAAATTGCTCAACGCGCCGTAGCTGATGCTGCGTCAACGGCGTGACGTGCGGGTGATGCGCACCTCCGGTTGGTAGCCGATGCGCACCAGCAGGTCGCCGCAGCCGCCGCGCGGTTTCGGCAAACCTTCGCCATCGAGCCGGATGATTTCGCCCCGCGCCACGCCGCGCGGAATCTGCACGCGCAACCGCTTTCCGTTCGCTCCTGCCACCGATTCCGTGCCGCCCTGCGTCGCGCGCTGAAGGCTGATGCGCAGCTCACAGCGCAAGTCCGCGCCGCGAATCTTGAACCGGAAATCCGCCCGCGCCCGCACCCGCAGCACGACGAAGCCGCCGCCGAACGGCGTCGTGCGCGGCAGGCGGAAGCGCGTGCCGGGCGCGGTTTCCGGCGGGACGGTGAGCTGGAAAATCTCCGGGCCGGAGGAGTTGCCGGGGTCGTTCACGCGCACGTCGAGCGTCGTGCCGCGCAGAAAATCCTCAATCCGCAGGTGGACGTCTTGCGCGATGTTGCGCTTGAATTTCGCGGCGTGCGCGGGAGCGCGGGACTTGCTGCTGGCGGCGCGGGCTTGGTCGTAGGCGAGACGTTGCGCCGGGTCGCTCAAGATTTCATGCGCGGCGTTGAGTGCCTGAATCCGCGCCGGCGCGTCCAGCGAGCCGGGGTTCACATCGGGATGGTGTTGCTTGGCGAGCAACCTGTAGGCGGCGCGGATCTGGGCGACGGTGCAGTCGCGGTCGAGACCGAGCGCGGCGTAGTGGTCTGGTTCGGAGTGTTGCAACCGCCGGAGTCTATCGGGCGATCCGCCGCCGCGCCAGCTTGGGGATGTGCGGTTTGGGTGTGAGTGAAACTGCCGCTGCGTGTCAGGGTCGCGCTGGTGGAGCGCGGAAGTTCCAACCACACCTACGGCCCCAATTTGGAGTTCAAGCTTTAGCTTGTTCCCGTCACGCTGGACACCGCCCCGACAAGCTAAAGCTTGAACTCCAACAATCCGCCCCGACACGCTGAAGCGTGAACTCTAACTTGGGAGCGAGCCTCCGCTGCGTGTCAGGGTCGCACTGGTGGAGCGCCGAGCATTGCTCGGCACGATGGGCATTGCGGCGGTCTTGCCGAGCGGTGCTCGGCGCTCCGGTTTCTTTCGCGGTGCGGAAGTTCCAACCACACCTGCGGCCCCAAGTTGGAGTTCAAGCTTTAGCTTGTTCCCATCACACCCGACACCGCCCCGACACGCTAAAGAGTGAACTCCAACCATCTTTGCGCGGCAGTTTATCTGACTCCCGACTGCAACGGGTTTATAGGTAGTAGCCG
>JANMJO010000058.1:0-20276 GCA_031371425.1 Verrucomicrobiales bacterium | reverse complement strand
GGCGGATCGCGGCGTGAATCTGGTGCTGATGGCGTTTCCCGGAGCGGACTTGGCCGGGTTGCATGCGGCGGTGGAGCGCAAGGGTGCGAAGGCGATTTCCTTTGCCTACGATGTGCGTAACGCGGAGCAGCGGCGGCAGATTCTCGCCGCAACCCTCGACCGGTTTGGCGGGCTTGACGTTCTCATCAACAACGCGGGCATCGAATACACCTCGGCCTACCACGACCTCACCGAGGAGGCCATCGGCGACACCATCGCGGTGAATCTGGAAGGGCCGATGATCATGACGCGGCTGGTGCTGCCGGAAATGTTGCGGCGCGGGCGCGGCCACATCGTGAACATGGCGTCGCTGGCGGGCAAATCCGGGCCGGCCTATCAGGAGCCATACGCGGCGACGAAGGCGGGGCTGATTGCGTTCACGTCGTCGTTGCGCGCGACGTATCGCCGGCAGGGCGTGAGCGCCTCGGTCATCGCGCCGGGATTCGTGGAGGCGGGGATTTACGCGAAGCTCAAGGCGAGCAGCGGATTTTCCGCGCCGGCGTTGCTGGGAACTTCGCAGCCGGAAGATGTAGCGCGGGCGGTAATCCGGGCCATTGAGCGGGATTTGCCGGAGGTGATTGTGAATTCCATTCCGGTGCGGCCGTTGATTGCGCTGACAGCACTCTGGCCGGCGGCCGGGGCGTGGCTCACGGAAAAGACAGGCGCGAACGAATTTTTTAGGAAGGTCGTGGAGGCACAGAAACGCGGGCGGTGAAGAAATCAGACAGTCAAAAACCGATTATGAAAACACAACCGAAAAACAAATTGAGTCTGTGGGCGGTGTTGATTCTTGGCGGCATTCCGCTCGTCGCGTCAGCCACAGGATTCCGGCTGCCCGATCAGGACGCGTTTGCGACTGCGCGGGGCGAGGCGTTCGCCGCCACGGCGGACAATCCCTCCGCCATCTACTACAACCCGGCGGGCATCACCCAACTGCAAGGCCAGAATTTCCGTGCGGGAATTTATGCGATAGATCTGGAGCCGACTTTCGAATCCACGTCCGGCCCCAACGCCGGCAACAAGTATCACAACCACGACAAGTATCATGCGGCTGCGCACCTGTTTTACACTTACACAAAGCAGGACTCGATTTTCAGTTTCGGTCTGGGCGTGTATTCGCCTTATGGCTTGGGTGTGAAGTGGGGGCAGGATACCGGCTTTCGCACGCTGGGCACGGAGGGCGCGGTCACGACGATGGCCATCAACCCCGTGATCGCCGTCAAACTCTCCCCGACGCTTTCCATCGCCGCCGGCGTGTCGGCCCAATGCGCGATGGCCGACCTGCGGCAGGGCATTATATTTCCAACGGCAGTGGACGGACTCCGTTTTGATGGCGACGGCTGGGGTGTGGCTTACAACTTGGGCGTGATGTGGCAGCCGCACGAGAAGCTCTCCTTCGGCATCAGCTTCCGCAGCCAGACGACCATCAACCTGAGCGGGCATACGGAAGATTTCGGTCTCACACAAACGCCCGAACGCACTTCCGCCCACGCAAATCTGACCCTCCCGTTGTCCGCAGTGTTCGCCGTCTCCTACCGGCCCACGCCGAAATGGAATTTTGAGTTCGATGCGGATTACACGGATTGGGACGTGATGAAGACGATGACCATCGAGCAAACACAGCCGACGGCATTGGGACAAAACCTTCCGTTTGTTTTCAACTGGCAATCAAGCTGGTATTACGAATTTGGGGCGACGCGTTATCTGGAGAACGGCTGGCATGTGAGCGCGGGTTACATTCTCAACGAAAACTCCGTGCCGGACGCGCACTACACGACACAAGTCGTGGATATGGAGCGCCATTTTTTCAGCGTGGGCGTCGGACACAAGGGCAAGAAGTTCGACTTTGATGTGGCTTATCAATTGGGTTACGGCCCGGAACGAACCGTCAGCGGCAGCGCGCCGTCACTGGGCGGCCAGACGGCGGATGGCAAATACAGTTTCCTGAGCCACGCACTCTCAGTCACGGTCGGATTGCGTTTCTAGGATAGCGCGGGACACCATTGCAGGCAGACGGACGTTCGCTTGGTGGATTTTGTTTTTGGCCCGGGAAAAGTCTGATAGCTTTTTCCGGGTCGTTTGATTTGAAGTTTTGAAATCGTTTTGACTATGCCAGACACAGCAACCACAAGCGGATTGGACAAGTCGGTTTATGTCCGGTCGGAGCTTGAAAATATTTTCCTGCCGATTGGCGAGATGCTGCAGATTGACCGCGTCACCGAGGTCAACGGCGAGCACATCGTCTGCGAACTGGACGTGGCGGACCACTGGGTTTTCCCGCTGCACTTCCCGACCGACCCGATTTTCCCTGGGACATTGCTGATCGAGGCGGCGGGGCAGGCTATCGCCATCTGGGCTTGGCACGCGGGTTTGCGCGGGCGGCCGCGGCTGATTAAGACGAACGCGCATTTTGAAAAGCCAGTTCTACCCGAGCATGGCAAGGTGACTTTGGTGGGCACGGTCAAACAGCGGCGGAACACCATCTGCATCGGGGAAGTGAACATTTTTTCCGGCCAGCAAAAAGTGGCCGAGGTTCAGGCGACGCTCATTATCATTTCACAGTTGGATTTGAAACTGGGTTCGGAAAGTCTGACCGGGGAAAACGCCAGCCGCTGATGTGTCGTTGAAACGGAATTTTATTTATGGAAAGCCAAACCACCCCGACGGTTTCCGGTGACAAGGAGAGCTACGTCGTCTGTCAGAGCAGTCAGCACGAGGAGATCCGCGCCTCGCTGGTGCGCGTGACGCGGTTTCAGGCGGTGTTCGAGATTTGTTCGCCGGAGGTGGTGCTGCGCATGTCGGAGGTGTTGGGCGAGTTCAAGGTGGTGCTGCGCAACCGCACGGTGTATTCCGGCAAGGCCGTCGTCACCAACCTGGTCAACTCCGGTTCAGCGCTGACTTGCGAGGCAACGCTGGACGAGGGTTGGGTGGAGCTTTCTTCGGGGCGCGGCGCGGGAAATACATTGCCCGCGCAGTTCAATGACTTTTTGCAGGAGTGGCAGAAGAGCTACAAGGTGCTGCCGGAATTCAAGGTGGTGGTGGCGGACATGCAATCGCTCTTCGCCGACATGCGGCTCTGGCTGGACCAAGTGCAACTGTCCCTCGGCGGCGCGCTCAACGGAGCACGTGTGGAAATCGAGCGGGACGCCGCCGAAAAGCTGAGGGGACACCTGCTCCCGGCGATTGATGCGCTGGGCGACCAGTTCGAGGAGATCGCCGCGAAGTTGGATGCGGACCTGCGTCCGGCGCACATGCGGTTTACACGGCGGCAACTGCATCCGTTGCTGATGTGTTCGCCATTCGGCCACCGCACCTTCAGCAAGCCGCTCGGTTATGCCGGTGATTATGAGATGGTGAACATGATCGTGCGCGATCCCTACCAGGGGACATCGCTATTTGCCAAGGTGATCAACGCCTGGTTTCTCAACCAGCTTCCAGCGGAAGCCCACCGCAACCGCATCAAAATCCTCAAGCACCGGCTCGTGCAGGAATCCGCCCGGATGCTGCGCGTCGGCCGTCCCGCGCAGATTTTTAATCTGGGCTGCGGCCCGGCCGGCGAGATCCAAAAATTTCTGCGGGAAGAGCACGTCTGCGACAACGCGCACTTCACCCTGCTTGATTTCAACGAGGAAACCATCGTGAACACCAGCGCGCTCCTGCGGGACATCTGCCTGAAGGCGCGCCGCACCACACGCATCGAGATGGTGCAAAAATCCGTGCAGCAGATTCTCAAGGAAGCCGCCCGCCCCGTGCCCAGCGCTGCGGACGGGAAATATGATTTCCTGTATTGCGCCGGCCTCTTCGACTACCTGCCCGACCGGGTTTGCAAGCAGTTGATGACCGTCTTTTACCAATGGCTCGCGCCCGGCGGCCTGCTCTTGGTGACGAACGTGGACGCCACACGCGCGTTCCGCAACAAGCTGGAATTCATCCTCGACTGGAATCTTCTCTATCGCAACGGGCGGCAGATGTTCACCCTCAAGCCGGACGCCGCGCCGGACGATGCTTGCAAGGTTGTGGCCGATGAAACAGCCGTGAACGTCTTCCTCGAAATCAGGAAACCTGACAATGGCTGAACGCGAATTTCAAAACCTGGAGGAAATCCAGAAGGCGTATCTGGAGTGGGACCGCATCGCGACCATCAATAATTTCCGGATCGCCTGCTACATCGGCTTGGTGCTGATGCCTGCCGGCGTCATCGTGGACAAGTTCGTTTATCCGGACAGGGTGGCCGAGTTTTTGAAACTGCGCCTGTTCTCGGACGTGCTGATTGGCGGGTTTCTCGCCATCCTCCTCACTTCATACGCCAGAAAATATTATCGTGTCTTGGGCGTGGCGCTGGCGATGGTGCCCACCTCGTTTTTGGCGGTGATGATCTACAAGGCAGACGGCGCCAGCTCCACCTACTATGCGGGGCTCAACCTCGTCTTGCTGGTGTTCGCCTTCGTCATGCACTGGACCTTCCGGGAGACGCTCATCGCGGTGTCGCTGATTATCCTCATGTATCTGACAGCGTGTCTGGCTAACGGACCTATTCATGATCCGAAAATCTTCGGGCTGTTTTTCAACAACACTTACTTTCTCGCGGTCACCGGAGTCATCGTGGCCACCGGCAGATTCTTCCACAGCAAAATCCGCTTCCGGGAATTCGCGCTGCGCTACGAGCTCGACCGGCAATACAAACAATTGCAGGAAGCCGAATCGCAACTGGTGCAGGCCGAAAAACTCGCCTCCCTCGGCCGCATGAGCGCCGGCATCATCCACGAGATCAACAACCCCCTCAACTTCGTCAAGACCGGCCTCTACACGCTCAGGAACAAGGGCAAATACCTCGCCCCCGATCAGCAGGCCGACTACGCCGATATCGTCAAGGACATCGAAGATGGCTTCAACCGCGTCATGAACATCGTCTCCAGCCTGCGCGGGTTCACCCATCATGACGACGAAATCCGCGAGGAGTTTCTCGTGTCCGATCTGGTCGAGGCGTCGCTCCGATTCGTCAGCCATGAATGGAGCAATACCATCCGCCTCGAAAAAAACATCCTCGAAGGCCAGATGTTTTATGCGAACAAGAACAAACTCATCCAAGTCTGCCTCAACCTTCTGGAGAACGCCCTCGATGCCCTGAAGGAAAAGCAGTTCCCCGCCGGCGAACAGCCGTTGATCACCATCACCAGCCGCATCGAAAACGGCGTCGGCATCCTGAGCTTCCACGACAACGGCAACGGCATCAAACCCGAGCATCTGGGCAAAGTTTTCGACCCCTTCTTCACCACCAAAGACGTGGGCGAAGGCATGGGCATGGGCTTGAGCATCAGCCACCGCATCGTGGAGTCCTATGATGGCCGCATCCGGGTCAGGAGCGAGCCGGGGAAATTCTGCGAGTTTACACTGGAGTTCCCCGTCAAAGGCTGACATTAAACAAGCAAGAAACGGATATGGACAATTCGTACGATTACAAAAAATTCGCCATCCTTTACGTGGACGACGAAGCGCAGTCATTGAAGATGTTCGCGCGGGCTTTCAGTGATCAGTTCCGCATCTTCACCGCCGTGAGCGCGGCGGAAGGCTTGAAACTGCTGGAGGAACACCGCGATGACATCGGCCTGCTGATGACCGACCAGCGCATGCCCGGCGAAAAAGGCGTGTGGCTGCTCGAACGCGCCCGCCAACTCCGCCCCGGCATCATCCGCATCCTCGCCACAGCTTATGCGGACATGGACGCCGCCATCGCCGCCGTCAACACCGGCGCCGTTTACAAATACGTCACCAAACCGTGGGACCCGCCCCAACTGGAACACACCCTCAAGCGCGGCCTCGAATTCTTCATGGTGCAGTCCGAGCGCGACGAGTTGCTGAAGCAGAAAATGTCCGTGCTGCACAACATGATGGTCGCCGACCGCATCGTGAGCCTCGGCCTGCTCGCGCAAGGCCTCAGCCACCACATGCGCAACTCCCTCCAGGCGGTCAAAACCTTCCTCGACCTCGCGCCGTCCAAATTGCAGGAAGAGAAGATGAACCCCGACGAGATGCGCAACCCCGACTTCTGGCGCGAGTATTACCAGAACGTCCAGGTCCAGATCGAAAAGATCAACAACATGCTCAAGGACCTCTGGTCCGCGTCCGAAAAAACCTCGGTCGAATTCAATGACACAGTCTCACTCCGCGCCGTCGTGGACGAGGCCGCTGCAAAATTAGCACCCGAGTTGACCGCCAAAAACATCACCATCGAAAACAACATCCCCGATTCCCTGCCGCAGATGCTCGTGGACAAACCCAAATTCGACCGACTCTTCGACCTGCTGCTGAAGGACGAGGCCGTCAGCCTCCCCCCCGGCTCGCGAGTCACATTCAGCGCCACCGCCAACCTCGACCGCATCGAACTGCACGTCCGCGACAACGGCCCCGGCCTGCCGCAGGAAGCGCTGCGCCTCGTGTTCGACCCCTTCGTCCTCCGCACCGACGCGCCCATGGAATACGGCATCAACCTCATGGCCTGCTACTTCATCGTCCACCACCACGGCGGCAAGATCGAGGCCACCAGCGAGCCCGGACAGGGCGCCACCTTCATTCTGCGCATGCCCATCAACTCCAACCGCCCCTCCGCGAACGCCAACGACAAAGACCTCTTCCAGAAAGTGCTCCTCAATGAATCCCTCTGGGAGAAACTCGTCTCCACAGATTAAATTCGAACTCCGTCGGAATTTCAAATCAGGCGCGCTCCAGCGCGGCGTTGTGCATCCCACTGTCTCCGGCAACTCATACCAATTTCCAACGACAATCGGTTGACGGGTAGGGCGGGTAGTCCTCTGCCCGCCGCGATTGCCAACCAACACATTCAGGTTCACCGCACCGGCGCGCACGGAGAGACGCGCCCTCCCCACCCCCGGAGATTCCCCCGGGTCAAACAAGTAGTCTCCGCCGGATGATTTTCCTGCCTTTGCGGCGCAACAAATCGCAAGATTCTATTGACCCAAATACGTTCGTATGGCTTATCTACAGCCAAACAAAAATCCGTTCCGGCCACAGGCGGATGTCCCACCTGACCAACCGGACGACATTTGAAATGTGAAAACACTTTTAGTCCTCGCCGAACACCCCGAACTCGCGGAAGCCATCCGCACCGCCCTCAACCCCACCGACTACCGCGTCGTCCACCGCCTCACCCTCGACGAAGCCGAACCACTCCTCGCCCACGGCCTCGTCCAAGCCTGCGCCGTGGACATGGACCTCTCCAGCGTTCAAGGCGTCTGGCTCATCGAAAAACTCCACCGCCGCATCGCCAAAGTCCCCATCATCGTCTTCACCAGCGAAAAATCCTGGGAATGGGAAGAAGAAGCCTACCTCAAAGGAGTCACCCACATCCTCAGCAAACCCGTCCGCGCCCGCATGCTCAACGCCGTCCTCGCCCGCCTCTGGGCCACGCCCATGCCCGCCACGCCCGGCAAATCCTCCGACACCGCCTTCCTCTCCGCCGAAGCCGCCGCGCCCGCACCCGAAGTCAGTTCACGCGGCAACAACCCCTTCCAGACCTGGGAAGTCCTCCGCGACTTCTCCGCCATCCTCACCCACTCCCTCGACTCCGAGGCGATGCTCAAACAATTCCTCCTCATGCTCCGCGAAATCCTCGGAGTCAACCGCGCCGCCATCTTCCTCCGCCCCGCAGCCGCCACCTTCGGCGGCACCCCCGAAGAAGCCCGCCGCCTCCGCTCCGTCTGCGCCGTCGGCCTCCCTCAAGGACTCCTCGACCACCTCGAACTCTCCCTCGAAATCGGCATCGGCGGCCAACTCGTCCGCTCCGGCCGCATCCTCCGCCGCAACAGCGAAGACACCCGCAACGACATCGAGACCCAGAAAGAATTCGAACTCCTCGGCGCCCAAGTCGCCGTCCCCGTCCTCGACCGCGAAAACCTCCTCGGCGTCGCCGTGTTCGATGGCCGCATCACCGGCGAACCCCTCACCAACAACGAACTCGAACTCATCTTCCACCTCCTCGAACAACTCGGCCTCGCCATCAAGAACATCTGGCTCCACGACCAAGTCTCCGCCAACAACGAGATGATGGCCGACGTCCTCCGCGAACTCAGCAGCGCCTGCGTCGTCGTCAGCCGCGACCTCGCCATCCTCCACGCCAACAAAACCGCGCGCCGCCTCTTTGCCCGCACAGGCATGCGCAGCGGCGACCTCGAATTCACCGACCTCCCCCAGCTCCTCGGTGGAAAAATTTACCAGGTCCTCAAGACCGGCACCGCCGTCGAAACCTTCAAATACGAACCCGAAGATTCACCGCGCCGCCAGATTTTCAGCATCAACGTCGTCCCCTTCCAGCGCCACGACTCCCTCCTGCCCACCGCCGCCCTCCTCGTCGTCGAAGACCTCACCCAGAGCGAACAACTCCGCAAACTCGAAGTCGAAGCCTCTAACCTGCGCCTCGTCAAAACCATGGCCGACCGCATCGCCCACGAAGTCGGCAACGCCCTCGTGCCACTCTCCACCCACCAGCAACTTTTGTCCGACCGCTACGCCGACCCCGAATTCCGCGCCTCCCTCGATGTCGCCCTCGCCGACGGCGTGAAAAGAATTTCCCGGCTCATCAGCCAAATGCGCTTCCTCGCTCGCGATGGCATCATCGCCACCGAAGCCTTCCCCCTCGCACCCCTCATCGAGGAAGCCTACCAAGAAGCCCAGAAATACCAGCCCGGCAAGACCGCCCGCCTCAAGTGCGAAGACGCCGGCAAACCCATCATCGTCACCGGCGACCGCGCCGCGCTCAAACACGCCCTCTCCGAAATCATCCTCAACGCCCTCCAATCCAATCCCGGCGACCCGCAGATCGGCATCCGCCTCCTAGAAGGCGCACTCGGCAGCGCCAGCGGTCACGCCCCCACGCTCAACATCGAGATCAAAGACAACGGCACCGGCTTCACCCACGAAGTCGCGCAGAAAGTTTCCGCCCCCTTCTTCACCACCCGCAACGTCGGCCTCGGCCTCGGCCTGACCGTCAGCCAGCGCATCATCGAGACCCACAACGGCAAACTGGAGATCCTCCCCACCGAAGCCGGCCAGCACGGAGTCGTCCGCATCTCACTGCCACACGAATTGGCGGTCAGCGGGATTTCTGCGAACAAAGCGAAGAACTAACTTCGGGGCAAATCGACGGCGAGCAGTAGGAAGGTTTTTGAAGGCGCGAACGATTTAAGCGGCCACGCTCGCCGCCGGCATGTGGCTTGTGACCAGTTCTCGTAGATTCAACTTCCGGCTCGCGTGGTCAATATCAATGCCCACGAGATTGCCGTCGGCGTCGTAATCCAAAACAACGCCCTCGGAAATCTCGCGGCTCTCCGCACTCACCCGCGACGCGAGGTCAATGTAGAGCGAATCGGTTTCCTGATAGTAGCTCAATTTCATGGCTTGAATCTCCGGTCTAAAAACGCGTTGTGTATCGTCACTTTATCCGAGATTCTTCCGCCACGAATCCGGGTGACGGTGCAGATGCATCACCGAGATGACCAGCACGATCCCGTTCTCCACCGAATAAATGATTCCGTAGGGAAAGCGATGTGTGCGGCAGCGGCGGATGTCCTCGTCCAACGGATGCCACGCTTGCGGGTGCATGATGATACGAACCATGGTGGCGCGGACTTCGGCGATAAAATCATGACCGAGATTGGGGACACGGTCTTCGTAATACCTGGCCGCGTTCCGCAATTCCCGCTTGGCGGGCGGCAGCAGCTTGAAATTCATCGGCCCAATCCCGCTTCGATTTCTAGGAGAGCTTCCACTCCATCCTCCGCCGGCAGTTTTCCCTCGCGGTGGGCTTTGAGGCGGTCTTGAGATTCGCGAAGCCAGGCGCGGTCAATCGGGGTCTGCTCGGCGGGGTCGAGGCTTTCCCAAAGCGCATCAATGATCTGCGCCCGCTCAAGGGCTGGAAGTCTCAAAGCTTCTTTTGCCAAAACTGCGCTGTCCATGTGGGAATCCTAAGCCCTTCAAAACCGGATGACAAGTTGAGATCGTTCCCGTGCAGAAGCAAATCTAGGCGGCGACTTCGCAATACGAGGCTTGTGATTGCGGTTCGGGAATTTCTTCGCCAGCGAGACGCAAGCCTTCAATGTGAAATTCAATGGCGTCGTGCATCTCCTGTTCGACTTCCTTGCGCGAACTGCCGGTGGCGACACAGCCCGGCAAATCCGGCGAGTATGCCGAATAGCCCGTGCCAGTTTTTTCGATGATGACTAGGTAGCGGCTCATTTCAGTCCTGACTGTTTTAGGATACTGTTTTTCGTGCCGGGCGCAAGGTCATCGCCGGGTTTTCCAGCAATCGTCACCAGCCCGCGCTTTTGCGGATGCTTGTATTGGCGATGACTGCCGCGCGTGCGGTCAAGATACCAGCCGTCATCTTCGATGAGCCTGATTGCTTCGCGAACTTTCATGCTACATCACTGCTCAGTGAAGTAATCTAAATCAATCTTTTTGATTTCAAAATTTGAAACCGGAGTGACGCCGATATTGTGGTCAATCAACATTTGCGCCAGCTGTTCGCCATCAATCAGAATAATCTTACTCTCAATTTTTGCAGCATACTCTTCAGCCTCGCGGGAAAAATCTGACGTGGTGATGAAAATTCCTTTACGCGCTCGTTGTCCTTGGAGTGCGCCTGCAAACTTTTGAATCTCCGGCCTGCCGACTGTGGCTGCCCATCGCTTTGCTTGAAGGTAAATGATGTCCAAACCAAGCCGGTCTTCCTTGATGATGCCATCAATTCCTTCATCGCCACTTTTGCCAATTGCTTGTCCAGCATCCTTGCGACTCCCGCCATATCCCATTTTGACAATCAATTCGACAACCAAGCGTTCGAACAAAGATGGCGGGCTTTGTTTTAGCTGGGAGAGAATCTCACTCGCCAATTCCGCTCTCAAATTCTGATAAGCCGCTTCAAGAGCTTCTTCCGGCGTGCCTTGCTGTTCGATTTCATCCGCACCATTTTCAATCGCTGGTTCACGCTTCATCGATTGAAAGGCTCTGAACTCTTCAAACTGTTTGAGAAACCTTGCGTCAATCCGAGGTGGGTTTTGCTTCAAAATATCCAAACCTCGGTCAGTAATTTTTAAGAAGCCACGCCGAGGAGACATAATCAGCCCAGCCTTTTTCAAATACGTTCTCGCCCAGCCAACTCGATTAGAAAAAATTTCCTGTTGTCCGCTTGGCAAAAGTTCTTGGCGTTCTTGTTCCGTTAATTTGAATTCGTTGGCAAGAGTATCAATTCCTTCACGCAATGAATGTTCACCTTTATCGCCAGCAATTTTCAAGAGCGGCAACATTGTTGTTTGGTAGTCAGGAATAGCCATAGTGTTGAAGGCAAAATTGTCGCTACAAATCAGTGTTGTCGAGAGCTATTGTTTTACTGCGTCCTCCCAAACTTCCTCTCCAGCTCGCGGTAGTTCATCTCGATGATCGTCGGTCTGCCGTGCGGACAGGTGTAGGGCATCGTGCAGCGGCGCAAATCTTCCACGAGGTTTTCCAGTTCCGGCCCGGCGAGCGGGTCGTTGGCTTTCACGGCGTGGCGGCAGACGGTCTTGACGATGACGCTCTCGCCGAGGCGCGAGGCGTTCACCTCCGCGCCGGCGGCCTTGAGTTCATCCACCAGTTCCAGCACGAAGCGGCGCGTGTCCGGCACTTTGACGAACGGCGGGAGCGCATCCAGCAGGAACGTCCGTTCGCCGAACTCGCTCAAGCCCACGCCTAGGCGCGTGAGGCCGGGCAGTTGTCCGCGCAGAAAATTCGCGTCGCGCACGGAAAGCTCAATGGTTTCCGGCAGTAATAATTTTTGCGAAGGCGCTTGGTCGCCGCGTTCCAGTCGGTCGCGCATCCGCTCGAACAAAATCCGCTCATGCGCCGCGTGTTGGTCGAGCAGCACGAGGCCGCGATCGGATTCGAGCACGGCGTAGAGTTTGCCGATGACACCCACGAGACGGAGCGGGACGCTCAGGAGCGGCAGGGAAGAAGTTGGAAGTTGGAAGTTGGAAGTGGGGGCGTCGGCAGGTTTCGCGGATGACACAGATTGGGGAACGGCGGCAAAACCCATCTTCAACGGCGGCTGCGCGGCGGGGCGTGATGGCCATTCGGGGGCGGGCTTGGATGAGAACGGAAATTCCGGCAGCTGGGGCGTGGAGAATTCCGGCGTCGCCGACGGCGGGACAAAAGTTTTTCCGATGGCATCCACCGGACGCGCGGCGAAGTCGGCGACATTGGGCTTTGGGCTTTGGACTTTGGACTCCCCCCCATGAAACGCGAGCAACGCCTCGCGCACAGCCTCGGCGACGTGTTTGCGGATCTCAAACTCGCGGTGGAATTTCACCTCGCGCTTGGCGGGGTGGATGTTCACATCCACGGCGGCGGGGTTGATTTCGAGGAAGAGGCAGCAGACGGGGTAGCGGCCTTTCATCAGCGCGGTGTGGTAGCCTTCGAGCAGCGCGTAGTTGATGCCCCGGTTTTCTACCGGGCGGCGGTTGACGAAGATGTGCTGGTCTTCGCGCGTGCTGCGTGCCACGCCGGGAGCGCCCATGAGACCCCAAACCCGAAATGAAGAATTATGAATGAAGAATGAAGAATCGGTTTCGCCGGCGGGCAGCGCGGTTTCAAAACTTTCCATCTCGTCGGGCGCGGTGTCGGCGGTGAGCGGGGCGGTGAAATCCACGGGGATCAACTTCACGTCGCCGAGCAGTGCGCGGAGGCGTTCGCGGACGGCGGGCAGGCGCTCGGAAATTTCTGCACCGGATTTCTGCGCGGGCAATTGCCACACGGTGCGCCCGTCCTTGAGGAAGGTGAACGCCACGTGCGGATACGCCAGCGCGGCGAGGGTGAGGTAGTGCTGGATGTGCGCGGCTTCGGTCTCTTCGCTGCGGAGAAATTTCCGGCGCGCGGGCAGGTTGAAGAAAATCTGCCGCACTTCGATGCTCGTGCCGGGCGCGCTGCCGGCGGCTTTGACTTCGGTGATCTTGCCGCCGTTGATGATTATCTGCGTGCCTTCGATGTTTTCGGTTTGGAGTTCCGCGTTTACGCGGTTCGGGTCGTCCGGGCCGCCTGAAGGCGGAACTCCAAACCGCTCGCGCGTGGTGAGGCTGAAGCGGCTGACGCTGGCGATGCTGGGCAAGGCTTCGCCACGGAAACCCATCGTGGAAATGGCGGCGAGGTCTTCCGCGCGCTTGATTTTGCTCGTCGCGTGGCGTTCGAGCGAGAGCAGGGCGTCATCGCGGCTCATGCCGAGGCCGTCGTCGGTGACGCGGACGAGGCTGCGGCCTCCGGCTTGGATTTCGACGGTGATTTTGCGCGCGTCGGCGTCGAGCGAGTTCTCGACGAGTTCTTTGACGACGCTGGCAGGGCGCTCGACGACTTCGCCGGCGGCGATCTGGTTGGCGACGTGGTCGGGGAGGAGGTGGATGCGGTTCACGGGGCGACAGGGTGGCGGCTCCGGCTCATTTCGGGAGCGGCAGTGTGAAGGTGAAGACGGCGCCGCGACCGGGTTCGTTGCGGGCGGTGATGCGGCCGTGGTGGTCCTCGACTATTTTTTTGCAGATGGAGAGGCCGAGGCCGGTGCCGTGGACTTTGCCGTGAGTGGCGAAGGGTTCAAAGAGTGTTTCGGCGATGGCGGCGGCGATGCCGGGGCCGGTGTCCTCGAGTTCGGTGATGACTTCGGTGTCGGTCTGGCGGAAGCGGACGATGATCTTGCCGGCGTCGGGCATGAAGTCGGCGGCGTTGTGGCAGAGGTTTTGCCAGACGCGGCGGAGGCGGTTGGGATTGATCTGGAGGGTCACATCGGGGGGCTGGTTTTCCAGTTCGATGGTGATGTCTTTGACGGCGAGCTCGGGTTGCAGCTCGGCGATCAGTCGCTGGATGTAGGCGGAATAGTTTGCGGGCGTGAGCTTGAAGGTCTGTGAGGTGCCTTGGGTGAACTCAAGAATTTCGCTGATGAGTTCGTTGATGCGGTTGACCTGTTTGCAGATGCGGTCGTTGCCGGTGTGGAGCGTGTCGGCGCTGACATCGGGCATCTGGGCGAGTTCGGCGGTGAGGCTGATGACGCTCAATGGATTTTTCAGGTCGTGGATGATGGAGCGGGCGAAGCGGCCGACGACGGAGAGGCGTTCGGCCTGCATGACTTCGCGGATGTATTGGAGGTTGAACTCGCGGAGGCGGGCGCTGATCTCGCGCAGCAGCTCGAGGGAAAGTTGCGGGGAGCGTTCGACCAAGGCGATGACGATGTCGCGCGGGATGAAGTAGATCACGGCGTCCTGCGTGGTGCTGGCGGTGGCGGAGCGGGGCTTGCTTTCGAGCACGGCCATTTCGCCGAAGATTTCGCCGGGGCCAATCTTTGCGAAGACGTGGCGGATGTTGTCGCCGATGATGCCGGAGATGTGAACCAGACCGCTTTTGACCACATAGACGCCGTCGCCGCCGTCGCCTTCCTTGAAGATATCCACGCCCTTGGGGAAGCCCTGTTCGGTGGTGGCGGCGAGCAACGTTTTCCACTCCTCCGCAGTGAGGTGGCGGAAAAGCCGGCAGTTCTCGAGCGCAACCATGGGCGGAGCTTACCGAAAGCAGCGGGCGCGTAAAGAAAACAGATGCGCTGCCCGGCAGCGGTCGCAGTGTATTTGCCGGGTTGCCATGGGCGCGGACTTGAAGCAGATTGCCGCAAGAGAAAATCTGATGAACGCGAAACCGAAATTTCTCAAAGGCCAACTGCTGCTGGACAGCGGCGACCTCACAGGCTCGTTCTTCCAACACACCGTCCTGCTCATCTGCCAGCACGATGCCGAGGGCGCGTTCGGCCTCGTCCTCAACCGCGCCACGGACAACAAAGTCGGCGAGGCACTCGTGGCCGACCTGCCGGACACGCTCAAGGAAAGTCCGCTCTACTTCGGCGGCCCGGTGCAGCCCACGGCCTTGAGCTTTTTGCACACGGATCATTTCATCCCCGACGCCAACGTGCTGCCCAACCTGCAACTCGACCACTCGCTCGACGAACTGGTGGAACTCGGCGAATCCTTTTCTCCGGCGAAAAAAATCAAGCTCTTCGCCGGCTACGCAGGCTGGAGCCCCGGCCAGCTCGAAAGCGAAATGAAACGCAAAGCCTGGCTCACGCACCCGGCATCGCTCGAACTCGTTTTTGACACAGACCCGAAGGAGCTTTGGCAGAAAATCCTGCACCAGAAGGGCGCGAAATACAGCCTCCTTGCCCAAACCCCGGAAGACCTCTCGTGGAATTGAGCGGCTTATCGCGAACCCAAGCAGTAGGAATCCGCAGATGGCGCAGATGGACGCAGATAAGCCGAATCCATGCAGTTGAATTGGGACAGAACAAACGCAGAGCCGCTGAGAACACGGAGAGGCGCAGAAAATTGTCTTTTACGATGTGATTGCCGAGCGGTGTGTTGTCTTGCACCGGTTTCACTCTGCGCTTCTCTGCGGCCTTTGCGCCTCCGCGTTTCTCCTCCTTAAAAATCTGCGGGAATCTGCGCCATCTGCGGACACGGTCTGCATCGTTCCGGCTTAAGCCCGCAGCAGAAACCGCATCACCGTATCGCCGTGCCGCATGAGTTTCTTCTCGGCGAAATGCGCGGGCATCTCCAACGTGTCGCGCTTCGTGTGGCCTAGCACCAGCAACCCTTCCGGCGCGAGCAGCTTGGGCAGGTTCAAGTCGTCCAGCGTCTGCTGCGCCAGCGATTCCGAGCGTCGCCCCACGTTCTTCTCGCCGTAGGGCGGGTCGGCAAGAATCAAATCAAACTGCTGACCGGACTCGATAAGCTGGTGCAACGCCGTGAACACATCCTGAACGCGGACTTGCAACGCGCCCGGCGCGAATTCCGGCGTGCTGGAATTCCGGCGGATGAACTCCGCGTGGCGCGATGACTTCTCGATGCACAACGCGCTCACCGCGCCACGGCTCAAAGATTCCAAGCTCAACGCGCCGCTCCCGGCAAAAAGTTCCAGCACCCGCGCGCCCACAACCCGCGCACCGAGCGAGTTGAAGATGGCCTGCTTGACGAGGTCCGGCGTAGGCCGCACGTCCAGACCCTTTGGGACTTTCAGAATCCTTCCGCCTGCATGGCCGCCGGTGATGCGCATGGGAAAAGTGTAGTCACAGTCGCACACGGATGAAACACAGATTCCTTCCGCGCGAAAAAATATCCGCCGTCATTCCGGGTATAACCGGCAGTGCCGCGCAGCCGAGGTTCGCTCCGAGTTGGAGTTCAAGCTTTAGCTTGTTCCCGTCACGCTGAACTCCGCCCTGACAAGCTAAAGCTTGAACTCCAACAATCCGCCCCGACACGCTGAAGCGTGAACTCCAACAATCTCTGCGCGGCACTTCCAGCCATACCCAACCGCTCCCTATTTCAGAGTGCCGTCGGCTGCGGGCGCGACCGCAGGCTTGCCGGCGCGCTCGATAGCCCACGCCGTTGCCGCCGCATCCAGCGCGCGCGCCTGCTGCTCCAACGCGTCAGCGCGGACGATGTTGCCGCGACGACGCTCGATGACGGCGCGGATGCCGAGCGCGACAGGATGGGGCGAGCGCCGGAGCTGATCGAGTTGGTCGAGCGCGGCAGCGGCGGCGGCGAGGTCGCCGGCGCGGGTGTGGATGAACGCGATGTTGAGGAACGCGAACGGGATCGGCGGCTGACATTCCGTGGCGCGGCGGTAGGCGCGGAGCGCGGCGGCGGAATCGCCCGCCATTTCGAGCGCAGCGCCGAGGTTGTTCCACGCGCCGGAGTCGCCGGGGATGAGTTGCAGCGCCTGTTCGTAGGCGGCGATGGCTTCCTGCGGACGTTCCAAAGCGAACAGCGTGTTGCCGCGATGCTGCTGCGCGCCGGCGTTGCGCGGGTCGAGCGCCACGCTGCGGTTGATGTCGGTGAGCGCGGCGGAAAAATTTCCTTTCTCATACCACGCGCTTGAGCGGAAGAAATAATCCTGCGCAAAGTTCGGCAGCTTTGCCCCGAACCAGTTCGGCAGAGAAACCGCCGCCATCAAGCCCGCGCCCGCCAGAACGAGCGCCAGCCCGCGCCATTGCCGCCGCCGGATTATCTCCAACGCCACGAGCACGCCGCCGCCGGCCAGCACCGCCACGGCGGGCCAGATCGGATAGCGGTAGCGGTCGCAGATGAAGAAGGCGACGTTGCCCGCCGAGTAGATGGCTGCATAGACGGACAGGATGAAAAGGCCGTCGCGGTTCTTGAACCGCATCGCCGCCCAGATGCCGGCGGGCGCGAGGAGCAGCAGCACGACCCACCGCACCGGCAGCACGCGCAGCCAGAAATATTCCTGCTGGAGAAAGGCGAAGTCTTTGTTGTTCGGCACTTCTTTGTTCCAAAACATCAGCCAGCTTTTCTTCGCCAGCAATTTCACCCACGACGCCGGGTCGGCCTTGATTTCCTGCACGGCTCGATGCGTCCAGTAATCGGAAATGGCTTTGGGGTCGTTCGCGGGCGGGCGGCCTTGCGCGCGCATGGCCGCAGAATATTCCTCGCGCGCCCAGACTTCCACGAGGTCCTCGTAACGATCGTTCGCGGCGGTGGCGGTGGAAATTTTATTGCTCCGCGACAAGTCGGACAACGCCGTGACCACGTCCGTGCCGAACATGCCGTCCGCGCCGTGATGGTTGCCGAGGTAGAAATTCACACCGCCCGCGTTCGTCACGAGATGGAACTTGTCCGCCTGTTTCAAATTGATGACGCCCCACGCGATCATCATCGCCAGCGCGCCGAGCAGACCGAGCAACGGCATAAGCGCGGTGCGGTCGCGCATCTGCCACCCGCGCCACGCGGCGAACAGCGGATAGACCGCGAGGAACACGAGGATGTTCGCCCGCGCCTGCGAAGCGAGCACGGTCATCGCGCCGCAAGCCATCCACAACCACGCGCTGCGCCAACCGCGCGTCTCAGCGGTATGCAAGTGGAGCAGCAGACCGAGGCAAATCAGAAAGACGTAGCTCGGTTCGATGAGCAGTTCGCCCTCGAAATACAGCGGCAGCGGCGCGAGCAGAAACAACGTCCCGCCCACCACGCCCGCCAGCCGGTGGCGGAACACCCGCGCACCCAGCAGCGCCACGATCACGCCGGTCGCAATGCCGAGGAGGTGTTGCACGAGCAGCGCGAGGTCCACGCCCCACGCGCCGCCGAGTTTGTAGAAGGCGGCGAGGAACAGCGGATACAACAGCGGACGATAGCCGTGCAGCTCGTGCAGGTCTTCGCCGGCAATCAGCATCTTCGCGACGGTGTCGTAGTATTTCTGATCGAGCGTCGGCACGCCGAACGACGGCGTGTTCGCGTGCTCGACGAAGAAGGCGAGGCGAACGAACAGCCCTAGCAACACGAGGAACAGCAGTGCGCGGTTGAAGGCCGCCGCTGAAATGTCGTTGCCGAAAACGGAGGCGGCTTTTACTTCCGCCGGTTCTGGCGGTGCAGAGTGCGGTTCGTTCCCCCTCACCCTAACCCTCTCCCTTGGGGAGAGGGAATCGTTGAAGGCAGCCGCGGACGATGCAAAAGCGTTTTGCAAATTCAAGGGCTGGCTTCCGTGCCCCCTCTCCCCAATGGAGAAAGCTGGGGTGAGGGAAAAAAAGACTTCCGCATAGCCACAAAGCCGTTTCCATGTCGCGCCAGCCGATTGAAAAATATTTTTCACGTTCATCATGACGCTGATTTGCGCCGCAGCCAGTCAACCACGCCGCAGCCGGCGATGGCCAACAAAATCACGGCAGGCGCGATGACGGGCAGCGCGTAGCGCGGTCGCGCGAACGGCAGCCAGACCGTGACCATCGCGAAGGCGATGAGCCACCAGAGCGCGATGAGCGGGAGCGTCCCGCCGGCGCGGCGCGAGGCGAAGAGTGTCCACGCCGCCGCCGCGACCACGAGCGCGAAGGCCGCCGGGTGGAACGCCGTGAGTGTGGCGATGGCGCGCAGGCGTTCGCCGGCGGTGCGGAGCGGCTTGCGTTTGGCGGGGATGCCCTTTTGCACTTCGAGGCTGCGCTGCTGGTCGGCGTAGTTCGCCCGCACACCGCGCACGGGGTTGGGATAATTTCCCGGGTTCGCCGCGATGAAGACGATGAGCGACACGACGAGTGCGCCGAGCAGGACGGCGGCGGACTCCCTCGCTGCGGCAACGCGGTGGCGGAGAAATTTTCCAACGAGAATCAGCAGCAGCGCCGCGCCGAGAAAGCCGATGACGACGGCGTTCATCTTCGAGCCGACGGCGAAGGCGAGGCTCAAGCCGCCGCCGCCGCACAACAGTGCGCGGGTCAAGGTGGGGTGCGCGGTGCGCCGCCAGATGCCGCGTTCGATGAGCGCGAAGTGCAGCACCGCGAGCAGCGAGAACGCGATGGCGAGGATGTCCACGCCCACTTCCGAGTAGGCGGTGGCGACTGCCGGGTGCAGCGCGAACGCCGTCGCGGCGAGGAACGCCGCGAGCGGTTTTGTGTAGAGCAAAGCGAGCGCGAAGAGGAGCACGGTGGCCAGCATTCCGAACAGCAGCATGATGGCGCGCGCTGCGGTGATGAATGCGGGCGGGTGTTCAAACTGGCCTTGCGCGATGGCGCGGTCGCGGGTGGCCGTCTCCATGCGGTCGAGCACGGCCTGGCGCTCGGCTTGGTCGCGGGCGTTGCCCCAGGCGTTGGGCCGGTCTTTGGCGATGATGTAAAAGATGCCGAGCCAGTCGGGTCGTGTGACGCTCAAGCCGGCGAGCCGCAGGCCGAGGCCGATGACGTATTTGCCGAGCACGGGATTTTCGCGCGCGGGAAGGAGTTGCCAGTCGGGATGCGTCCAGTCGCGGCTTTCGAACGCGAGGTGAAAATAGTAGGACTGGCCGACCCAATAAATTTCGTCCTCGTCGAGCGGTTCGGCGCGGTGGTCGTAGCTGCGGAAGAAAGGAATGGCGCACAAGATCAAGAGCGCGGCGACGAGCAGCCATTTGCGGGGGGATGTCGCGGCGGATTGCATGGCGCAAGTTTCTAGCGGAGGGGGATTGCAAAGTAAAGCTACCAGCGGAGCGCGAGGTGTGACTGGAAGTGCCGCGCAGAGTTTGTTGGAGTCCACGCTTCAGCGTGTCGGGGCAGATTGTTGGAGTTCAAGCTTTAGCTTGTCGGGGCGGTGTCCACCGTGACGGGCACAAGCTAAAGCTTGAACTCCAACTCGGAGCGAGCTTCCGCCGGCGCGGGCGGGCGATAAATCTTTTGCGCTCGCCGCGCCCGCCGCTAC
>JANMJO010000079.1:0-12303 GCA_031371425.1 Verrucomicrobiales bacterium | reverse complement strand
TCACCGTCTCAACGCGCACCGCGCCCAAATCCTCAATGCTCATGGATTTCAGCGCGGCCAAACTCTCCGGCGTGGTGGCGGCACGCGCTGTGCAGAAGAACGAAGCCAGCGCGAGGCTGGCGACCGCCGTCTTGAATTTTGTTCGCGCTTGCATAGGTTTGCTCTGGCCATCCAAATTAACTCACGAACCGAACCAGCTTCCGGTCTCACTGTTTACTTCCTCGCTTGTTATCAGCCGCAGCTTGTGCCACTGCAATTAACAGTCAAGCCGGAATCCCCGCCGAAGCCGAGTAACGCAGGCGCGGTCAGGCATCGTCAGATTTGCAATGGCGACGGCGGTATCCAGACGCGCCATCAACCTCCGCCGCCGAGATTGAACATTGACCGGTCGGGCGAGTTTGCTAGATTCACCCCTCATTTTATGAACGTTCTTGTCTGTGACCCCATCTCGCCAAAAGGCATCGCCCTCTTGCAGGCACGGCCTGAATTCAAGGTCACCATCCTCCCCAAGAAACTCTCCGAAGCCGAACTCATCCCCCTCGTCGCCGAAACCGTCGCGATGATCGTCCGCTCCGAAACCAAAGTCTCCGCCAAAGTCCTCGCCGCCGCACCCAAGCTCCGCGTCGTAGGCCGCGCCGGTGTAGGCGTGGACAACGTGGACGTCGAAGCCGCCACCCAGCGCGGCGTCGTCGTGATGAACACCCCCGGCGGCAACACCATCACCACCGCCGAACTGACGTTCGCGATGATCCTCTCCCTCGCCCGCAAAGTCCCCCAAGCCCACGCCTCCATGATCGCCGGCAAATGGGACCGCAAGGAATTCTCCGGCATCGAACTCCAAGGCAAAACCCTCGGCGTCCTCGGCATGGGCCGCATCGGCGGCGAAGTCGCCAAACGCGCCCTCGCCTTCGGCATGAAGGTCGCCGCCTACGACCCCTTCCTCACCGAAGCCCGCGCCCAAACCCTCGGCGTGGAACTCGCCGCAGACCTCGATGCCGTCTATCGCGTCGCCGACTTCATCACCGTCCACATGCCCGTCACCGAACTCACCCGCGGCATGCTCAACACCACCGCGTTCTCCAAGATGAAGCCCAACGTCCGCATCGTGAACTGCGCCCGTGGCGAAATCATCGTGGACACCGACCTCCTCGCCGCGCTGGACTCCGGCAAGGTCGCCGCCGCCGCGCTCGATGTCTTCGAGCCCGAGCCGCTCCCCGCCGACCACCCGTTCCGCAAACACCCCGGCATCATCCTCACCCCCCACCTCGGCGCCAGCACCAAAGAAGCGCAGGAAAAATGCGGCATCGAAGTCGCCGAAGTCCTCACCTCCTACCTGCTCACCGGCGAAGTCCGCAACGCCGTCAACCTCCCCTTCCTCGACGCCAAAACCTACGAGCAAGTCAAACCCTACATGCTCCTCGGCGAAAAAATGGGCAAGCTCCTCTCCCAACTCGCCTCCGCGCCCGTGGACCGCCTCCACATCACCTACGGCGGCAAAGCGCACGACCTCCCCAACATTGACCCCATCACCCGCGCCGTCCTCCAAGGCTTCCTCTCCCGCGCCGCAGTCAAGGACCTCAACAACATCAACGTCCGCAGCATCGCCAGCACCCTCGGCATCACCGTCGAGGAGAAACGCTCCACCGAACCCGTCACCTTCAACGAATGGCTGCACATCCAAGCCTTCAGCGGCGCGAAAAAAGCCGTCTCCGCCGGCGGCACATTCTTCGGCTCGCCAAACAACCCCCGCATCGTCCGCCTCTTCAGCACACCCGTGGAAATTCCCACCACCGGCACACTCCTCCTGCTGAACAACAAAGACGTGCCCGGCATCGTCGGCCACCTCGGCACCCTGCTCGCCAAACACAAGGTCAACATCGCCAACATGAGCCTCACCCGCGATGAAGCCGGCGGCAGCGCCTTGACCGTGCTCACGCTGGACAGCGCGCCCCCGGCAGAAGCCCTCGCCGCACTCAGAAACGACCCCAACATCACCAACGTCCACGTCGTCGAACTTTGAACACTCCCGACCAATAACAATCAAACAACAACTATTATGAACCAAACTAAAACCATCGCCCTCCTCGGCGCGCTCGCGCTGATGGCGGCATCCACCACCTTCGCCGTGACCCCCACCGCGACGGCCACCAACAAACCCGCCGACAAAGCCGATTCCCTCTTCTCCGATCCCGTGATCGCCAAGGGCAAGGACATCGAGATCAAGCGCAGCCAGCTCGACGAAGCCTTCGTCAACGCCAAGGCCGCCGCCGCCGCTCGCGGAACGCAAATCTCCGATGGCGAGCGCGAAATGCTCCAAGCCCGCCTGCTCGACGAGATGATCGTCAGCAAAGTCCTCGCCTCCAAAGCCACCGCCGCCGACAAGGACAAGGCCAAGGAATCCGCGCAGAAATTCATCGCCGACAGCCGCAAATCCTTCCCCACCGAGGAAAAATTCATCGAACGCCTCAAGCTCAACAAGCTCAACAGCGTGGATGAACTCGAGAAGAAACTCATCGGCGAGGCCATGCCCAACCTCGTCCTCGAACGCGAGATGAAAGCCCTCGTCAAAATCACCGACGCCGACGTGAAGAAATTCTACACCGACAACCCCGACAAGTTCGAGCAGCCCGAAACAGTCAAGGCCAGCCACATCCTCATCGGCACCCTCGACGCCGAAAACAAAGAACTCCCCGCCGCCGACAAGGTCGCCAAGCGCAAGAAGATCGAAGACCTCCTCGCCCGCGCCAAGAAAGGCGAAGACTTCGCCAAGCTCGCCAAAGAAAACTCCGAAGACCCCGGCTCAAAAGACAACGGCGGCGAATACGAATTCCCCCGAGGCCAGATGGTGCCGGAATTTGAAAGCACCGCCTTCGCACTCAAAAAATCAGGCGATATCAGCGAAGTCGTCACCACACAATTCGGCTACCACATCATCAAGCTCACCGCCAAGAACCCCGCCAAGACCATCACGCTCATTGACGCCACCCCGCGCATCAGCGAATTCCTCCTGCGCCAAGGTGCCGGCAAACTCATCCCCACCTTCATCGAAAAGGTGGAGAAGGACGCCGGCGTGGAAATCCTCGACGCCGACATCAAGGCCGCCAAGAAGAAGCTGATGGAAGCCGCCGCGCTCGCCGCCGAAACCAAGCCCGAAGCGAAATAACAACCTGAAGTTTTCAAACGCCGCGCCGACTCCGGTCAGCGCGGCGTTTTTCTTTCCCGCATCGGAGCGCGGGCGGCTCGCCCGCAAGTTACAGCGGTTTCAAAAAAACTGTGTCCGCACCTGAAGTTGTCAGCCCCGTTCCCCCTCATCCTGACCTTCTCCCTTGGGGAGAAGGAACAGCCGCTGACCGACTTGTTGAAATCCATAAGCCGTCGAGCAGGAGTCCGCCGTGGTTTCGCCAAAAAGCGGGGAGGAATTCTCCCTCTCCCCATGGGAGAGGGCCGGGGTGAGGGGGAACAAGGTTCACCTATAGCAGTTCAAACTAACATTGGCACAGTGGGCGGGTAGGGCGCGTCACTCCGTGCGCGCCGTCGTGGTGAGCCAGCAAGCGTTGGTTGGCAATCGCGGCGGGCAGAGGACTGCCCGCCCTACCCGCTGCACCGATTACCTTTGGGGATTGGCATTCTTCGCCGCAGCGTTGGCTTCGGCAGGCGGGACGGCTGCCTTTTCCGGCGCGGTCGCCGGGGCGGTGGCGGGAGTTTTCGCGGGCGGCGCATCCACGGCTTCCACGAACGCCATCCGCAGCGAGAGCAGGCTGTGTTTCAGCGTCGCCGCTTCCTCGGGCGTGAGGTTGCCCTTGGTCTTCACCTCCAGCATCTCCATCTGCTCGATGAAATACTGCGCTGCCGACACGTCGCGCATGGTCTCGTTGGTGGAAGGGTTCGGAATTTTGCCGAGCAGCATCAGCGTCATGTTCGTCTGCTGCATGACCATCTGGGCAAAGACGGCGGACAACATCGCCGCGCTTTTGGGGTCCAACCTTGTTTCGCTCATGGATTTTTCTGGTTTTGCCGGCGGAGATCCGCCAGCAGGAAACGGACGAGGTGGTTCAGTCGCGTCTCGACGTTGACGGTTTCCAAAATCTTCTGCCGCTCGCCCGCGACGGACAGCACGGCGCACGAAACCAAGTCCGCCACCTGCGCGGGAGTGGCGAGGTTGTCGAGGTAATGCAAAATATCCTTCGCCGGCAAGCTGGGCGTCGGCGTCTTGGCCGCTCCGGATTTCGGCTGCGAGAACACCGGGAACGGGAACGGCAGGCCGAGTTGAAAACGTTGCGCCAGCAGGTCGCGCACCTGCGTGACCAGTGCGCCGACCGCAGGGCCATCGCACGGCGGCGATTCCAGCGTGCGGATGCCGTGCACGCGATACGGGCGGTAGCGCACGGCGGGGGTCAGTTCCACGCGCGTCAACCCTTGCAGGATGAGATGGGACGTGCCATCGGCGTGGTTCACCGCAGCGCGGACGAGGCCGAGGCCGGCGACAGTCATGGGTTTTTCACGCAGACAATCCGGTCGCTGCATCGCCACGGCGAACATGCGGCTGCCCGCCAGCGCATCCGCGAGCATGCGGCGGTAGCGCGGCTCGAAAATGTAGAGCGGCAACAACGCCTGTGGAAACAGCGTCGCGTTCGGCAGTGTCATTACGGCGACCTCGCGGGGCAACTTCATGGCGATAACTTACGAGCGCGCGACAGTTTGGCAAGTCACGAGCGGGCCGGACACCGTCCTAATCCTAATCGTAATCTTAATCGTAATCCCAATCCCGTTTCTTGACCGATTAAGATTACGATTAGGATTAGGATTACGATTAAGATTACGATTAAGATTACGATTAAGATTACGATTAAGATTACGATTAAGATTACGATTAAGATTACGATTAAGATTACGATTAAGATTACGATTAAGATTAGGATTAAGATTAGGATTAGGACACTGCCGAGATGTGCGCTCCGGAATTTCCCTTTTCGTTCACAGCGGTTTGTTTAGAATCCGCCGCACCATGCGGGTCGCAGCCAAGTCCATCCTGATCCTGTTGACGTTGTTGCTGGCCGGAACGGCTTTTGCCGCGCCGACCACGGCGGAGCAACGCGCGCTCGCGGCGGCGGACAGCTCCTTCCAGCTCGGCTTCTGGGAGCGCGCGGAAAAACAATTCGCCGCCATCGCGGAAAAATCCCCGGCCAAATCCGAGCTGCGAGCGCAAGCGCTGCTGCGGCAGGCGCAGGCGCAGTTCAAGCAGGGCCGCTACACCAACACCCTCAACCTCCTCTCCGCGCGCCAGCGCGACGCCGGCAAACTCGCCGATGAATACCAGTTCTGGATTGGCGAGACGCATTTCCAGAACACCAACTTCCCCGCCGCCGCCGCCGCCTACGCGCGGTTGATCAAAGATTTCCCCACCTCGGCGCGCTTCACCGAGGCCGGCTACGCCGAGGCACTCGCGCGCTCCAAGCTCGCCGACTGGCCGCGCGTCATCGAGCTGCTGCGCCAGCCCGGCGGCGCGTTCGCCAAAGCCGCGGCGGAAAACCCCACGAATGAAACCATCGTCCGCGGCGGCCTCTTGCTCGCCGAGGCGCAGGTCGCGCTGAAAGATTTTTCCGGCGCGGAACAGACCGTCCACGCGCTGCCCGCACAGAAGTTTTCACCCGAACTCGACTGGCGTCGGCAGTTCCTAATCTGCCGCATCCAGCTCGCCAACGACCAACCCGCCGAGGCTCTCGCTGGCGTGCCGAACCTGCTCGCCGCCGCCGCCGCCTCCGGCCTGCGCGACTTGCGGACGGAAAGCGCGCTCCTGCAGGGCGGCATCCTCGAGCGGCTGAAAAAATTCGATGACGCCATCGCCGCCTACGAAACCAACCTCGCCGAGGATCTGCCCGTGGAACGGCGGCGGCAGGCCGTGTTGAAAATTGTCGAGCTGCTCCTCGCCCGCAACAAGACCGCCGCCGCCGTTCAGCGCCTCGAAAAATTTGTCGGCCAATACGGCAGGGATAAAGCCGCCGATAGCGCGCTGCTCACCGTCGGCGAGTTGCACCTGCGCGAATATCTCGCCAACCCCGCCGTCAACTCCAACGACCTCGCGCAAGCCGCCGCGCAGTTCGACCTGATGGCCACCAATTACCCCCGCAGCCCGCTGCTCGGCAAGGCGCTCCTCAACCGCGCCTGGTGCTGGTGGGTCGCCGGCAAGATTCCCGAGAGCGCCGCCGCGTTCCAGTTGGCCGCCACCCGCGCCACACTCGTGGAGGACCAGGCGCTCGCACGTTACAAGTGGGCCGACTGCCAGCTCCAGCTCGGCGATGCCTCGGGCGCGCTGACCAATTACAACGTCGTCCTCGAAAAATTTTCCTCCTGGCCCGCCGTCCGTGACGAACTCTTCGAGCCCGCCCTCTATCAGATTGTCCGCGCCAGCCTCGCCGCCGGGAACACCGCCGCCGCCACCAACGCGCTGGCCAAAATCCTCGCCTCCTACCCCGCCAGCTTCCTGTGCGACCGCGCCATGCTGCTCACCGGCGAAAAACTGAACCGCACCGGCAATCCCGCCGCCGCGCGGAAAATCTTCACCGCCGCCTTGCAGACATTTTCCAAATCGCCGCTCACACCGGAACTGCAACTTGCGGTGACGCGCACCTTCGAGCAGGAGCAGGACTGGACCGCCGCCGTCGCCGGATACGACCGCTGGCTGGCGGATTTTCCCGCGCACGAGGCGCTGCCACGCGCGGAATTCTCCCGCGCCTGGGCACTGGGGCGCACCGGCCAGGCGACGAACGCGCTGACCTTCTTCACCAACTTCGTCGCCCGCTTCCCCACCAACGAGCTTGCCCCGCTCGCGCAGAACTGGATCGCCGACTTCCATCTGCAACGCGGCGATTACAAAAGCGCCGAGGCCAATTATCAACTGCTCTTCCAGCAATGGCCCGCCGCCACCATCACCTATCAGGCACAGCTCATGGCCGGACGCGCGGCGGTGGCGCGGCTCGGTTACGCCGACGCCGCAGACTACTTCACCAAGCTCATTAACAACCGCGACTGCCCCGCCGATCTCGTCGCCCAAGCCTTCTTTGAATACGGCGACGCCACCATGCGCATGGAATCCGCCGAAGCCGGCAAGCCGCTCGACACCTTCGAGAAAGCCATCCCCATCTTCAAAAAAATCCCCCAGCTCTACCCCGCCAGCGACCTCGTCGCCCCCGCTTGGGGACGCATCGGCGATGCCTACCTGCAACTCGCCACCGCAGACGCGAAACTTTATTCCGCCGCCACCAACGCCTATCAGCAGGCCATGGACACAACCCGCGCCAGCATCGCCGTGCGCAGCCAGGCGGAAGTCGGCCTCGGCCTCGTGCTGGAAAAAATGGCGGCGCAGAAAACCGGCGCAGAATCCGCCGCGCTCCTCCAGCTCGCGCTCAACCACTATCTGAACGTCGCCCTCGCCGCCAACCTGCGCGAAGGCGAGACCGCCGATCCCTTCTGGGTCAAGAAAGCAGGCTTGGACCAAGCCGCGCGACTGGCCGAGACGCTGGGCCAGCGCGAACAGGCGGTGAATCTGCTCGACCGCCTCGCCGCACAATTTCCCCAGTTGCAACCAGTCCTGGAAAAACGCAAAGCCCGCCTCGCCGAGCAACCGTCTGCTCCAAAAGGCCAGCCGCTATGATAGGAAACCTGCTCGGTCCGGAGCTGGCCGAACTAATCGCGCAGCGCGACTTCACGGCGTTGCGCGAAATCCTTTGTGATTTCCCCGCGCCCGACATCGCCGAGATTTTTTACGACCTTGCGCCCGGCGATGAAGCGGTGCTGCTCCGGTTGCTGCCGCGCGAACTCGCCGCCGAAGTGTTCGAACACCTGCCCGTCGAGGATCAGGAAAAAATGTTGCAGGCGCTCGGCAGCGAACAGGTTGCTCAAATCCTGAACGACATCGCGCCCGACGACCGCACCGCCCTCCTTCAAGAGCTTCCCGCCGCCGCGACGCAGAAACTACTCGCGCTCCTCAACCCCGCCGAACGCAAGATCGCCACCGACCTGTTGGGTTATCCCGAACACTCCATCGGCCGCCGCATGACGCCCGAATACGTGGCCATCCAGCAGAATTGGACGGTCGCAGAAGTGTTCGCCAGACTGCGCCAAGAGGAACACAAGCGCGACGCGATGAACCAGCTCTACGTCGTGGACAACAATGGCCGGCTCGTGGATTACGTCCGCCTGCGCAACATCGTCGTCGCCCCGCCACAGATGCCCGTGCTCGAACTGTTGGAGAACCAACAACTCTGCCTGCGCGCCGCCGATGATCAAGAAACCGCCGTCACCGCCTTCAAGAAATACGATGTGACCATGCTGCCCGTCGTGGACTCCAACGAAGTCCTCGTCGGCGTCGTCACCGTGGACGACGTGCTGGACGTGGCGGAAACGGAAGCCACCGAAGACATCCAGAAACTCGGCGGTATGGAAGCCCTCGACGCGCCGTATCTGAAGATCGGCATGTTCTCGATGGTGAAGAAACGCGCGGGCTGGCTATCGGCTTTGTTCCTCGGCGAGATGTTGACCGCATCCGCCATGAGTCATTTCGAGGGCGAACTGGCGAGCGCGATCGTGCTCGGCTCGTTCATCCCGCTCATCATCTCCAGCGGCGGCAACTCCGGCTCGCAAGCCACATCGCTCATCATCCGCGCGATGGCCGTGCGCGATGTGACGCTGCGCGATTGGTGGCGCGTGATGAGCCGCGAAATCCTAGCCGGCCTCGCGCTCGGCTGCGTGCTCGCCGTGCTCGGAGTGATCCGCATCCTGACATGGCAATATCTTGGCCTGAAAAATTACGGGCAACACTTCGCGCTCATCGCCGCCACGGTGGGTTGCAGCCTCATCGGCGTCGTGCTATTCGGCAGCCTCGCGGGCGCGATGTTGCCGTTCGTGCTGCGGCGGCTGGGGTTTGACCCGGCGGTTTCCTCCGCGCCGTTCGTGGCGACACTCGTTGATGTGACGGGGCTAATCATCTATTTCACCGTCGCGTATCTCATCCTGCACGGCACATTGCTGTGACCACGCTTGACCCGCTTCCGGCGTCCGCCTAGAGTCAACTTGTCCTTGGGGAGCTCCGTGCAACGGGGCTGAGAGGCCCGAAAATATTCGGGCGACCCACGAACCTGATCCGGGTAATGCCGGCGTAGGAAGGCACTGCGTGCCGGCCACCATGGCCAACTTCTTCGCCCCTTTTCTCCGAATCTCCGCCGTTGACGGCTATCAACCAGAGACCATCAACCATCAACCATCAACTCATTTATGATCGCAACCAAAGAATCGCCCACACCTCACAGCAGCGAACAACTGCCCAACAGCAAACGCGTTTACATCGAGGGCAAGCTCCACGCCGACGTGCGCGTGCCCATGCGTGAAATCAAACTCACCCCCACCAAGCACAACGAGTGCGACGTGACCGTGAACCGCCCCGTGCGAGTCTATGATTGCTCCGGGCCGTGGGGCGATCCCGACTTCGCCAGCACGTCCGAGGAAGGTTTGCCCGCGTTGCGACGCGACTGGATTTTGAAACGCGGCGACGTGGAGGAATACGATGGCCGCGAAGTGAAACCGATGGACAACGGCTATCTCAGCGGCAAACACGCCGAGTTCGCCAGCAACGCGGAGAAGAACCGACTCATCGAATTTCCCGGCCTCACCGCGCAACGCCGCCGTCCGCTCCGCGCCAAACCCGGCAAGACCGTCACGCAGTTGCAATACGCCCGCGCCGGCATCATCACGCCCGAGATGGAATTCATCGCCATCCGCGAGAACATGAAAATTGCCGATTGCCGATTGGCCATTGGCGATTTAAGCACCGACATCAAGCGCAACGACCTCGGCAAGCAGCACGAAGGAAGTTCCCAAATCAGCAATCGGCAATCGGCAATCGGCAATGAATACACGCCGTCCGTCTTCCGCAAATTTCCCCAGCACATCCCGAAGGAGATCACCCCCGAATTCGTCCGCGAAGAAGTCGCCGCTGGCCGCGCCATCATCCCGGTGAACATCAACCACCCGGAAAACGAGCCGATGATTATCGGCCGCAACTTCCTCGTGAAGATCAACTCCAACATCGGCAACAGCGCCGTCGCGTCCAGCATCGAAGAGGAAGTCGAGAAGATGCGCTGGTCCATCAAATGGGGCGCGGACACCGTCATGGATTTGTCCACCGGCAAGAACATCCACGCCACGCGCGAATGGATTCTCCGCAACTCGCCCGTGCCCATCGGCACCGTGCCGATTTATCAGGCGCTCGAAAAAGTCAACGGCCGCGCCGAAGACCTCACCTGGGAACTCTTCCGCGACACCCTCATCGAACAAGCCGAACAAGGCGTGGATTACTTCACCATTCACGCCGGCGTGCTCCTGCGCTTCGTGCCCATGACCGCGAACCGCATGACGGGAATTGTTTCACGCGGCGGCAGCATCATGGCCAAATGGTGTCTCTCGCATCACAAAGAAAATTTCCTCTACACGCACTGGGACGACATCTGCGACATCATGGCCGCGTATGACGTTTCGTTCTCCATCGGCGACGGCCTTCGCCCCGGCTCGATTGCCGATGCGAACGACCGCGCACAATTCGGCGAACTCGAAACCCAGGGCGAACTCACCAAACGCGCGTGGGCCAAAGGCGTGCAAGTCATGAACGAAGGCCCCGGCCACGTTCCGCTCCACATGATCGAGGAGAACATGGCCAAGCAACTCGAGTGGTGTCACGAAGCGCCGTTCTACACGCTCGGGCCGCTCACCACCGACATCGCGCCCGGCTACGACCACATCACCAGCGGCATCGGCGCGGCGATGATCGGTTGGTATGGCTGCGCGATGCTCTGCTACGTCACGCCCAAGGAACACCTCGGCCTGCCGAACAAGAAGGACGAGAAAGACGGCGTCATCGCTTACACGATCGCCGCGCACGCCGCCGACCTGGCGAAAGGCCATCCCGGCGCGCAATACCGCGACAACGCGTTGAGCAAGGCGCGGTTTGAATTCCGTTGGGAAGATCAATTCAACCTCAGCCTCGACCCCGTGACCGCGCGTGAGTTCCACGACGAAACGCTGCCGCAAGACGGTGCCAAGACCGCGCACTTCTGCTCCATGTGCGGACCGCACTTCTGCTCGATGAAGATCACCGAAGACGTCCGCAAATACGCCGCCGAACAAGGCATCGCCGAGGAAGAGGCGCTGAAGAAGGGCATGGAAGAAAAGTCGAAGGAGTTCGTGGAGCAGGGCGCGGAGGTTTACGCGAAGGCGTGAATAGGCAATGACTGAGGCTGAAATAATTGAGAGGTTTCGCGCTCGAGCAAACCCTCCTCCGGTTTTATTTCGTTACCGTCGGCCTACACAGTGGACGCTTGATGAAATTTCAAAGCATCAAATATACGCCGCTAAGCCAAGTGAACTAAATGATCCATTTGAATATACCGCGCCCGTCTTTTGGAATGTGGGCTTGTTGAGGCGGAAATTCATTGAGGAATTTGCTCCCAAGCAAGGCATATCGCCAGCAGATGCAGCAAAAGAGTTTGAATCGTCCCATCAGTCTGGACAAATAAAACTGGATCAAGGAATCAGGCAGTTGAAAGATTTTTCCGGCGTCATTTGTTTGTCCGCTATAAATAATTCAATTCGGATGTGGTCTTACTATGCGCAAGCGCACGAGGGAATTTGTATCGGATTCGATACAAAATTGCGTCCTTTCAATATGGCCTTAGAAGCCAAATACCAGAATCCAGATATTCCATTAGACATTATTGCCGCCACCAAAAGCGACCCGACTGAAATTGCTGCCCATATTAGTCTTCGAAAAGCTGAAGAATGGAAATTTGAAGGAGAATATCGCATACCTATTTCGATTGCAGACAACCCCCGCTTAATACCGTTTCAGCCGTTAGCCATCACAGATATTAGATTCGGCGCACGGATTAAAAATGACTTCAAAGAAAAATTACTGGAGGCGATTTCTCATCTCCCTCATCGTCCAAAGCTCATTCAAATGGGTTGTGATTTCGACCGGTTTATTCTCACGGAAACCGTCATTTGATTTCGTTGCACCGTTTCAGAATCCCAACGGGATTCCATCATTCAGCCCAGGGTTGGCCCCGCAACGCGGGACTACCCTGGGTTATCTGCCAAAAAAATCCCTAACCCCAACGGGGTTGCATCACCCGCGCCCGCCGCCGTGGCCACGCCATTCAACCCCTTCAGGGTTGATATTTTCATCGCCCCGTTACCCAGCGTAGGCGATTGCATCGCCAACGCTGGGCTGAATGATTCAATCCCTTCGGGATTGCT
>JANMJO010000054.1:0-2264 GCA_031371425.1 Verrucomicrobiales bacterium | reverse complement strand
GTCTTCACCCTCGCCGTCACCAACCTCGGCAGCGGCACCGCCAGCGCCGTCATCGTCAGCAACACCCTGCCCGTTGGGTTGAACTACGTCTCCGCCACGCCCGCCGCCACCTCCACCAACGGCCGCATCTACGGCTTCACGCTCGGCAACCTTGCCAGTTCCGCGACCAGCAACATCACGCTCACCGCTCGCACCACGGCCAACGGCAATTACACCAACACCGCCACCGCGAGCTCCTCCACCAGCGACCCCGTCAGCGCCAACAACACCGCCATGTCCGTGGTCGTCATCACCTCGCCGCCCGTCATTTCCGGGGTGACCTACACAAACAACACCGTCAGCCTCGGCTGGACCGGCCTCTCCGGCGTCATCTACCGCATCCAATACACGACCAACCTGACCCCAGCCGCGTGGCTCGACTTCACCGGCAATATCATCCCCGGCGGCGCGCCGTTCAGCACCAACCTCCCCGTCTCCGGCAGCCAGCGGTTCTATCGCGTCATTGCGCTGCCTTGAGCCGCGCGGGTGCGGGCGCATCTTGGCACTGCCCCCGTTTGGAGTTCCGCCTTCAGGCGGTTCGGTGCGTTCACCCACCCGGGCCGCATAAATGCGGAACTCCAAACCCAGCACCAGCGTTCGTCGGGGGCAGTGTCAAGATGCGCCCCCGGCGCGATGTGCCGAAAATTCTCCTTGTCAGCAGCCCGTCCGCAATGGCGCAATAAGCCCGTGACCTCGCTCAAACCAGCCGGCCTCCTCGCGCTCGCCGCCATCGCCATTGCGTTGCCGCTGCGCGCCCAGCTCAAATTAAGCGCGCCCACCGCCGGCCCAAACAACACCCTCAAGTTCACCCTCACCGGCGCGAGCTCCAACGCCGCCTACGTCCTCGCGCAATCCGCCAACGGAAAGGATTGGCAAGCCACCGTCACCGGCACCGTCGGCCAGACCACATTCAACCTGCCCAGGCCCGCAACTGCCGCCGCATTTTTCCGCGCAAGCCAGGCGTTGCCGCCGCCGCCGCCACCGCCCATCGGCCTGATGAATTCCGCCGAGGTGAGCAACGTCCTCGCCCAAGCCATCACGCGTGCAAATTTTTTCGTGACGAACGGCACGGCCACCAACGCCGTCGTCGCCGTCGTTGACCGCGAGGGCTTCGTGCTCGGCGTGTGGAGTTTCGCCGGTGCATCCGCGTCCGCGCTCGACGTGCTCGATGCCATCACCAAGGCCGGCACGGCGGCGTTCTTGAGCAGCAGTCAGGAGGCGTTCACCTCGCGCACCGCCGGCTTCATCGTGCAACAGAATTTTCCGCCGGGAATTTTGAACTCCGGCCCAGGCCCGCTCGTCGGCGTGAACTTCGCCAACCTGACTTTCTCCGACGTGAACCGGTTCAAGAATCCCAACACTGGCCGCAACCTCCTCTCCACCGAGAGCGGCACGAACGGCGCGCCCGTCTCGCCGCTCGCGCTCAACGCCATCTCCGGCCTCGCCGGCTCACCCGGCGGCGTGCCGCTCTACAAGAACGGCACGAACCTCATCGGCGGCATCGCCGCAGTCGTCACCGGCAAGCCGCCCATCCCCGCGCTCGCAGACATTCAGGTGAACCAAACCTACGACGTGGACGAAGACGTGGCGCTCGCGGGACAAAAAAGTTTTGAGCCAAGCTCGGCGATTCTCGGCACAGGCGTGCTCGCCGGCGGAATCCGTCTGCCCTACGTCAACAGCACCACGACTCTCGGCGCAGTCGCGCTGCTTGGCTCGCACGGCGACACCGTCGTGCCAGCATATCCCATCGTCAATTCGCCATTCGTGAGCTACCCCCCGCTGAACCTCGGCGGCAGCATCGGCGAAATGCGCGCGCCCATCGTCGCCGATTCGTTGGCTGGAACAATCAACGGCCAACCGCGCCTCACCGCCGCCGAAGTCACAAACATCCTCACGCTCGCCGCGCAACGCGCCGCCACCACCCGCGCGGGCATCCGCCTGCCCGCCGGAGTCGCCGCGCAAGTGTTCATCACCGTCGTCAATAATCCCAACTCACCGGGCGTCGCGCCCAGCGTGCTCGGCACGTTCCGCACGCGTGACGCCACGATCTTCAGTTGGGATGTCGCCGTGCAGAAGGCGCGCACGGCGCTTTTCTTGTCTCATCCGAATGCTGCGAATGAGCTTACGGCGCAGGGCGCCATCGTGTATCCGCCGCCATCGGTGCAGCCTGTGACGTTTAGCGATTACGTCGTCGCCATGCGCACGTTCCTGGGCAGCGGGACCGC
>JANMJO010000065.1:0-6671 GCA_031371425.1 Verrucomicrobiales bacterium | reverse complement strand
GCGTGGAAAACGTCGTCGTCGTGCGTGTAACCGATCTCGCGGATGGCGTCGCGGGCGATCTGGTTGAAGTCGAGCTTCGCCTTCGTCGTGATCTCGCCGCCGACGACGACGAGGTTGGACTTGCAGTAAGTCTCGCAGGCGACGCGGCTGAACTTGTCCTGCGCGAGGCAGGCGTCCAGCACGGCGTCAGAGATTGTGTCGGCGACTTTGTCCGGGTGGCCTTCGCCGACGGACTCCGATGAGAAGATGTAGTTTTTGCTCATGAGTTAAATGTCATATTGACGTATCAGGATAGGATGATATAAAAATTCAAAGCGCGTCAAACTGTTTTTCTGGAAAAGTGGCCACGGTTTGGAGTTCCGCCTTCAGGCGGTTCGGTGCAAGCTGTGTCCGCTGCGGTGCCGCCTGAAGGCGGAACTCCGAATGAATGCGTAGCGCTAGAAAACAACAAGCCATGTTCTCAACTCTCAAATCCCTACGCGCCCTCTCCGACCCGACGCGGTTGCGCATCGTCGCGCTGCTGGAGAAGGACGAGCTGTCCGTGAACGAACTTCAGGAGATCACGCGGCTCGGTCAGTCGCGCATCTCCACGCACCTCGGCTTGCTGGCGGACTGCGACCTCGTGCGCTCGCGGCGCGAAGGCAAGCGGACGTTTTACAAGCTTAACGCCACCGCGCAGGGCACGGCGGCGGAATTCATCCGGCTCGCCATCGCCGGCGCGCACGAGCTTTCCGAACATTCGCACGACCAGATCAACCTCAAGCGCATCCTTGGCCGCCGCAACGAACAGGCCCAGGTATATTTCAACCAAGTCGCCGGCCGTTTCGACCGCGTGTATGGGCCGGGACGTTCGTGGGAAGCGTTCGGGCATTTGCTGCTGCGGATTCTGCCGCCCATCGTCGTGGCCGACCTCGGCGCGGGCGAAGGTTTGTTGAGCGAACTGCTCGCGCGCCGCTGCAAGAAAGTTATTGCCGTGGACAACTCGGAGAAGATCGTCGCGTTCGGCGCGGCGAAGGCGAAGAAGAACGGCCTGAAGAATCTGGAGTTCCGTCTTGGCGATTTGCAAAACCCGCCCGTCGAACCCCGCAGCGTGGACCTCGTGATCCTGAGTCAGGCGTTGCACCACGCCGCCGACCCAGCCGCGACACTCGCCGCCGCTTACAAGCTGCTCAAGCCGCACGGCAGCGTGATGATTCTGGACTTGCTCAAGCACAACTTCGAGAAGGCACGCGAACTCTACGGCGACCAGTGGCTGGGTTTTGCGGAAGGCGATCTGCACCGCTGGCTGGAAGCCGCCGGGTTCAAGAAGATCGAAATCAGCGTGGTCGCGCGTGAAGAACAGCCGCCGCATTTTCAGACCATTCTGGCGGGCGGAGAAAAGGCGTAGGCCGACAGAGCTTGGCGAATCCCCGGCGTCAAATCGTTCAATCGTTCGCAGTCGCTTTCCAGAGTGCGAATGGACTGTGAACGGAGTTGAGATTCCAACCGCGAAATGGGATGCTGCCCCGTCAATGAACGTCAAAGTCAAAATCTGTGGCATCACGAGTGTGGCCGATGGCCTCGCCGCCGCCGAAGCGGGCGCGGACATGATCGGCCTGATGTTCTACGAGAAAAGCCCGCGCCATATCACGCTGCAAGCCGCAGCGGAAATCGCGCGGCAGCTCCCGCCATCCCTGACCAAGGTCGGCGTGTTCGTCAACGCGACGGAGGAATTTATCCAGCGCGCCATCAGCGAGTGCGGCCTTGGAATGCTGCAATTCCACGGCGAGGAAACGCCGGAGTTCTGCACGCAGTTCGGCGTGATGAGCATGAAAGTCTTCCGCATCCGCGACTCCGCCTCGCTCGCCGCGCTGCCGGATTATCAGACCGACGCCTATCTGCTCGATGCCTATTCCGCCAGCGGCCTCGGCGGCACGGGTGAGAAGTTCAATTGGGATTTGGCCGTGGAAGCGCAGAAATTTGGCCGCCCCATTTTCCTCGCCGGCGGCCTGACGCCGGAGAACGTCGCCGCCGCCGTGCGTCAAGTGCGACCCTTCGGTGTGGATGTTTCCAGCGGTGTGGAATCCGCGCCCGGCAAGAAGGATGCGGCGAAGGTGCGGGCGTTTATCCAAGCGGCGAAGGAAATGAACCACGGATAAACACAGATGCACACGGATATAAATCCGGCTGTTTTCAGAATCTGTGTTTATCTGTGTCCATCTGTGGCTAGAAATTTCTTTGCGTCTTTGCGCCTTTGCGTGAGAATCAATTTATGAGTTCAGTCGCCCAATTGAATCTACCCGACGCCACCGGCCACTTCGGCCAATACGGCGGACGTTATGTGCCGGAGACGTTGATGCACCCGTTGCAGGAACTGGAAGAAGAATACTTCCGCGCCCAGCACGACCCGGAATTTCAGCGCGAGCTGTCGTATTATCTTAAGGAATTTGTCGGCCGCCCCACGCCGCTTTATTTCGCCGAACGCCTCACCAAGGAACTCGGCGGCGCGAAAATTTATCTCAAGCGCGAAGACCTCAACCACACCGGCGCGCACAAGATCAACAACGCCATTGGCCAGATCCTGCTCGCCAAACGCATGGGCAAGACGCGCATCATCGCCGAGACCGGTGCAGGGCAGCACGGCGTCGCCACGGCCACCGTCGCCGCGATGTTCGGGATGCGCTGCGTCATCTACATGGGCGCGGTGGACTGCCAGCGGCAGGATCTGAACGTGTATCGCATGAAAATGCTCGGCGCGGAGGTCGTGCCGGTTCACGCGGGTCAGAAGACCTTGAAGGAGGCCGTCAACGAAGCCATGCGCGACTGGGTGACGAACATCCGCCACACGCATTACATTCTCGGCACGGCCTACGGCGCGCATCCGTATCCGGTGATGGTGCGGAATTTTCAGCGCATCATCGGCGACGAAGCGCGCGCGCAGATTTTGGAAAAAGAAAACCGTCTGCCCGACCTGCTCATCGCGTGCGTCGGCGGCGGCTCGAACGCCATCGGACTTTTTTATCCGTTCCTCGACGACCAATCCGTGAAACTCGTCGGCGTGGAAGCCGGCGGACTCGGCATCAAGCCCGAGCAGCACGCGGCGCGGTTTCAAGGCGGATCGCTCGGCGTGTTGCAGGGCACGCGCAGCTACATTTTGCAGGACGAATTCGGCCAGATCCAATCCACGCACAGCGTCAGCGCCGGGCTGGACTACGCCGCCGTCGGGCCGGAACACGCGTGGTTGCGCGACGCCAGCCGCGCCGAATACACCTACGCCACCGACGACCAGGCGCTCGCCGCCTTCATGAAACTCGCGCGGCTGGAAGGCATCATCCCCGCGCTGGAAAGCGCCCACGCCGTGGCCGAGTGCATGGTGCGCGCGCCGAAGCTGGGCAAGGATACGCTCATCATCGTGAACCTCTCCGGTCGCGGCGACAAAGACGTGGCGCAGGTGGCGGCGAAGGTGAATTTGCAAATGCTGAAGTGATTCCGTATTGTTCAATCAATTATGAAACGCACGTTTAATGCAATCATCAAGCAGGACGACGGCTGGTGGATCGGCTGGGTGGAGGAAATTCCCGGCGTCAATTCACAGGGCAAAACCCGCGTCGAACTTTTGAAGAACCTCCGTTCGGCGTTGAAGGAAGCATTGGAGTTCAATCGCGAGGACGCGCTCGCCGCCGCCAAAACGGATTACGAAGAACAAGCCATCCTCGTGTGACCTCAAGTGAAAAGGCGCGAGCTAATCCGGCATCTGGCGACGCAGGGTTGTGTGCTCATCCGCGAAGGCGGCAATCATTCGTGGTGGGGAAACCCCGCCAGAAATCTCCGCTCCGCCGTGCCGAGGCACACCGAGATCAACAAATTTCTCGCCCGGAAAATCTGCCGGGACTTGGGAATTGCCGAACCATGAAGCGCGGCGACAAAGACGTGGCGCAAGTGGCGGCGAAGGTTGGGTTGCAGATGCCGAAGTAAACTGGTAGTAACAACCAAACCCTAAACCATTATGAAACAAATCCTCCGCTTGCTGGTGCTGGTTCTATTGATCTCACCTTTTGCCCGTGCCGTTGCGGACGATTCCTCTGACGCGAAAAAGAAGGCGATCACGCAGGAGATTGCCAGAATCAAACAACTCAAGATTGAAACAGCGAATGGTTTTGAGAAAAGCCGGAAGGAACTGGACGCGAGTATTGCGAAATACATGAAACGGCGCGACGAGTTTGTGCCCAATCTTAGCGATCACACCAAGCTTACGGCGGATGGCAAGACAACTCCCGCATCTATGGCTCTGGCCGAGATTGGCAGAATTGATGAATCTCTAAAAAACCTTCGCCAAGCCCGCGCCCAGACCTTGACCGACAGCCAAAGCGCCATGAAGTCTTTCGACGAAGCGATTCGTCTCCAGCAACAAGCGTCGTCCGAACTGGATCGTCAGGCCATGGAGAAGGCGACTTACAATTTGACCCATTGGCGAGAAACCAATCGTATTGCTTCACCGGGTTCAAGCCCTGCCTCCGATTCCGCGCTGGCAGCTTCCCCTTTGTCCGCGAAAGCAGCCGATTCCAGCAGCCCGCAAGGATACAAAGATTCCGTTCGGGACGATGCGGAAACAAAGACCCTCCGCGTCAACAACACTTCCCCAACACCGACCGCCAAGCCAAATGGTGTCGCCACCACACCGCCGCCGGTGCTGGTCGGGACGACCTTGCCTGCCGCGCCTCAACTCAAAGGCGAGGACAAACTTCTCTATGCCACGCTGAACGACATCATTGAAGACATGAACAAACCGACGGATGACGCCGCCAAACGCACCAAGCTGTTGAACGAGTTTCTCACGCAAAGCAAGCCGTTCGTGGCGAGCCATCCCGATTACACCAACCTCTGGGTGATGCGGACGATGGCCGCGATGGAGACGGACAACGTGGAAGCCGGCTGGAAAGCCGGCCAGCAGTTGAAACGCCTGAACGTGCTGGATGGGGATGACACGAAAGCGTTGAAAGCCATGTCTGGTTTGAAGCGGAAAGGCTGGCTGGTGGACGACTACGCCACGATTGCCAAGACCCAAGCGGAAGAACAGGGAAAAAAGATTTCGGAAATTAAGGAATGGTTGACAGGGAGATGGATTGAGGAGTCAGACTCAGGAGTCGATCGCACCACAAGAACAATAATTGTCGGACTTAATTCTGAAACATCAACAATGAGCGCCAAATTCTCCTATTTCTTAGGAGGTGACAGTGGCCCTTATGAAACACAAGACGTGAAACTTTCAGAAGATGGTAGGATTTTGAAACTGCACTTCAATCGAGGAGTGACCGAGAACCCTTTGAGTTTCATTTTCTTGATTGACCGCGACGGACTAAAGCTTGTCATGCTTCGTGAAGGGGAAGACCAACTGCCTATCGAAAAATTAAATATCCCTGCATCAAGAATTATTTTCAAAAAATAATGCGAAACATGAAACCATCGTCACTTTTCATATTCCTACTCTTCACCCTCACTGCTTTGTCCGTGCCGCCGGACGTGGAGAAGCTGATTCAGGACGCTGCGAAGTTTAGTCGCGATCTAGTTAGCTGATGCCCCATCCCCGATTTCTCGAACAGGAAGAACCACGACGCCTTTGAACGCGCCTTCGCTCCGCCTACGTTTTACTTCGGCGCGACAAGCCGGCTGGAAAACGATTTGCGCACTTCAATCGGCAGGTAGGGCGCGTCACTCCGTGCGCGCCGTCGTCGTGAATCCGAGCGCGTCTGTTGGCAATCGGCGGCGGGCAGAGGACTGCCCGCCCTACCTCATCATCCCAACGGGATGAAATCATTCAGCCTAGGGTTGCGAGGAACGAGCTACCCTAGGTCAACCATCCCAAATTATTTTCAACCCCAACGGGGTTGCATCGTCGTTTCGCGGAATGATTCAACCCCTTCAGGGTTGATGTCATTTTGATTCGCCACCCAGCGTAGCCGCGATTTCATCGCGTCAACGCTGGGCTGAATGATGAAATCCCTTTGGGATTTTCCGGTTCGCGTGGTTGGCGTTTTTCGCGGTTAAAACATTTTCGTCCCGGCCGGGACAACTGGAAATTAGCCAGACACGAAGTGTCTGGTAACGCCCCCAACAAATTTCCGTCCTGCCGCCGTCGCGCCGGAGCGGCGCTTTGGCGCGCCGCGTAGGCGGAAAAGGACGCCGGAACATTCGCGCCCTCCATCGTGCCTTCAGCACGAAGCCATTCTGCGCATCGCCACCAGCCACTTCGTAGCTGGCTAATTTCCCTCCGTCGCTCCGCGACTCGCGCAATCATCTCGTAGGAGACGACGTGAAGAGGCGACGTGAGGAGTCTCTAACTTTTCTTCAATTTGAGTCTCGTCACCTCGTCTCTTACGACAAATGAACCGGAGCGCGGCTGTGTCGCAGGGTCAGCCGCAGCACGCAGTTAAACCTGAACACCGAAGTCGCGGCGGTCACGGCGATGGGTAGCACAGGCCACTGGCCTGTGCCGAGCGGCTACCAGCCGTTCGGAATGGGAAAGGCCGTGCGAACTTTTCTGACTGCTGCTTGCTGATCGCTGCTTGAAAGTGCCCGTCGCCCTCACGTTCCGTCCGGCTGGTAGCCGGACGGCACAGGCAGGTTGCCTGTGCTACCCGTTTAATCCGGCGCTCGTGAATTTTCCACGCGCTGCGGCTGACCCTCGGGCACAG
>JANMJO010000062.1:0-5202 GCA_031371425.1 Verrucomicrobiales bacterium | reverse complement strand
TGAGTTGCTCAAGATGCTGACGCCGCTGACGGCGGCCTGATTCTGCACGGTGCGGAGGAACTGGTTGGCTTGGTCGTCGGCGGCAACGACGGCGCCTTCGGATTCGAACTCTTTGATTTTTTTCTCGTAGTCGCCTTTCTGGGCGATGGCGGCTTCGTAGGCGACGAGCATTCCGCGTGCGCCTTCGAGCCGGTCCTTGGTTTCGCCCCAGTCTTTGAAGCGCGGCCAGACCCAGACGATGTTGATGACGATGAACACGACGACGAGGATGCCGACGACGAGGCGGCGCTCGAAGGGGCGCAGGTTCAATCTGTCGAGCGGATTGGTCATGGCGTTTCCTCCGCGTGGTTGATTTCGCAGGCGAAGCTCCAGGAGACGGTGGTGCTGCCGGGGTTCTGATTGTAGATGGGCGAGTCCACGCGGTTGAACAGGAGACGCCCGCCGATCTCGGCTTTGCGCATGGCGTCGCTGAAGCGGGTGAGTTCGATGGCTTGGTCTGAACCAGCGGTGCCGGTGAGCATGAGCTTCTTGCCGTCGCGGAAGTCGAGGCCGTTGAGGGTCGCGCCTTCGGGCAGGAGCTGCGCGGTGGTCTGCCAGCAATTGAGCGCGGCGTATTTCAGATCCTGCCGGTCCTTCAAAATGCCATAACGCGCTTTGAGCTGGATGGCGTTGGTGTAGCCGTTGCCGAGGTCGGCCTTCTGGCTCTCCACGCCGCGTGTCTGGTAGAGGAGGAATTGCAGCGCGATGAAGTAAGTCATCACGCCCACGCCGTATATTCCCAGCACGGTGAGCAGGCCGCGCATCCAGAGGCGGTCAACGAGTTGCTGGCGGTAGCGCGTGGAATATTCGGCGGGTAAAATATTGGCGGAATCTTCGGAGCGCGTGGCGCGCGTGGCGGTGGCGGCGGCGAGCTGGCCGATGGGCGGCGGCGGGACGAGCTTGACGGAGGTCTCGAGGGCGGTGTTGAAGAGCGCCTGCCATTCCGCTTCGTTGCCGCCGGTGACGACGAGGTGCCACTGCGGCGCGGCGGTGAGCCAGCCTTCGAGTTCGCCAGCCCAGGTCATTTGCACGAGTTGTTCGCGCAGGAGTTCCACGGCTGTTTTGTCTGTGGGCAGATGGATGAAGCCGAGGTTTTGCAGGCTGCCGCCGAACCACCAGGCGACGAGTGCGCTGCGGGTTTCGTTGTCGAGATAGACCCACGCGTTTGCTGCTGTTGCGCTGGCGGCGGTGGTGTTCTGCAATTGGTCAATCAGCGGCACTTCGAGGCGGTCGGCGAGGAAGCCGTCTTTTTCCAGCTTGCCGAGAAATTCCTCCACGAGGTTGCGCTCGGCCATGACGACGATGATGGTCTGGAGGACTTCTTTTTCCTTTTCTCCCTCGATGGGTGCTGGGGCTTTTGTTTCCGCCGGCAGGGGCAGGACGTGGAGACTCCACACCATCTGAGTGACGGGGATGGGCGAAAGTTTTTCCAACTGGAACTCGACCATCGCGCGCGTCTCCGCGAGGTCGGCCTGCGGCAGGTGGACGACGCGGAGGAAGACGTGTTCGGAGGCGATCCACGCGACGTTCAGCTTGGGCTGCCAGAGTGTGGTCCAGCTTTTGGCGATGAGCTTCTCCGGCAACGGCTGCCCGGCGGCGGCGGCCTGCTCGCGGTTGAGGGTCAGCGCGGCCTTGCGGGCATCGAACTGCCAGACGCGGCGCGTGGTCGCACCGGCCTGCAAAATATTACATGAATGCCAGCGCGCCATATCAACGTCTCGTCCAAATCTCCGTCTTGGTATCGTCGCCGAGCGCGGTCATGTGTTCCTCGGTCTGCGTCACGCGCAAGACTTCCTCGATGGTGGTCTTGCCGGCCTTGACCTTGTTCCAGCCGTCGGTGCGGAGCGTTCTCATGCCGGCCTCCATCGCGCGCTGGGCGATGGTGGTGGCGTTCGCGCGGTTCATGATGAGCGGGCGGATGGCTTCGGTGACGAGCAGCAATTCGTAGATGCCTTGCCGGCCTTGGTAGCCGAACTGGCGGCATTGCTCGCAGCCCACGCCATACCAGAAGGTGGCGGCGTCAATCTCCGCCGCCGGGAAGCCGATCTTCTTGAGATATTCGCGCTCCACTTTTTTCTCGGTCTTGCAGTGCGGACAAATCGTGCGGACGAGACGTTGCGCCATGACGGCCTCGACAGACGACGCCACGAGGAACGGCTCGATGCCCATGTCAATGAGCCGGGTGAAGGCGCTGGGGGCGTCGTTCGTGTGCAGTGTGCTGAAAACCAAGTGGCCCGTGAGCGCGGCGCGGATGGCGATCTCCGCCGTCTCCAAGTCGCGGATTTCGCCGACCATGATGACGTTGGGGTCTTGCCGCAGGATGTGGCGCAGGCCGACGGCGAAGGTGAGGCCGATGTCCGAGCGGACGGCGATTTGGTTGATGCCTTTGAGTTCGTATTCGACGGGTTCTTCGATGGTGATGATGCGTTTCTGCACCGAGTTGATGGAGCTGAGGAAGGCGTAGAGCGAGGTGGATTTGCCCGAGCCGGTCGGGCCGGTGACGAGGAAGATGCCGTGCGGCTTGATGATGATGTCGCGGATGGCGTTCTCTTCGAGCTGGGAGAAGCCTAGTTTTTCCAGGCTCAAAAAGATTTTGCCGCGCGTCAGCAAGCGCAGCGAGACGGATTCGCCATAGACCGTCGGCACGGTGGAAACGCGGATGTCAATTTCCTCGCCCTTGATGCGGACGTTGATGCGGCCGTCCTGCGGCAGGCGTTTCTCGGAAATGTTCATGCCGCTCATTACCTTGATGCGGGAGATGAGCGCGGCTTGGTAGCGCTTGAGCTGCGGCGGCAGCGGAATCTGGTGCAGGATGCCGTCAATGCGGTTGCGGATGCGCAGCTCGTCCTCGGCAGGCTCGAAGTGGATGTCCGTGGCGCGGTCCTTGAACGCTTCCCAGATGATCTGGTTGACGAACTTGATGACGCTCGCCTCCTGATCGCCTTCGGTGATTTCCTTATCAATGGCAATCTCGAGTTCCATCGAATCGTTATCGCCCAACTCATCAATCGTCTCCGCGCCGACGCCGTAGTATTTTTTCAACGCCTTCTCGATCTCGGCCTTGGGTGCGAGCGCGAACCGCACGGGGCTTTGCGCATCGAACCGCACGGCGTTGAGCATGGCGGTATCGAACGGGTTGCTGACGGCGATCTGGAGCACGCCGTTGTCCAGCGCGACGGGTATGACGGCGAATTGGAAAGCGATCTTGGTGGAGATTTTCGAGCGGACTTCGTTGGCGACGGTGAGTTTGGGGAGGTCGAGGAACGGCCAGTTGAGGCGTTTGCCGAGTGCTTGGAGGAATTGCTCCTCGCTCAATCCGCGCTCGCGGCAGATGAAGTTCAGCAGCGGCTCCTGTGAACCGCTTTCCGCCGCCACGCCCCACGCCGTGCGCCACTCATCGAATTGAGCGGGCGCAGCCAGCGTGGTGTCGGCTAGCAAATCTTTGATGGAGGCAAATGCCATGTTACTTCATCCGTTGGGTCACAGTGACTCAACTAGGAACACGCAAACTGCCTGAAAGTTGCGGGCTTGGGAAAACAATTTGCACGCGAAACAAGCCTGCGGGACTCAACCCCGCCGCCGCCCGACCCTCACGTCGTCAGCGCCGCGTCCCAATCCTTCCACACCGGCTCGTAGCCGAGCGTGCGGATGTGCGCGGCGACTTCCCCAGCAGAACGTTCGTCGGCGATGTTGAACTGGCCGGTGGCGTTCGTCGCCTGACCAGCCACGGGCTTGGCCCATTCGCTCGCGCCGGAATCCACGATGCGGCCGCCCACGGTTTGATGGATGTTCTCCTTGCCCGCGCCGGTGTAGCCGCCCGGCTCGGTGTGGCTGCCCGCGCTGATGAGCGTGATGCCTAGCGGGAAAAGGCCGTCGCGCAACTTCGCCGGCTCGCGCGTGGAGAGCACGAGGCCCACATCGGGGAACATCAGCCGGAACGCGCACACGAGCTGCACCAGCTCGCGGTCGGTCATGTGCGTGAGCGGCTGGAACTCTCCCGCGCACGGCCGCATCCTCGGCAGCGAGATGGTGAGCGAGGCTTTCCAACAATTCCGCAGCAGATATTCCGCGTGCGCCGCCACGCTCAACGCCTCGTAGCGCCAGTCCGCCAGCCCGAACAGCGCGCCGATGCCGATGCGCCGGAAGCCCGCCGCGTAGCCGCGCTCGGGCGTTTCGAGCCGCCAATCGAAATTCTTCTTCGGGCCGGAAGTGTGCAGGTCATCGTAGAGCGCGCGGTCGTAAGTTTCCTGATACACGACGAGCCCGTCCGCGCCGGCGGCGACGAGCGGACGGTATTCCTCCGTCTCCATCGGCCCGACTTCGAGCGAGACGCTGGGGATTTCTTCGTGCAGCGCGGCGACGCATTCCGCCATGTAGCCGTTGGAAACAAACTTGGGGTGTTCGCCCGCGACGAGCAGGATGTTGCGGAAACCTTGCGCCGCAAGCGCGCGGGCTTCGCGGCGCACCTCATCCACGGAGAGCGTGACGCGGAGGATGGCGTTGTCGCGGGAGAAGCCGCAGTATTTGCAGTTGTTGATGCACTCGTTGGAAATGTAGAGCGGCGCGAAGAGGCGGATGACCTTGCCAAAGCGCTGCTGCGTGAGCGCCTGCGAACGACGGCTCATGTGCTCGAGCAATTCGCCGGCGGCGGGCGAGATGAGCTGGGCGAAATCGGCGAGGGAAAGCCGCTCCTTCGCGAGCGCCTCGCGGGCGGCGGTCAAGGAAGCCGTCTGCGCCCGCAACACCAGCGACGCGAGCGGGAGGGAATTAAATTCAGCGACAAAACTCACGCGAGCAATTTAGCAGAAGAGAAGTTGGAAGCTAGGAGTTAGAATTTGGAAAAGGGCGGCCATTGCGCAACGCAGACTCCCAACTTCCAACTCCCAACTCCCAACTTCCAACTTCCAACTTCCAACTCCCAACTTCCAACTTCCAACTTCCAACTTCCAACTCCCAACTCCTAGCTTCTCACGAATAATGCGGCGGCTTGGTGTTGTTTGATTTTATCTGCTCCAGCTCCTTCGCCTCCAGCAGCGTGGATTGCTTCTGCACTTCCTTCTTCAACCGCTCCACGAGCTTGCCTTGCGCGATGATGACGCCGTTGAGCTGCTCCACCTGATACTCCAAGTGCGCGACGTTCGCCTCTATCTTTTCCAGCCGCTG
>JANMJO010000042.1:0-2997 GCA_031371425.1 Verrucomicrobiales bacterium | reverse complement strand
GCCGCACTTGAATCCGAAAGCGTTCGGGCTTGCCCGGCAGCGGAAACCGTTTCTCCCTCTCCTGGGGGAGTAGCGACAGCGGCTATGGCGGGTGAGGGCGGACAATCCTCCACAATCGGCCCAAACCTCAATGAGTTCACCGCGCACACCGGCCGCGCGCCCATCGTGAAGATGTCGCGCACGATGCCGCCGACGCCGGTGGTCGCGCCCTGAAACGGTTCGACCGCGCTCGGATGGTTGTGCGACTCGATCTTGAACGCGATGGCGATGCCGTCACCGATGTCAATGATGCCGGCGTTTTCCTCGCCCGCGCCGACGAGAATCTTGGGCGATTTGGTGGGGAAGGTCTTGAGCAACGGCTTGGTGTTTTTGTAGCTGCAATGCTCGCTCCACATCACGGAAAAGATGCCCAGCTCGGTGTAGCTCGGCGTGCGGCCGAGGATTTCCACGGCGTGGGCGTATTCTTCCGGCGTGAGGTTGTGTTTGGCAACCAACTCTGGGGTGATGGCGGGTTCGGTCATGGGAAATAATTTAATTCATTCGAACTTTGCAAATCGCGCGTCAATTTCCGGGCGAAGCTCATTTCAATTCGGACAAAGTAAAACTTTTAGTCACGCTTGGAAATCAAAAACCAAAATCAAACGAGTCGCCGCTCTGATTCTTATGGAACGACGTTGGGGCAGTCATGCCAGAAGCAGCCGTCAACGCATACCGCAAGTTTGAGTTTTGGAAAACGAAGGCAGGCTTTCGAGCAATCAGGATTTCGGCGGCGGGTTTGCAGTCAGATAAGTTTCCAAATGGACAATCAACGGCGGAAGGTCGCGCGCGATTGTGTCCCAAACCACATTCAAATCCACGTCGTCATAGTCATGGATGAGAATATTTCGCATCGCCGTGAGAAGCCTCCAGGGAATTTCAGGAAAGAGGTTGCGACCTTCGGGAGAGAGGCGGCGGGCGGCTTCACCAATAATTTCAAACTTCCGGTTTACCGCCTCGTATTTTTCCTCGTTCGCCTTAAAAGCCTCCAAAGAAACTCCGCCAGTGAAACGCTGGATGGACTTGGCCGCTTCCAGGATGTCCTCCAAGTAAGCGTTATCCTTCCGCATAAATTTGAGTCGCGGTGGTGAGGATGGAATGTTTGCGATAGCGGTTGCGGCTGTTTTCGATGGCGCGGCGGCTCACCAAATCCACTGACCGGCCAAACAGTTCCGCCAGCTTCTCCTGCATATCCGCCCAATCGAGCAACGTCGGATGCGCGTCCAGTCGCAGCGTCGCGAGCAAATCCACATCGCTTTCATCCCGAAAGTCGTCACGCAAAGCCGACCCGAACAGCTCCAGCCGGGCGATGCCACGCTCACGGCAGAACCGGCCTAACCGTTCAGGATTGAAATCCAGCTTCACGATTATGTTTTAGCATTTTGAACCACCCCTGTCAAAGCACGCGATTCATTGAATTGGTTCGATACGCACATCGGCAAGATTCTGCGTATTCTTCCGGCGTGAGCTTGTGCTTGGCAACCAACTCTGGGGTGATGGCGGGTTCGGTCATGGCTTAAATTTTTTTGGTGCATCTAATTTCCGCGACGGTGTCGCGGAAATCGTGGTCGCAGATTTGTGGGACGCTGTCCCACAAATTTCAAATTTCGCAGACAGCGTCTGCGAAATCTCCGTGATGGGAAATTTGTCAGACACTGCCTGACAAATCTGCGTCTCATTAACACCGGGCTTCAGCCCGGTGTCATGGCGGGTGGACGCCGGAAACCGTTTCAACGGTTTCTCGTGCGGGCGGGAAGCCGTTAAAACGGCTCGTCGTCGTTCTGCGAGCAATGCATCCGGCTGAAGCCGGGTGTTAATGAGAGGCATTTCCGCCAGCAACGCCGCGATGCCGCCCGACCACGCGCGGTAATTCGACCGCCCCGCGCTTTGGTTCGCGCGGGCGACGGCGGAATTCTTTCGCTGAGTCAAACGGGTATTCACGGAATTAAAATGCTTAAGTGCCACGCTCAACGTTGAGCAAATAAATCTGCAATCCTCTCAAGTGGTGTGACCAGTGACTTTCAAAATTATTTTTGAAATGCCAAAGGCCGTCTTCAATGCTGTTGGTTTCCCAACGCCATTTTGTTTCGTATAAATCACCAGCAATGTCCGCAAGGTCATCTATCGCATCACCAACATTGGTGTCACTCTCGCCAATCTTCTGTGTCACATCTTCAGCAACATTGTAGTAGCCATAATTCGGAAACTGAGACGTCACCAATTTTCGCAACTCGTCGTGTGCCCTGTCTGGAGCATCGGCGTAATCTTTCTCGTCAAACTTGTAAGTAACGAAATGTTGAGCCAGCGCGAGATTGTCCAACAACAGCTTCAACTTCACCTCGTTTTCTTCCGCAGAGCCGCAGCCTTTCTCAACGAGCAACAGAAAGTCATCAATCGTCTGCTTAATTTCATCACGGCTCATTTTGTTACGCCGCAGCGGCGACGGTTTTGTTTTTGAGCGCAGCGAAGAGGCTTTCGAAAATCCATTTGCCGTCGTCGCTGCCGAGCAGCGGTTCGCAGGCGCGTTCGGGATGCGGCATCAGGCCGGCCACGTTGCGCTTTTCATTGCAGACGCCAGCGATGTTTTGCAGCGCGCCGTTGGGATTCGCGCTGTCGGTCAGGTTTCCGGTGGCGTCGCAGTATTGCCAGAGGATCTGGTTGTTGGCCTTGAGCTTCGCGAGCGTTTCTTCGTCGGCGAAATAGCAGCCTTCGCCGTGGGCGATGGGCACGCGGAGAATTTTTCCCGCCGGAATCTGGCTGGTGAACGGCGAATCATTCGTGGCGGTCTTGAGGAATATGTTTTCGCAGTGGAATTGCAGATCGCGGTTGCGGATGAGCGCGCCGGGCAGCAGGCCGGCTTCGGTGAGGACTTGAAAGCCGTTGCAGATGCCGAGGACGAGGCCGCCGTTGTCGGCGAATTGTTTCACGGCCTGCATCACGGGGCTGAACCGCGCGATCGCG